>JAGQPW010000006.1:61079-85269 GCA_020426515.1 Planctomycetaceae bacterium | reverse complement strand
CAGGAAACGCCCAATCCTTCGGAAGAAGAAATTCGCTTTCAGCTCGCGGGCAACCTGTGCCGCTGCACCGGCTACGACAAGATCGTGAAGGCCGTTCAGGACGCCGCGTCTCGTAAGTGCGGCGAAGCAGAGAAGTAGTGGCGATTGCCCACAGGAAGTAACAGAGGGCGACCGTGGCGGCCGAGATCACACGTATTGGAATTGCGCTGGTTGAACAGCACGGGCAGTTCCTGGTTGGTGTTCGCGAAGCCGACACCATACTCGCGGGCAAACACGAGTTTCCCGGTGGCAAGTGCGAAGGGAATGAGTCGCCTGCCGAATGTGCCGTTCGCGAGTGTCGGGAAGAAACGGGCCTCGTCGTTGAAGCGCGGGGCATTCTGGCTGAAGTTGAGCACGAATATCCGCACGGACGATTGCAGCTAACGTTTGTGCGATGTGAGCCGGTTGACCCTGCTGCCGCAATTGCCGACCGCTTTCACTGGGTGCCGCGTGCCGAACTTCGCGGTCTCAATTTTCCGGCGGCGAATGCCGCAGTGGTGGACCGTCTGGTTGACTCGCTGTAGTTGGCTTGGGAGACTCGGCGGATCGAAATCAGCTGTCGTTGATGCCGGAAGGATGACTTGCGATGCGCTCACTGCCAATTCTGCTGTTGTGTCTGTTCGCCCAGGTTGTGGCGGCTGCTGATCGCCCCAATGTGATCTTCTTTCTCTCGGATGATCAGCGGGCCGATTTCCTCAGCTGTGCCGGACATCCCATTGTCAAAACCCCCAACATCGACCAGTTGGCCGCAGAGGGGACACGGTTCACGAATGCCTTTGTGACCACTTCAATTTGTGCTGCCAGCCGGGCGACGCTGCTGACAGGCTGTTGGGAGCGGACGCACAAGTACACCTTCGGGACGCCCCCCATTGCTGCGGAGCTGACTCGGCAGTCTTACCCCGCGCTGCTCAAGCAGGCAGGCTATCGAACCGGCTTCGTTGGGAAGTTTGGTGTGGGTGTCACGCAGGGGATGACGGACGTCATGTTCGACAGTTTTGTCCCGCTCAATCGCAATCCCTACTGGAAGACCCTGCCTGATGGGACGCGCCGACACGTGACGAATCTGGAAGGGGACAAGGCGATTGAATTTGTTCGGAGCGTGCCCAATGGACAGCCCTTCTGCCTCTCTGTCAGCTTTAATGCGGCCCATGCCGAGGACAGCGACAAGGTCGATCACTATCCGTGGTGTGAAGAAGAGGATGGACTGTACGAAGACCTGGAGATGCCACAGCCTCTTGTGCGAACCGACTTCTGGAAGGAACTCCCTGAGTTCTTTCACAACGGCATGCATCGCGAACGCTGGTTCTGGCGCTGGGATACCCCGGAGAAATTCCAGCACAACACCAAAGCCTACTTCCGCATGATTACCGGCCTCGATCGCAACATTGGCCGTGTGATCGAGGCTGTCCGCGATCGAGGACTTTCGGGAAACACGATCATTATCTTCATGGGAGACAACGGCTACTACCAGGGATCTCGCGGGTTCGCGGGCAAATGGTCACACTTCGAAGAGTCCCTGCGAGTGCCGCTGGTGATCTCTGACCCGCGTGTGCCGGAAGCCCAGCGAGGACAACTCTGCGAGGCCATGGCTCTGAACGTCGACGTCCCCGCTACGATTGCCGCCGCGGCTCTTGGCGAGGTGCCGGCTGGTTATCAGGGACGCGACCTTGGACCGTTTGTGCGTGGTGAGACGGTCAAGGACTGGCGGCACGACTTCTTCTGTGAGCACCTGATGGACCATCCCGCCATCCCCAAATACGAAGGAGTTCGCGGTGAGCGATACGTCTATGCCCGCTACTTCCAGAACCTTCCGGAAGGGGAATTCCTGCACGATTTGCAGACCGATCCGCAGGAATTGAAGAATCTGGTCAGTGATCCTGCTTATGCGGAGATTCTGCAGCAGATGCGAGCCCGTTGCGATGAACTTCGCGAGCCGCTGGGGGGCGAATACTCGCTGGAGAAGATCCCGACGGTGAAATTCCTCAGAGAACAGTCGAATAACAAACGTCCCTGATGCGTTGTCTCCGGCCCCAAGTATCTCAGCTCTTCTCGCGGCGCGTACCCCCTCAGGCCTTTCACGACAGCGCCTCCCCTTCTGAACGCGACCTCCGCCAGCTAGAATACAGATTCACAGCACATTCGCTGTGCTGCAATCGTGTTGTTTGAGGCGTTGGATGTTTATTGATCGTGTGGTGATTCACTGCAAAGCCGGTGATGGGGGCAATGGCTGCTGCAGCTTTCGTCGCGAGGCCCGGATTCCATTCGGCGGTCCCGATGGGGGCGATGGCGGCGACGGCGGCAGCATCATTATCGAAGCGGACCGCAATGTTGGCAGTCTGTACGCTTTGGTCGGTCACCGACACTGGAAGGCGAAAGACGGACGCCCGGGAGAGGGCTCACAGCGGACCGGCAAAGGGGGCGATTCGACGGTCATCAAGGTGCCGCCGGGGACCATCATTCGCGATGCCGAAGGGGATTTCGTACTCAAGGATCTCAAGGAGCACGGTGAAACCATCGTCATCGCCGCCGGAGGCCAGGGAGGCCGGGGAAACAAGCGGTTTGCCTCGTCCACGGATCGGGCTCCGCGGCACTTTGAGAACGGCACGCCCGGAGAAGAACGTGAAGTCCTGCTGGAGCTGAAACTGATCGCCGATGTCGGGCTGATCGGAAAACCCAACGCTGGCAAAAGCACGCTTCTCAGTCGTCTGTCTCGCGCTACGCCGGAAATTGCTGACTATCCCTTCACCACCAAGTATCCCAACCTTGGACTGGTCCGCGTTGGCTATGATAAGCAGTTTGTGCTGGCCGACATTCCGGGGCTCATTGAAGGCGCCCACGCCGGGGTGGGACTGGGCCATGAGTTTCTGAAGCACGTCCAGCGAACCCGGATTCTGGTTCATCTGGTGGAGCCTGCGCCGACCGACCAGACCGATCCCATCGAGAACTACCATCAGATTCGCGAGGAAATGCGACTGTATGATCCGGCGCTTGTGGAACGTCCGGAACTGATTGTCGTCACCAAGTGCGAACTCCCTGATGCCGAGGCCTGTGCCGAACTGTTGGGGGAATCGACCGGCCGACCGGTGCGGATGATTTCTTCTGCCACGGGGCACGGTTTGACGGAACTGACACGCGAGATTGTCGACCTGCTGGAAGCCACGCCTCAGGAGCAGTAATGCTGCGAAGTTGCCTGGTGATGGTGTGCCTGTGGTTGAGCCCGGAACTGGCTCTCGCTCAGGCACCCACTCGCCCCGAACTGGTTACTGCCGAGACGGAAGCTGCCATTCAACAGAGTCTGGAATGGCTGGCCAGGCAACAGGATCCTCAAACCGGGGCGTTTGGCACGCAGCCCGAATTCTCACGCAGCGTGGGACTGACAGCACTGGCCGGACTGGCCATGCTCTCTTCCGGCAGCACTCCTGAAGCGGGGCTGTATCGCGAGGAGCTTCAGCTGTGTACACGCTATCTGTTGGACCGGACTGCTCCCAACGGCTTCATTATTGAGGACGCCAGTCAGGCTCAGGGACCCATGTATGGACATGGGTTTGCTGTGCTGTACCTCGCGGAAGTGTATGGGATGAGCACTCAGCCCGAGTTGCGGGGAAAACTGCGGCGGTCGGTCGACCTGATTATCACCAGCCAGAACGACGAAGGGGGCTGGCGGTACTTTCCCAAGCCGGATGAGGCAGATATCTCCGTGACGGTTTGTCAGGTGATGGCCCTGCGCGCTGCCCGCAATGCCGGGCTCTCCGTGCCGAAGGAAGTGATCCAGAAGGCGGTTGATTACATTCGTCGATGTCAGAATCCCGATGGCGGCTTCCGCTACCGAGTGAACGATGCGGCGGAGAGTCGGCTGCCCCGTTCAGCCGCAGCGCTCGTGGCACTGTACTCCTCGGGAGTGACGGAAGGACCCGTAGTGAGTGATGGCCTGCGCTACATGCAGCGATACGTGCCCGGCCCACGGACGACGCGTGACCCGCAATATTATTACTACGCGGTCTACTACTCTTCGCTGGCGACCTGGCACGCAGGCGAGCAGAACTGGAAGACGTGGTATCCTGCCTTGCGGGATGAATTGCTCCGGTTGCGTCATCCCAATGGACACTGGACCGATCCCTGGATTGGAAACGACTACGCGACAGCCATGGCACTCATCGCTCTGCAACTGCCGTACGACTACGTGCCGATTTTCGAACGCTGAGCTCCCCTGTTCAGTTCGCGGACGGACGCTGCTGCTGGAACACAAACGTTCCTTTCTTGTTCGAAATCGCGATGTCCAGCAGACCATCGCCATCGATGTCGCCGACGGTGAGGTCTGTACCGACGCCGCTGTCGGTGTCGATCTCATGCCGAACCCAACTGGCTGTTCCGGCGTCTCGCTTTAGTTCGAACCAGTGCAGAACGGCCGGTTGATCGCCTCCTGGCCCGTGCCCTGCATGTGACCACCAGCGTTTGCCGGTGACGAAGTCCGGCAGTCCATCGCTGTTGATGTCGGCCAGGACCACCGCATGCGTCTCGCTGAACGACTTGTCAATTTCGTGCTGCGTAAAGGTTGGATCCTCACCGGGCTGCGCGGTGTTTTCATGCCACCAGATACCAAAGTCGTGTGCTGAGGCGGTCAGTACATCGTTGTCGCCATCGCCATCGAAGTCGTACACCATCATCTGTGAGCAGGCGGGGCCGAACTTCTGTTCATGGAACATCCAGGGTTGCGTCGGGTCGCTGTTTCTCGCCGGGGCTTCCCACCAGCCAGCGGTGATGAGGATATCCGGCCGCCCGTCTCCGTTCAGGTCGCCCGCCCCCAGTCCATGTGAGAACTTGTCGGTCCCCGCAACGCCCGGCAGAGAGATGGGATTGATCTTCCACAACGCTTCGGGGTGAGTTTGAGGTGTGAGGTACGCCAGAATCTTATCGGCGATGCCGCACACGAGTTCGCGGCGGCCATCGCCATTGAGGTCCAGATACTGTGGACTTTCGTTATTGGTGACCGGCGTGATTTCGTGCCGCTTCCAGGCGACTGGTTCAACACCAGCTGCTGATGCCGCACCAGGGTTTTCAAACCACCACGACTGTTTGCCGGGAAAGTCGACCACAATCAGGTCGAGATAACCATCGCCGTTGAGATCCTCGGCATAGTTCATGAAGGAGTTGCTATAGCCCTTGGGATCGAACTCTTCTGGCGGAACTTTGACCGGGATCGGATGTGCATGGTTTCCCGAATCTGGTGCGTTAAGCAACTGCTCAAGCAGGGAACTTGGATAGATCTGGCTCCCGCCGGAAACATCCATGCGGCCGTCGTTGTCGAAGTCGGCGATGCAGACCCCTTCGGAACGAAAAACCTGATTGAGCGTCGCCTTCTTCCAGTTGATCTGCGAACCCTCGACGGCTTCTCCGGACGACGATGCAAATGTTCCGGGAGCTGACCCATTGGCCGCATGTGGCGGCTGGGGTGTGAGCAACTCGATATTCAGATTGCGGAAGCGGACTTCCATCGGTCCGCCGCTGTGCAGCTGGAACGCGATCAAGCCCTTGCGGGCCGCTGCGGGATCGCTGCGGTCAACGGAGAGAATTCCATTCACGAATATCCGTACGCGGCTGCCCACGGCGACGATTTCGTATGTGTTCCACTCACCGGCCTTCACTGCGGATTCCACATCGTGCAGTAGTCCGCGTCCCTGTTCTTCATAGAGCTTGCCCCACCAGCCGGGACCGATGTCAGCCTGATAACCACGAACCTCACCATTGACGAGCGGCTCGCTGCGGAACTGAATTCCGCTGTTGCCAACGTTGTCTTTCAGCAGCACTTCGCAGGAGAACCGGAAGTTGTCGAGGGACAGTTCGCTGAGCAGGAACGCATTGTGTTTCAGGCCGGGGGACCGCCCCACCAGTTCCCCGTTCTCCACGGTCCAGAAGCCTTCGTCGGCTTCGCGACTGTTGCGCCAACCGGTGAGATCTGTTCCGTTGAAGAACTTGGCCAGCGTTTGCGGCGTCCCTTTCATGGCGACTTGTCCGCTGCTTTGCAGATAGGCGGCGAGCGCTCGAACTTCGTGTGTGCTGAAGGGCCTGAGCAGGTCTTCGGGCATCATCGATTTGTCCGACTGACGCTGATCCTCGATTTCACTGCGGGGAATCGTCAGGAGTTCGTTGGTTGTTTGCAGGGTGATTGCCGATGCGGTCTCCTCTTTCAATATTCCGGTGATAACCCGACCATCCTGCATGGCGACGACGAGAGGCTGATACTCCTTGGCCATTACAGCAGAAGGATCAAGGATGTTGGAGAGCAGGTAATTCACATCGCGGCGATTGGCTCCGGTGATGTCCGGGCCGACTTTTCCGCCCGTGCCAAAAAGCGTGTGACACTGCTGGCAGGTCTGACTGAAGATGGCCCGTCCCAGTTCGATATCAGCGGGCGGGAGTTTGGAATCTTCGATCAGTGCTTTGTAGCGCGCAATCTGGGCCTGCCGATCCACGGATGTTTCCCGAACAACTCCCCACACCCGCTGAAGCAGTCCGTTCACCTCGTCGCTGTTCAGGTTCCGCAGTTGGCGAACGAGATCGGCCGAAAGGTCAGCGCGCGGGATGCGGTTGGATTCCACTGCATTCAGCAAGGCAATTCCGGAAGGTGCCCGCCCCGCCAGTGTGTTGCGGGCATCACGACGTTCCACATCATTAAAGGATTTGTAAGCGGCAATTAGCGACTCAGTGATGGCGGCATCGTTGATGATCGCCGCTGCCCGAATGGCTTCGCTGCGCAGGGATGTGCCCTGCAACAGCAGACCAATCACGCGTGGAAGATCGGAATCGCGGGCTTCCACCAGATAACCCAGCGCCACCGCCCGATGGTCCGGTGGACCCGATTCATCGATGGCTACTTCACGCAACACCTGGGCGGCTTCGTCCTGTCCGAACAACGTGCCAATCCCCTGTGTGTGCATGTACACATCAAAGGCCTGCGCAGTCGTTTCAGGAGCGGTCAGCTTCTCGTAGAGCGGTCCCCAGGCTGCTGGAGTGTTGATCTTCTTGCCACGCAGTGTGCCATGGATGCCACGTAGAAACGTCATGCGAACAGCGTCGTCGGTCGAGTCGCCTAATCCCTTGATCAGCAGGCTGAGTGCATCGGCGGGATTGCCGCTTCCAAGTCTTCGAATCATGAACTCCCGCAGCATCGGGAAGTTCTCACCGGCGGACATCGCCAGCGCTAGCGCTCGTTGAGGATCGGCATCGGCCAGTGGCTCCATCGCGTACCAGTACATGAGCGGCAGGTTGTGATCGGTGGCGTCCTCGGCGTGTGTGAGGAGAGCTTCGAGGATGGACCAGCGCTGGCTGACCGGTTGCTTTTGCAGTGCCGAAGCAATCGCCAATCGGACACTGAGGTGCTGAGTCGATGCCGCCAAATCCCTTAGATGATTGTGAAAGGCAGCGCGGACTGTTGCCGACGAGTCGCCTGTGTCGTCGAGGTTTTCACTGAAGAGGCGGACCGACCAGCTGCGAAGTTGCGGGTCATCGAGTGCCAGCCACGCAGCATGCGATTCCGCAGCGCGAGCGGGACTGGCGATGATCTCCCGCCGAATCTCACCTGTTACATGGGTAACCCATAGCAAACGCAGCGCCGAGCGAGTGGTCGGGAAATTGCTCAGTCCCGTGAAGCCCTCACCCAAACTCTGCTGGGCGGCTCGTTCCTGTAGAATTCGTCGGGCATGCCGAACATACCATTCGTTGTTTGACTCAATGGCCAACCTGACGAGTTCTTCCGTCGACAGCTTCTGCAAATCGACCCGGACTGGTTTCGCTCCGTTGTAGCTGATGCGGTAAATGCGTCCATTCGTGCGGTCGTGCCGCTCATCGTCGCGGTGGTGGCACTGATTCGCATCGTACCAGTCGATGACGTACACCTGCCCATCGGGGCCGTAAGTCATGTACAGCATTTGTGAGGACTTGTCGCCCGTCAGCAGGAAGTCAGGAGCCCGATCGCCGGCGTAGCCGGACCCTTCGGGAATCAGTTGATCCACGTTGATCCGGTTGCCGTGGATGTTGTTCATGAACAGCTTGCCATCGTACTCCCTGGGCCAGGCACCCCCCAGATAGATCATCGCTCCAGCGTGGGCATGGCCACCGCCGAGATCGTCGCTGCGGGCCCGGTCGTTGTTGTTCCACTGGTTGCCGACAAAGTGGCGATGGCGGGCGATCGTCTTGATGTCATCGTAAGTGTGCGGGTTGAAGTGCTGTCCCGCCTGACGTTGATAACGGGCTCCTGGAATGATGTGGTACAGGTGAGGAATCACACACGCGGTGCAAAAGGCGTCGCCGTACTCGTTGAAATCCACGCCCCACGGATTGCTCGTGCCATGGGCGTAAACCTCGAACACATGCCGCGTGGGGTGATACCGCCAGATGCCTGCATTGAGTGGTATGCGTTGATCGTCCGGCGTACCGGGTTTGCCAACTCGGGAGTGCGTGAACACTCCATGGCAGCCATACAGCCAGCCGTCCGGACCCCAGATGAAGGCATTCAATGTTTCGTGGGTATCCTCATCGTGCCAGCCGTCCAGCAGGACAGTCGCCGAATTGGGGACATCGGCATTGAATTCTGTAGAGCGTGGTGCGGCGGGGGCATCAGGAATGTCATCGCCATCCTTGTCGGGAATGAACAGCAGGTACGGCGCTGCCCCAACCCACACGCCACCAAAGCCGACTTCCAGCCCGCTGACGAGGTTCAAGCCTTCGATGAAGACCTTGCGGGTCTCGAACCGGCCATCGAGATCGGCATCCTCAAAGATCAGGATGCGGTCCTTTCCTTCGCCCGGCGCTTCGCGGACGGGATAGGAGTGAGCC
This sequence comes from Planctomycetaceae bacterium, assembly GCA_020426515.1. Classification (GTDB taxonomy): domain Bacteria; phylum Planctomycetota; class Planctomycetia; order Planctomycetales; family Planctomycetaceae; genus JACKHO01. The sequence continues at coordinate 76,398 of JAGQPW010000006.1, read as the reverse complement.
TCGGCGATCCACAGGCGGCCCCGATCGTCAAACGCCATGGCGATTGGTTGCGTGACATCCGGTTCCGCAGCAGCGACCTGCACGGAAAATCCGGGCGGTACCTGCATTACGCGGGCGGCGTCTTCTGCGGAGAGGCCACTGTAAGGATAGACCTCGGTGGTGACGATGGCGTTTGCTGGTTGCTGCACTGGTTCTTTGAAGCGAGGCTGCTTCGCATGCAGGCGGAAGTCGTCAAAGTTGATATGGCCCCAGCCTCCGGTGTGTTCATCGACCACGCGAATGAAGATTTCTTTCCCCATCAGCTTGTCGAGATTGACGATGGTCGGGGCCAGCTCTTCACGGTTGGTTCCGGAGATCTTGTAAAAGACTTCGTTCGTGTCGTTGCGGACCAATTCGACCCGCGTTTGCGGATGATTGCCTCCGGCGACGAGAAAGCTTCCCCAGGGCTGCGTCACCTTGAACGGGACGGAGGTCAAAGTGCCGGTCGGGGTATCGCGAAGCGTTTCGTAGCCTCCCAGCCAGAAGTCCCCGGTGTGCCGACTGTGGCGTCCCTTTCCGTAGGGGCGGTTCTGGTCGATGTCCCCTTTGATTGGCTGTTGAGTGAATGCGTCACCGGAGATCGTCCAGTCGGTGAGGTCGCCAGTTTCGAAGTTGAGATTGAGTGGCCGCCCTTCCGGTCCCGCCGGAACGAATCCGGCATCACCCACTGGTTCGTTGATCTCGTCGGCACTGAGCCCGGGCTGGGACAAGCTGCACAGAGCCAGCGCAACAATAATCAAGATTCGCCAATGTGACATCATTACTCTCCGTCGATGAGCAAGCTGGATATCGATGATTCTGGCTGGAACCGGCGCCAGCAACAAGGCTTGCGGAGATGACAGGCGGTCGCGGGCCATCATTCGAACGTCCGGGGCTGCTGGCAATTTGGGGCCGTTTTGATACGATGACAGGCCTGAGAGCAGGGGAGAGTTCTCTGTTTTGCAGAAAAGGTTGTTTCCACTAACGAAGCGGGTGTCTGCGAGACATTCACGGCGTCAGATACATACGGAAAGTCGGTTGGATTCCTGGAAGCCTTCGGAGTGTTGTTTTTTTAGTGCGGTATTTATTTCCGAAGGCATGGCAAGTGATCCTCCCGGGGGTCGAAGACATCAGGTCAACGCTTCTCATTGGATTTGATGGGAAGTCAATGGTGGTAGAACACGCGTTGGAGTTTGCAATTCTCATACAGTTGGTTGTCATTGGTGTCTGCCTGATCGAGGTAGTGCCGAATCTGGATGTGCGTCCCGAACGCCGTTGCAGGCAATCTGCTGTGGAAACTCCGCGTATCGCGTCAGCCCCGTTCCCGATGATGCTGATTCAGCGACAGTTGGTGATCCCAGGTGTTGTCATCTCTCAGCGGGTCTCAGACTGGTCGCGACTTTCCCGATGGTTGTTCTTCCGAGGTTGCTTTCTCGGTTAGCGCACATCTGCACGCAGCGCGGTTCGCAGGCATCCGACGAGGATGCCACACATGGATAAGTACGTACTGGCCGGGATTGGCCTCGTCGTTGGAGCGGTCGTCGGTTACATCATCGACCGGCTCCTGAAAGGACAGGCTCATCGGACACGCGAAGAGCTGATCAAAGACGCCGAACGCGAGGCGGAGAACCTGCTGCGTTCGAAAGAACTGGAAGCCAAGGAAGAGTTCCTCAAGCGTCGCGAACAGCTGGAGAATGAACTCGGACAATTGCGTGAGAGTATCCGTCAACAGGAGCGGCAGCTCGACAAGCGTGACGCCATCCTGTCCGAGCAGCAGGAGAATCTCAAGAAACGCGAGCGAATGGTCGAGCAGACGCAGCAGCGGATGAGTGACCGCACCAAGCATCTGGAAACGCGAGAAAAAGAACTCGAACGGATCATTCGCCAGGAGCAGGACGAACTCCACAACATCAGTGGATTGTCCCGAGAGGAAGCCTCTCAACGACTGCTGAAGCGGTTTGAGCAGGAACTCAAGAACGAAACCGGCAGCCTGCTGCTCAAGCAGCAGCAGGAGATCAAGCAGGAATCGGAAAAGCAGGCGCGTGAAATCGTCGGGATGGCGCTGCAGCGGTATGCTTCGGCCCACACGTCCGAAACAACAGTTGCCACCGTCGACATCCCTAGCGATGAAATGAAGGGCCGCATCATCGGTCGTGAAGGACGCAACATTCGCGCCTTCGAGAAAGAGACCGGCGTCGACGTGATTGTGGATGACACGCCTGGCGTGGTGGTTGTCTCTGCTTTCGATACGGTCCGTCGCGAGATTGCCAAAATCTCACTGCAAAAACTGATTCAGGACGGTCGAATTCACCCGGCCCGCATCGAAGAAGTTGTCCGGGAGACGCGAGAAGAGACCGACCAGCGGATTCAGCAGTTGGGGCAGGCGGCCGCCGAAGAAGCGGGCGTTGCCGGCGCGCACGAGAAACTGATCTACCTGATGGGGCGGTTGCAGTTCCGCGTCAGCTACAGTCAGAACGTCCTGCGGCACTCCATTGAGGTGGCCCACCTGACGGCGATGATGGCGGAACAATTCGGTCTCGATCCGGTTCTCGCTCGCCGTTGTGGTTTCTTCCACGACATCGGCAAAGCGGCCGATCACGAAATGGAAGGAGGGCATCCGGCCATCGGTGCCGATCTGCTCAAACGCTATGGCGAATCGGCGGAAGTGGTGCATGCTGCGTTCGGCCATCACGATGATATCCGTCCGGAGTACATTTTCACGGTGCTCACTGCCGCTGCGGATGCCTGTTCCGCATCACGTCCCGGAGCCCGTCGTGAGACACTTGAAAAGTACATTCGCCGTCTGGAAGAACTGGAAGCGATTGCACTCGGTTTCCCCGGCGTGAACGAAGTCTACGCCGTGCAGGCTGGACGCGAAGTGCGTGTGATTGTCGATCCCAAGGAGATCAATGACCGCGAAGCCGCCAAGATGGCGCGCGACATTGCGAAGACGATCGAAGAGAACATGACCTATCCGGGTGAGGTCAAAGTCGTCGTGATGCGCGAAGTGCGGACCGTCGGTGTGGCCCGTTAGGTCCTGCCCCCGGACGAGCGACGGATGTTGAGCGTTGAAGGGCCCGTGGCCCGCGTTGAGAGACGAATGTCTCAGGTGAAGGGGGCCAGTGCCAATTCACTTCGGAGCCGTTCGTACGGCTTCGTCCTTCCACGAGGAGCGAAGCTCGCTCAACGATCAACGCCTTCGTAGCTGGGATGATGTTGTGCGAGGGAGTCCAGAAAGGGAGCCAGTGGTTGCGGCTCCCTTTTCTTGTTGATGCTGGAACTCAATTACCCGGCGGACGCTTGCGGGTCTTGCGGGGTTGACTGCTGGCTGCGGTGCCTGCTTGCGGACGCGACTTGCGCTGCGTTGCTCCTGGCAGACAGGCCGGACAGCGTCCACGCGTGTCGAGTGGCTCACCGCAATGGTTGCAGAGCGGGATCGGACGATCGGCCTCTTCCAGTGGGATCGTCATTTTCACACGTGGCGGTGCAGCAGCACGCCTGGGCTGCTCTGCCGCTTTGGCTGGACCTGCAGGTCGATTCGGTGTGGGTTGTTTTCGCGGTGTGGACGGGGGTGTTTCGGCTGGCTTGCCTGAGGGATGAGGAACGAACGTGGAGGCTTTGGTTGCGCGCGCGGCAGGCGGAACGGAAGGCTGCTGAATGCCGGACTGCGATGGACCAGCGGTGCGGACTTTGGGGGCGGCGACATCCGCTTCGGCTGAAACGAGATCAGCCGAAGCTCCCTCTTCGGTGAATCCTTGGGTCACATTCTCTTTGCGCACAATGGTGGTGCGGGCGGACTTGCCGCTGACCAGCTCTCGGGCCTCGACATGTACGCGGGCCTGCTCATCGTACCGAATCGTGACCTCAATTGGAGAACCAACCGGGAGCCTGGACGGGAAGTCATCCACCACGCACGCGCCCAGTTCAACGGGGGGATCGGTGTCGGAAGTCCCGCTCTCCACGATGTGCAAGTGGACCCGCTTTTGATTGGGAACCACGGTGCCAAAACGCTGGCGAAACGCGATGGGCAATGGAGAGTTGGCCGGGATCAGGAAATGCGGAACTCGACGCTGAGATTCCATGTCGCGGACGAGGATGCCCAGGCCGCGAGCGTTCACGCTCTGTTGCTTCATCTGGGAGAGCTTGGCCGTCGCTTCCTTGTTGAGCGACGACTTCTCCAGCGATTGACCGCTCAGCAGCATTCCGGCGTAGTAGGCGGCACCATGACAGATGGACTGGTCCGGCGATAGTGAGGTGTTGAGTGTCGTCCCACTGACCCGCTTGAGCATGTCGCGAACCATCGGCATCCGTGACGCCCCTCCGGTCACGAGCACGGTGTCAACATGTGCCCAACCCAGTTTGTTGGCTTTCAGCATGCCAAGCGTGATGTCCTGCGTCCTCTGGACCAGCTGCCGCGTGAGTTCTTCGAAGCGGTGGCGATCCAGTCCATAAGTCTTGCGCCGGCCAGCATGCTGCACCATGACAGAGGCTTTGGGACGGACGCTGAGTGCGCGTTTCACCTGCTCCACTTCCAGCGTAACGGCCTGCAGGCTTTCTCGGTCCAGTCTCGGATCCAGGCCGGTTTCGGAAGCGAACTGATCGCAGATGTACTTTTCGAGTGCGAGGTTCCAGTCCAGTCCCCCAAGGTGAAGGTCGCCTCCCGAGGCTTTGACGCGGACTTCATTCTTGTTGTACTTCACCAGCGACAGGTCGAATGTTCCGCCCCCCAGGTCAAACACCATGATGGTTTGCTCATTGGCGAGTTCGGCAAACCACATTCCTTCGCTGAGGACATGGCACAGAGCGGCGGCCACAGGCTCGTTGATAATATCGACGTGGGTCAGTCCCGCCTTCCGCCCCGCTTCGACCGTTTGCTGCCGCTGGATTTCTGAAAACTGGGCGGGGACCGTGATGACGGCTCGCGTTACCGGAACGCCGAGAAATTCCTGGGCGCCGTCCAGCAGCTTTCGCACGATCGCGCTCGAGACATCGACCGGATTGTATACCTTGCCGCCGATGACCCAGCATTTGTTGGGGTCGCCGATGAATCGCTTGGCGTGGCTGATCACCTGCTCGGGATGCGTCACCGAATTTCGCAGGGCCTCGGTTCCCACGATCGTCTCGGAGCCGTCAATGAAGACCACAGACGGGGTTGACAGTTCCCCCTCAGTATTGGGCAACGTTTGCGGCTGGCCCTGCGGGGTCAAATACGAAATGCAGGAGTAGGTTGTTCCCAAGTCGATGCCGACGGCATACGTGGTCTTCTTGGTGGCCATGGAACAAACCTCAGAAGAGTGAAGGAGAATATTCGACAGGCAGGAACGCCAATCGCATCGTGGACAGAAACGTTTGTCCGCCTCTGGAATCAACAGACGCCGCCAATTCTATGCGATTCAAGGGCTCCCGTAGAAGGACGGCAGAATTCCTCCGGTTTCCAGGCAGGCACGATTATCCCGGGGGGCAGCATGGAACTCGTTCGGATCGTAGCGATTGCAGCGAAAATTCGTTGTCTGCTTGGTGCAACAGTTTGGTGGGTGAGGGAGGACTGTCGCGATCTGCCACGTTGACATTTGGCCGCAAATTGACATCACGACGTTTCGGTTCCGCTGCGTCCGGAATACTTGACCTAGGTTTACTGACCGGTGTGGCGGAGTTGTGCTCTGTCGTGCCGGATGACCTGTTGACCACTGGTTCTTGTTCCGGATGCGTTTCCCTCTCGATGGCCCCCATCGCTTACTACCTGTTCCTGCTTGCCAACGCCATGCTCTTTGTGCGGCCTGGCGAAATTGTGCCTGCGCTGGGGGACATTCAGCTGTACCTGATGTTCATTTCCGGGGCGATGCTGTTCGCGATTCCGGACTTGCACAATCAGATGCGGCTGAAATCGCTCATTCAGCAACCGGTCAATCTGTGTGTACTCGGTGTGACCTTCTGCATTCTGCTGTCGCGGATTTCGGCCGGCTACATCGCAGGAACGGACAGTCTGTTCCTGGGCATGGTGAAAGTGGCGATGTACTACCTGGTACTGGTCGCCGTGATCAACACGCCAGATCGACTGCGCTATTTCCTGATGACAACGGCGATCTGCTCTACGCTGATGATCGCGTACAGCATCATGGACTACCGGAGTTTCGTTCACGAGTGGATGAACCGGGCTGACATGGTGGAAGTGATCTACCAGGAAAATCAGTTGCCGCCGCACGAACGCAAAATCATGCGGCACATTCCCGACCGCAACGGCGCCGACATCTATGGGAATGAGATCTTCTTCTTTCGGCTGTGCGGACTGGGGATTTTTCACGACCCCAACGATGTATCGCTGCTGATCGTTGCCACGTGTGTGATTTCTGCGTACTTCCTGACCGATCCACGCATGCACGGGATCCGCTATCTGTGGTTGATTCCGCTGGCCGTGGGAGGTGTGGCCCTGTACTACACCTATTCACGCGGCGGACTGCTGGCCGCCGGTGTGGGGCTGATGGCCTGGCTCAGTACGCGCTATGGCGGCAAGGTCGCGCTGGCGATTGGGCTGCTGTGCGCGATGGCCGTGCCGGTCGCCTTAGGGCGGGCCGGTAACATCGATATTTCCTCAGGAACCGGGCAGAACCGAATCCAACACTGGAGCGATGGTCTGATGGCCATCCGCAACAGCCGGGTGTTGTTCGGGATTGGCGCCGGGAACTATCTCGAAGTGTCGAGCCACGTGGCTCACAACTCATACGTCCATTCGTTTGTCGAACTGGGAATCGTTGGCGGCACCTTCTTCTTTGGTTGTTTCTTCCTGCCGGCGTACACGTTCTTCCTGATGAAGCGCTTCAACTTCACGATTCACAATCCGGAGTTGAGACGGCTGTTCCCCTACGTTGCAGCCATTATGGCGGAGTGGTGCATGGGGATGTGCACGCTTTCGCGGTGTTACGTTCCCTCCACGTACATGGTTGCGGGGCTGGGAGCAGCGTTTGTGAATCTGGCTGGCTTTTATCAGCCCCGTCCTCGTCCACTCATCATTCTCAATCGGTGGACAGCGATCATCTGGTGTACGGCAAGCGTCATGCTGCTGGCTGGGGCCTATGTGTTCGTCCGTTTGTTCGTTCGCTGGTAAGGCTCAATGGAAAAGGACTGCGACATGTCATTGACTCAACCCGCCGTCAGCGTGGTTATCCCCGCTTACAACTCGGCAGAATTCATTAACGGCACGATCGAGACCGCGCTGGATCAGACGTATGCCCCGCTGGAAGTGATCGTCGTCGACGATGGCTCGCGGGATGACACGGTTGCCGTGGTTCGCACGCGGTTTGGCGATCGGGTTCGGGTGATTCAACAGGAAAACGCCGGTCCCAGCGCGGCCCGCAATCATGGCATTCGAGAAGCTCAAGGCGACTGGATCGCACTGCTGGATTCCGACGATCTCTGGTTCCCGGAAAAGCTTGGTCGCCAGGTGGAACGCATCGCCGAAGGGGTGGGGCTTGTTCACTGTTTCAATCGAAACGACTTGCCAGTGCACCAGCCCGAAGAAGGGCAGGAAGTCACGTTCGATGCACTTCTGCGTCGCAACTACATCGGCACCTCTACGACTGTATTGCTCAAGGCCGCCTGGGAGCAGGTGGGAGGCTTCGATGAAGATCGCAGACTGATGGGGGCCGAAGACTACAACATGTGGCTGCGCATCGCTGCGGCGGGATTTCGGATTGTGACCGTTCGAGAAGGCCTGAGTTTGTACACGCCCACGGAAAACTCCCTCACTCGGCAGGTGCAGCAGATGCTGCGCGGCGAGTTGCTGAACCTCGAAAAGATCTCAGCCCAGTTTGAGATTCCCTTACCGGTGGTTCGTGCCCGTCAGGTGGAGATCTGGAACGAATACGGCCAGTCGCTGTTCTGGATTCGAGACAAGAAGAGTGCTCGGGAGTTGTACTTCAACATTCTGAAGGCGCAGCCTTCTGCTCGCGCAGCGGCGATGTGGATGGCGACATTCATTCCGGATTCGTTGCTCAATCTGCGCCGCCATGTTCGTGCGACCGTTACCAGCTAAGCCTTCAAGAATTGTGATGCATGTCTGTTAAACGAAACATCCTTGCTGGCTGGTCCGCGCACCTGATTACGGTGCTCATCGGATTCTTCCTGATGCCCTATGTCCTGGGTGTCCTGGGAGACTCTCGGTATGGGGTCTGGTTGTTCATCAATGCCATCGCCGGCTACTCGGGCGTGATCTACGCCGGGTTCGGGGCGACCATCTGCCGCTACGTAGCCGATACCGCCTCTCGTAAAGAGTGGGACCGGTTGAATCAGTTTGTCAGTTCGATTCAAGGGGTGTATTTCGGCACGGCATCGATCGTCATGCTGGCCACGATCGTTCTCGCCCTGCTGGCACCGATGCTCGACCGTTGGGATGATGTTCCCATTCGCGATGTGCAATTCTCCATGCTCATTGTTGGAGCAAGCATCGCATTGGGGATGATTGCCAGCGTCTACGGCGGTGTTCTCATCGGAACACAGCAGCTGCACCACAAACGCGCCATTGAAGTGGTCTGCGGAGTTTTGCGCGGCGGGCTGACGGTGCTTATGCTGACTCAACAATGGGGCCTGGTCACACTGGCGAGCGTGTTCTTTGCGGTTACCGTGGTTGAACATGGACTGAGCGCCTTGCTGGCGTATCGCTGTGTGCCCACGTTGTCGGTCTCTCCACGGAACATTCGTCGAGGTGTGCTCCGCGAATGCTTTGGATTTAGTGCGTTCAACGCAATTGCTGTCGCGGCCGAGTACCTGATCTATTTCACCGACACCATTGTCATTGGGGCCATCCTCGGACCGGCTGCGATTGTGCCGTACCAGATTGGCCTGCGAATTGCCCAGATGATTCAAATGCCCATCGCGCAGATGGGCGAAGCCATTCTGCCACGTGCAGGTCAACTCGCTGCTGAATCGGATCGCAAACGGCTGGGCCGACTGGTAGCCCGGGCAATGGGCGTGTCTGCTCTGCTGGCGGGCGGTTTCTTCGTCGGAGGATTGTACTTTGGCGATCTGCTTGTCGTGACATGGATTGGAAAGTCCTATCCACACACGCACGCGGTTATGTGCCTGCTATTGGCCACGCAGGTGATTGCCATGCCGATGGTAATTGTCCGCAAGGCGCTGCTGGGCAGTGGCGAAGTGCGTGTTCCCGCATTCATCGACTTGCTTGAAGCGGTCGCCAACCTGTGCCTGTCACTGATTCTGATTCATTTCTGGGGCATAGTGGGTGTCGCGGTGGGTACGTTGCTGCCGCTGTTGATTGTCGAGTCGAGCATCCTGCTGCCGTTCGCTATTCGTCGTCTGCACATCTCCCGAAACGATCTGCTGCATGAAGTGGTCTATCCGGTGATTCCCTGCCTGGTGGCCCTGACGGTGTACTGTGAAGTCGCCAGCGTGATGGTGCCGTTGCAGGGCTGGGTGACTTTACTGGGAGTCACGGCAGGTGGCGGTGCCGTTTTGCTGGCGACCCGCCTGTTGATGCACCTGCTGAATCGTCCCATGACCATTGCCAAACAGACCCTGGCGACCTGAACAACTCAAACCGAGTGAACTCCATGTTGTCGACAGCGACTTCAATTCGATCTCACGTTGAGTCCGTAGCGAAGACCGAAACTTCGCGGCAGTCTCGCTGGCGAATCTATGCGCGTCCGGAAATGGACGAAGCATTGCATGCGTGGCGCCGACTGGAAGTGGAGTTGAACGAAACGCGTTTCGCCAACTCCGCGACCTGGATCAACTGCTGGTTACGACACTACGGAGACTGTGTCCCGCATCACGTGCTGGCCCTGGAACAGGCCGGAGAAGTACGCGGTCTGACACTGGTCACTGCCGGTCAGCAACAGAAGCTGGGGCCATTCGACTTGCGGACCTGTCACCTTGGCACCGCTGGAGAAATTCCGGGCGAGAGTGTCGTAGTCGAATACAACCGACCGCTGGTCGCTCCCGGATATGAAGCGGAATTCGCGGAGGGGGTGTGGGCTCATTTGCAGCATGACCTGAAATGGGAACAACTCCGGCTGGATGGTGTTCACGCTGATGATCTGCAGGAGTGGAGCCGAATTCTTCCAGATGCGGACGTGCGTCGTCGGGAGAGTCGGTACTTTGACCTGCAACTGGCCCGCGATGCCGGACACGATGTTCTGCAACAGCTGGGCAGCAGTACCCGCTCGAATATTCGTCGCCGTCTGAAGAAGTACGGCACACTCGATGGTGAATGGATTGACTCGGTGGAGACAGCTGCCGATGCATTCGAAGAACTGATTACGTTGCATCAGGCCCGCTGGCAGGCAGTAGGCCAGCCTGGCGCGTTCGCTGCCCCGAGGTTCCTGGAGTTTCAACGCGAGCTTGTCATCCGCATGGTGGCCGAACAGCGGGCCGTGATGTTTCGCGTGCGCCACGAAGGTGAAACCGTAGGCTGCCTGTTCCTGCTGAATGATGGCGGCCGACTGCTCGATTACCTCTCCGGTTTCGCCTCCTTCGAGGAGAAGCCCAGCATTGGTCTCGTCTCACACTATCTGTGCATGCAGGCAGCTCTGGAGCGAGGCTTCGCTGCGTACGACTTCCTTGTCGGAGAGAAGCAGCACAAGCAGAACCTCTCCAATGCGGCGACGGAACTGTGCTGGCTGACCTGGACCCGTCCCAGCTGGAAGGCCTGCTGTTATGAGGGGCTGCGGTCGGCCAAGCGTTTGTTGAAGGCGTGGTGCAAGCCAGCCCAGACATCGAATCAGAAGTCGGAGTAGAGGAACACGAAAATGTCCACGATTGTGAACCCACATCAGCCGGAACTGGCGGATAAAACTGCATCGCGAGATGTGCTCGCCGATGTGTTGAATTCGTCCGTTCGTCCGCTGCGAGTGTGTCATCTCAGCATGACACTCAAAACGGGCGGGCTCGAACGTCTGCTCGTCGACTATGGTCGCTTCCACAACCCGGAACAACACCAGTTGACCTTTGCTGCTTTGGAGGAGCTTGGTCCACCGGCGGATGATCTACGACGTGATGGATTCGAAGTTGAGACCTTCAACCTGTCGGCCAACGGCAAGCTGACCACCATTCGCAGAATCCGTGACTTCCTGCGTGAGAACCAGATTGATGTGCTGCACACGCACAACACCTACCCATATTTCTACGGAGCGATTGCCGGATGGTTGGCGGGAACGCCGGTCATTGTGAACACTCAGCATGGGCGAGGTTGCGGGGCGGGGCTCAAGAGTTTGTGGCAGTTCCGTATTGCCAACTGGTTTGGTCATCTCGTTGGGGGAGTGTCTCGTGATGCAACCAGGCTGTGCCAGGAACAGGACCCTCGTGCGGCTTGGAAGATGAAGTGCGTCTGGAACGGGATCGATCTGCAACGCTTTGCGTTCAGGGGACCCGCTGCGGCCTGCACGGCTGTCTCGGTGGGGCGACTCTCTCCCGAGAAAGACTTTGCGACACTGGTTCGCGCAGTGGGGCACGTCGTCAAGCAGTTCCCCGAGTTTCGATTGCTGCTGGTCGGCAATGGAGCCGAACGGGACCACCTTGAAACACTTGTTGATGAGTTGCAGTTGCGAGACCACGTGGAGTTCCTTGGCGAACGCAGCGACGTTCCCAGCATTCTGCAGCAGGCCGGGTTCTTTGTTGCATCTTCGAAAACAGAGGGTATTTCGCTCACATTGCTGGAAGCGATGGCGGTTGGATTGCCCATTGTGACCACGGCTGTGGGGGGAAATCCGGAAATCGTGGTTGAAGACGAAACCGGGCTGCTGGTCCCGTCACAGGATCCGGAATCGCTGGCGACCGCCATTTGCCGCATGCTCGATCGCAAGGCGGAGTGGGCGTCGATTGGCCGGCGGGCAAGACAACGAGTCGAAGAACTGTTTTGCATTCGTCGCATGATCGCGAGCTACGAGCACAGCTATCGCCAACTCTTCGAGGCTGCGATGCAGCGGAGGCAAACACGATGACAACATTGACGAAAGTGAGTGTTCCCATTCAGGCCGCGAGGCGTGCGCCTCAACCGGCCACTCAACAGCGCAACGACCGCATCCGCGTGGCCGTGCTGGGCTGCGGACAAATTGCCGATGCGCATTTGAGTCAGTTGCAGCGAATTCGCTGTGCGGACGTGGTGGGTGTCTGCGATGCGCATGAGGATTTGGCCTATCAGGCAGCCGCTCGCTTTGGTGTGTCTCAATATACACATCTCGATGCCCTGCTGTCTGAGGCTCGCCCCGATGTTGTGCACATCGCCACGCCAGCTCATACGCATGCCCAACTGGCAATGCAGTTGTTGCAGGCCGGTTGCCACGTGTATGTCGAGAAACCATTCACGCTGGATGTTCACGAAGCCGACGCCGTGTTGCGAGTGGCCAGTGAGACCGGACTGCAAGTGTGTGTGGGGCATGATCAACTGTTTGACCCGATGTGGCTGCGCGCCCGACGGATGGTCGAAGCCGGGGCGATCGGTAAGGTTCGCCACGTGGAATCGATTCTCGGTTATCCGCTGGACGGGAAGTTCGGGGCTCTGGTTGCCAACGATCCGAATCACTGGGTGCGTCGACTTCCAGGAGGGCTGTTTCAAAACACCATCTCGCATCCGCTGTATCGCATTACCGACTTTCTGGCGGACGAGGAACCGGTACTCGTCGGGAACTGGCTGCGGCGGGGAGATTTTGACTTTCCGACCGAGCTGCACATGGCGCTTGAAGGTGCCGAGGTCAGCGGCTCGCTCACATTCTCCACGCGAATTCCGCCGCAGCGGATTACGCAAATCTATGGATCGACGGGGACTCTGTGGATCGACTTTGATGGCCAGGTGATTCGTCGCATGGCCCGGCCGCGGATGCCGGGAGCGTTTGCGAAACTCGAAATGCCGCTGAGGCACTTTACCGAGAGTTGTGGCAATCTGACCCGCAATCTCTGGCGTTTCGCATGTGGCGAGATTCACTACTTCGCCGGGATGAAAAATCTGTTTGAAGCCTTCTATCAGTCCATCCTGACAGGCAGTGCTCCGCCTGTTCCAGTAGCGGAAATGCGACGCGTGACTTCGCTTATGGATCAACTGTTTGCCCACTGCCGGGCTCAGGAGAAGGGAGGTCGGGCATGAGTCAGCCTCGACGTGTGTGTGTGACAGGGGCGACCGGGTTTCTTGGTCGCCGTCTTGTGAGCCGCCTGCTCAACGAACCGGAACTTCAGGTGCGATGCCTGCTGCGTGCCACGAGTGATGCGGAGTCGTTGCTGCGCGGCCTGCCATTGGAACAGCAGCAGCGAATCGAAATTTTGCGAGGTGAACTCCACGATGCCGCCTTTCTGGCAGAAGCGCTCGTCGATTGCGAAGTCGTCTATCATGGGGCCGCTGCGCTGGGGGGAAGTGCGTCGACGTTGTTCCTGAATACCGTCATTCCAACACGACAGTTGCTCACGGCATCTGCTGAGGCGGGGGTGTCACGGTTTGTGCTGGTCAGTTCGCTGGGTGTGTATGGCACGCGGGAACTGAGACGCTGGCAGCAGGTCGATGAGTCGGCACCGCTCGATCCTCAGCCTGAACTCCGGGATCCGTATACGTTCAGCAAAGTGCGTCAGGAACTTGTAGCCCGTGAGATGTGTGCACAACTCGGTTTGCCACTGGTCGTGGTACGTCCCGGTGTGATCTACGGCGAAGGGCGTTCGCTGCTCACCAGCCGCGTTGGATTGCAGGTGGGGCCGCTGCTGGTGCGGATGGGTGGTCGTCATCCTTTGCCGTACACGTATGTTGAGAACTGTGCGGAAGGTTTGAAGCTGGCCGGGCTGGTTCCCGGCGTGGATGGTGAGACTTTCAATCTGGTCGATGATGACCCCGTCACCGGCCACCAGCTGGTGCGGTTTCTGCGTCGGCAGGGGCAGCGTATTCGTTCGGTCTGGGTGCCGGGTTTCTGTATTCAGCCGCTCTCGTGGCTGTATTCCACCTACGCGAAGTGGACAGAGGGACAGTTGCCGCCGGTAATTACGCCGTATCGAAGTGCGGCAATTTGGAAACCGTTGCGGTATTGCAACAGTTACGCCAAGCACAAACTGAACTGGGTTCAGCCGATTTCGACGGAACAGGCGCTCGAACGGACGATTGTCGGTTGAGTCGACTTTGTGGAGTCCATCTTACCAGAACAGAACCCCCCCCTGCCTGGACGTCATGAATCTACTCTTCATCAGCACGACTTTCCCCGATGCCTCCAGCCCTGCCCGCGGCACGTACAATGCTGCGCTGTGCCGCTCATTGGCGAAGTCCCATACCGTTCAAGTCATTGCTCCCCGAATGTTTTCGGAAGCATGGAAACACCGGGGGCCATTTGAGTTGCCTTCCGATCTCGCAGCGGCCGGAGTTCAGGCGGATTATCCGACCTACTGGTACACTCCGAAAGTTCTGCAACATTGCTACGGCGATCAGATGTGGTGGTCGATTCGCAGCTGTCTGCGACGGGTCCTCGATCGCTTTCAACCAGACGCAGTATTGAGTTATTTCGCTCATCCCGATGGACAGGTGGGTCAGCAGGCCGCTGAACTCTGCGGAGTTCCTTCCGCAGTCATCGTGGGGGGCACGGATGTGCTGGTGCTTCCGCAACAGCGTCGACGCGGAGCCGCTGTTCGTCGCGTGCTGGAACGAACCACGCGGGTGATGACCGTCAGTGAAGGCTTGCGTCAGCGTTGTCTCGCACTTGGATGTCAGCCGGATCAGGTGCAAACAATCTATCAAGGGATTGATCCACAGGTGTTTCACGCTCATAACCGTGCCGCCTCGCGACGTAAGTTGGGCCTGTCGGATGATGAACAGGTGCTACTTTGGGTCGGACGCATGGTTCCGATCAAAGGTCTGGACCTGTTGTTGAATGCCTGTACCCATCTCAAGAAGTCCAATCCGCGTGCTCGGTTGCATCTGCTGGGCGACGGCCCGTCTCGACGCGATCTGGAGCAACGGACCACAGCACTGGGACTGAACGATGTCGTGCAATTCCATGGGGCCGTGGGGCACGATCACTTGGCCGACTGGTACCGCGCAGCGGATGCCAGCGTGTTGACGAGTCTTTCGGAAGGTCTGCCGAACGTCTTCCGTGAAGCGCTGGCATGCGGGACTCCGTTTGTCTCAACCGATGTTGGAAGCATTCGCGAGATTGCTGATCCAGCCTACGCACGCTGTGTGACGGGTCGCGACCCGTTGGAATTCGCGCAAGCCGTTCAGGACATCCTGCAGCCTGAGTATCGCGAAGCTGCAGAGATGTACGCGCCGCGGACCTGGGATGACTGCGCGGCCGAAGTCGTTGAGCTCCTGTCACCCCGGTCGACAACG
>JAGQPW010000006.1:53953-60847 GCA_020426515.1 Planctomycetaceae bacterium | reverse complement strand
CTGCCAATACAATCATTCGCCGCGCCAAGACCTACGAGCCTGGATACGCTCTCAAGCAGGCGGTCTCGGCTGATAACGGAGGCGGCAAGCCCAATGTTTTGAAACGCTGGTTGAAGGGTGTCGCTCGGACGGTGGGGAACACTGTGTTGCAGCCTGATGCTCAGGTGTTGTGGCATCGTCATGCGTTTCGCGAAGGACTCAAATTGCTGCAGGAAGTCTCTCACGATGTGATCGTGGCGACGGGACCTCCATTCTCATCACTGTTGCTGGGGGCCAGGCTGGCCCGCCACACCGGATTGCCACTGGTGCTGGATTACCGCGATGAGTGGGACATCAGCAATGCATACTGGGAAAACAAGCAACAGGGACGGCTGGCCAACTGGATTCAGCAACGTCAGCAGGCCAAGGTGATGCGTGCGGCCGATGTGCTGCTCGCAACGACTCCATCGAGCGCCCGTTCCATTGCCGGAACAGCCGCACTGGCGGGCAGTACGGCTCTCGCAACATTCATCTACAACGGCTTCGATCCGGATGACTTCCCCACAAGTGCGTCCCCCGCACAACGAGTCGACTATGGGAATGGCGTCGATCGGTTTCGTCTGGCCTTCGTTGGAACTCTCTGGAATCTCAACTCCATCGAACCGGTCGTGCATGCAATTGAGCGGCTGAGTCAAACGGCCCCGCAACTGGCTGCCGGAATGGAATTGCTGCTTGCCGGTCGGCGGACAGGGGATCAGGAAGAGATCCTGAAGCGGCTCGATGCGACGCCCTGTGCGGTCACACGATTGCCGTTCGTGTCGCATTCGGAAGCCATCGAGTTAATGCAGTCGGCGGATGCTCTGCTGATGCTCAACAGCGATCGACCGCAAACGCAGCGGATCATCAACGCCAAGACGTTTGAATACATGGCAGCCAAACGACCGATGTTTGTGGTGGCTCCTGAGGGGGATGTCTGGGATGTCGTTCGCGATTTGCCCGGCACCGTGCTGTGTCCACCTTCGCAGGTTCACACGATTGCCGAGGGACTTGCATTGGCGATTGAACAACATCGTTGTCGGAATGCACTTTGATGATGCCCACTGGGACATTGGCAAGTTTCACCGGCGGGAACTGGCCGGGCGGATGGCGACGCTGCTGGATCATGTGTGCTTGGGTGATGTTGTCGCGAACCCCGAACGGTCAGCATGGCCCCAGGGGAAGAACTCTGAAGGGCACGTTCCTGAAGAACGCAGTGATGGATAACTCAGCTGGTCTGAAACCAGGCACGAACAACTGACAAAACCGTGATGGACGTATGATGTGGACTTCCGTGGGACTGGGATTGGCGACTGCCGCTGCCGGCGCTGCTGCTGCGGCGTGGCAAGTGGTTCGCGCACGTGAAATGCAATATTGGCTGCCCGCCTATCTCGCACCACGCGAGCCCGTTCCTTGCTGGACGCCAGGCGAGCCGGTCGATGTGTTTATCGCGATTTGTGATCACTACGAGCCCGAATGCTATGGAGCTTCACGCGATACCGCCCGCGCCCGTGTGGCTCGCTGGGTGCGTGAATATCCTGAACTGTTCAGTCAATTTGCCGACGTGGATGGGCGTCCGCCGCTGTACACCTACTTCTTCCCCCAGGATGAATACCGCCCTGAGTACCTCGACGAGCTGAAGAAACTGTGCGATCTCGGTCTGGGCGATGTCGATGTTCATCTGCACCACGACAACGACACTGCAGAACTGCTGCACGAGAAGCTCGACGACTTCCGGCAGACGCTATTCCATCGGCACGGGCTGCTGCGCCGTGACCCGGTGACCGGAGAGATTGTATACGGCTTCATCCATGGAAACTGGGCACTGTGCAATTCGCGGGCCGATCGACAGAATTGCGGTGTCGATCAGGAACTGACCGTGCTGCTGGAGACTGGTTGCTACGCCGACTTCACATTGCCTTCGGCACCCAGCTCAACGCAGACACGGACGATCAATTCCATCTATTACGCTCAGGATATTCCCGGGCAATGCAAGTCGCATGATGTCGGCGTACGTGCTCGCGTGGGCCGACCTGCACCAGAGGATCATCTGCTGATGGTTCAGGGAGCGCTGGCTTTGGACTGGGGGAGCCGCAAGTTCGGGCTGATTCCACGGACAGAGAATTCCGATCTGCATGCTGGTCGGCCGGCGACCATGCGACGACTGAGAATGTGGCTGGATGCCGGGGTGACCGTGGCGGGGCGTCCGGACTGGCGGTTCGTCAAATTGCACACGCATGGCTGCAAGGATGGCAACATCGACACGCTGCTGGGACCGGAGATGCAGCAGTTTCACCGCGATCTGGCGGCACTTCACCAACAGCATCCAAATTTCCGCTATCATTACGTGACGGCTTGGGAAATGGCTCAGCTGGTGCATCAGGCTGAGCAGGGCGCTCGCAGTCCCCAACTCCCGCTCGCGACATCGGAAATCGCGACTCCGAGTGAGCAACCTGCTCGCGTTTGACCTCCACGCATCGCAATTGCCGCACCCGGCACATAAACTCTCCCTGATCGATTCGTGGTGCATGATCAGGAGAGTAACAGTGATGAGATTGCTGGCGCTGGCGGCTGTTGTGAGTTTGCTGGGCAGTGTGTCGTCGACCATTGCTGCAGAAGTACTCTTCGAGGCGGAGACTCTACCGGAGACCGTTCCTCTGAAAATGGAGGAGCCCCTGCATCAGTTGATGGTGCGAGGGGTCAGCGAATTCGCTGAACGGGAACTGCATCGAATTCAGGCTGAGCGTGATGCCACCTGGCTGCCATCCGGGACGACAAAAGCTGTGGAAGATCCGGAGTACGCGCGCGCCCGATTGAGTGCACTGATCGGAATGGTCGACCCGGTGATGAGCCGCAGTCTGATTTATCGCCATCCGCTGCAAACTGCGGATGGCTTGACCGCTCAGGCGATTCGCTGGGATGTCGGAATCGATGGTGTTTCGGGAGATGGACTGGCACTGGTGCACGATCGGCCAGCGTCGCACAGTGCGCCGTTATGTGTTTTTCTGGGGGATGCGGATCAGTCGCCGGAAGAACTGCTGGGTTGGTTGCCGCCGCGGCAGGGTGGGGAACCGAATCAGATTCATCCGTCACAGTTGGTGCAGGCTTTGGTTTCACAAGGGGTGGATGTTTACTGCCCTCGACTGATCGATCGCCAGTTGAACATGCCCTGGCACACCTACATTCCGCTCATGCGCCCCTCGAATCTGTCTCGTCGTGAGTATGTCTATCGCTGCGGATTCGAACTGGGCCGTCACATCATTGGTTATGAGGTGGGGAGGGTATTGAGCCTTGTGGGGGCGTTGAACACAGCGTTTCCAGACAGGTCGATTGTGCTGCTGGGTGTGGGGGAAGGGGGATTGATCTCGCTGCACGCCGGTGCGCTTGGCGAGGACCGGGGTGTGGATGCGGTCGTAGTGCGGGGATACTTCAGCACGCATCGTGACCCGTGGCTGGAGCCGCTCGAACGCAATGTATGGCAGGGTGAACGGTACTACGGCAATGCGGAACTGGCGTCGCTCATTGCTCCGCGTCCGCTGCTGATTGACCCGAGTTCGGCACCTGTGGTGGAAGGCCCTCCCGCCCCGCTGGATGGGTGGCGAAAGATTGCGGCTCCTGGACGCATCACAACACCAGTGATGAAGGATGTGCAGGAGGAATTCGCGCGGGCTCAGAAGTACTACGTTCGTTCCGGCCATTCAGAAAAAATTCAACTGTTGAAACCGCAGTCCGGAGACGCCAGACCTGAAGGTGTCCTGCGGGCCCTTTCGGAACTGATGTCCGTTGATTGGACTTCGGACTCGAAACCGATTCAGGTGTCAGCACCTCAGGGGATCGATTCCGAAACGGTTGATCGGAAGCAGAAGCAGTTGCTGTACGAACTGATCCTGCATACACAGTCGATCCTGCATCGCAGCGACAAAGTCCGTGCGGCTCGCTGGAATCAGGCTGATCGCAGCAGTGTGGATGCCTGGGCCACATCGGCACAGACGTTGCGAGCACAAATGTACGAGGAGTTGATTGGCCGCCTTCCCGAAGCCGATGCAGAGTGGAATCCTCGGTCTCGTCGGGTGATCGATGAGCCGACCCATACCGGCTACGAAGTGTTGCTGGATGTGTACGGACGGAGTGACGAGCGCGGGGCCTCGCTGGAACCTGGCACGATTGTAGCCGGGGGGATTTTGTTGTTGCCCAAAGACCTGAAAGCCGGGGAACGCCGACCAGTGGTGGTCTGTCAGCACGGTCTCGAAGGAGTTCCCGAGGACACGATCACGACCGATCAGGAATCACGGGCCTGGCGAGCTTACAAAGGGTTTGCGACCCAATTGGTGCAACGAGGATTCATTGTGTATTCCCCACAGAATCCGTACAAGGGCTTCGATGACTTCCGGGTCATTCAGCGGAAGAGTAATCCCGTCGGCCGGTCGCTGTTCAGCTACATCATTGAGCAGCATCGGCAGACGTTGCACTGGCTGGCCTCGTTGCCGTGCGTGGATGCTGACCGCATCGGCTTTTACGGATTGTCGTATGGCGGGAAGACGGCAGTGCGCGTGCCGCCACTGCTGGTCGACAAGGACGCGTCTGGCCAGGACCGACCGTTGTATTGTCTGTCGATCTGCTCAGCCGACTTTAATGAGTGGATTCGCAAGAATGCCTCGGCAGAAGATCCCATGTCTTATGTCTACGCCCCTGAGTACGAAATCTGGGAGTGGAACATGGGGCATCTGGCGGGATATGCGGAACTGTCGTCGCTGATGGCTCCCCGACCATTCATGGTGGAGCGGGGACATGACGATGGCGTGGCGCCGGACGAGTGGGTCGGTTGGGAGTTCGCCAAAGTGCGGCGTCACTACGACAAGCTGGAGCTGGGTGATCGGACGGAAATTGAGTGGTTCAACGGTCCGCATACGATTAACGGACAGGGAACATTTCGATTTCTGGAACGCCACCTGAACTGGCCGCGCACGAATTCGGCACCATCAGGAAATGTTGACTGATACGTCCTCAGGCTGATTGAAAGACAACGTCATGGCGCAGAATAATTTTGTGATTCAGCTGACGTCGGTGTTTCTTCACAGTTTGCCTGTGTGGTGCGTGTTGGCGTTCGGCGTGTTCCTGTGGAGCAGTCGCCGAGATCAGCGTCCGCGTGCCGCCAATCTCGTATTGGCTGGAATTCTCTTGTTGGCACTGGGACAGTTTCTGCCGATCTTTTTCTGGCAATTCATCGGCCAGCATCTGATCCAGCAAGGGAACGTCCAACTGATACTGCGCGTGGTCACCATCGGGTTGTCCATTCCCGGAGCCGTTGGTCTGTTGTGCCTGCTGCTGGCGGCGTTCGACACGTCGGTGTCGGATCAGCCTCGCTATGATGACTGGGACGACGGAGAACGCTAGTTGGGCTGCTCTTGCAGTTCGAGTTGCAATTGAGTTGCCAGCGAATGCAGGACCTTGTCCTCGGAATGGCTGGTCAACTTGTCCAGGGCCTGAATGAACTCCTGGTGTTGCTGCGGACTGAGCTGACTCTTCAGACGGCCAATTGCGGTGATGGCGTTCGAGAGCATGAGCGTTCGCTCGAAGTATTGCTGTTCTTCTTCCTGAGTCACGACCTGCGAAGGGTTCAGCTGCCACTCTCGTGCATCGTGCAGAAGATCAAGGAAAGTCGGCATGCCGTCCAGAGACTGATTGCGTGCCAGGGCGACAGCGGCATTGATGCGGGTGATCTCGTTGCCGTCGTTCAGCAGTTCGCGGGCACGGTCCAGCGCAGTCGGCGAAGCGATCAGCCCCAGCAGGTATGTGGCCTGATGGCGAACAAGTGGTGACGGCTCGCGCGACATGTCGAGGATCTGCTGCACCAGCTCCTCATCGGTCGTTGGTGCTCCCAACTCATGCTTTCGGCCGATAATCATCGCCAGACCGGTGGAAGAATGCTTACGAACCTCGGGGATCGCATCGGGGCTCATACCTTTGCGAAGCACGGGAATCGTGACGTCATCGACATCGAGCAAGCCAATGGCCTTGGAGAGGAACTCAATCTGCTTTGTTTCGTCTTCGGTAGGCGTCGTGGACTGAATCAGCTTGCCGTACAGGTCGCCAAGAGCAGTGGCAATGTCCCGGTTTGTGGCCAGAGGAGTTCGAGGCGGCGCGGAGGGGCCATCCACGGCCTTCAATTCCCGCTGCCGGTCGGCTTCCAGCAACTGGGACAGGCCAAGTGCGGCCCGCCAGCGAATGTGGGGGTTCTCGCTGCGGACATCTGTGACGAGCTGTCGCCAGTCGGCCTCAGACGACGCCATTTTGGCAAACAGCACATAGACGCCAAAGACCACTGAAACGATCAGCAGTGGCACAATGAACAATTGCACGATGAAACCGGCCGAGGGGGGCTCAATCGGTGGCAGGTCTTCAATGCGGAGATCGTCGTCCGGTGTTTTGGAATCAGTCATGATGAAACGCGTCGGGCCGTGAAGGTTGTTGCACTGCAGGTGCTCGAAGTGGTGTCGACAACTCTTTCCTTCCGGGAGCGGGAGGAGGGCAATTCGTTCAGTCTGTCACCCTTCACCCGACCTCTCCCCTCAGTGGGAGAGGAGGTCGTATCACAACCTGTGGTCCGTTGATTGTATCGCCCGCCGCCGGAATTTCAGCCGCTGGGCGGGTGGATTCGTCTCGAGAGGCCAAGTATCAGCCGATGCAGATCAAAAATCGTGAACAAATGCAGACTGTTCCGCTGGGACAGCAGTGCACGCGATGCGGCGAGCGAAAGCGGCCTCGGAATGCACGCATCGCAGGACCAGTGTGTGGGAATATCGCTCAGGGAGCCTGAAATCGTCGCGTTTCGCCTTCTGGAGCTGGCGACAGCGGGATACTCACAATCTCACGTTCGGC
>JAGQPW010000006.1:36247-53854 GCA_020426515.1 Planctomycetaceae bacterium | reverse complement strand
GGAATCTTCCGAGTCTTTCGCGTGATCCTGATTCGCTGGAGCATCGTTTGTCTGCAGTTTGGGACCGGCATCAGTGTCCGGGCGGCCTGGTCGTTGCTTTGTTGTGCGTTCGACAATGGTTCCCAGCCAGCCTTTGAGGAGGGCCGGGAGCAGGATCACGTCACCCAGCAGGGCGACCAAAATCAAGGCAGCCATCAGCCAGCCAAATCGACTGATCAACAGCAGGTCGGCCCCTACGAGCATCAGCATGCCCAGAGCAATGGCCACGCTCGTCTGCCACATTGCCGGGCCGCAGTGCTTCATCGCCTTGATGATGGCTTCGTCTCGTGTGAGTCCATCGCGAATCCCTTCCTGGAACCAGGTCAGCAGGTGCAGCGTGCCGTCGATGGCAATCCCCAGAGCGACCGATGCTGTGATCATGGTTCCAATGTCAATCGGGATGTTCAGCCACGAGACGATTCCGAATACGACCCCCACCGGAAACAGATTGGGCAGCATGGCAATGAGTCCGGAGACCGGATGTCTCAGCAAGAACATCATGACGATGGCAATCAGCCCGAAGGCGAGCGCGAAGCTTTCAATCAGACTGCGGAGCACCGCCTGTTGCGTCCGGAGAAACAGTGGCACCATACCGGTGATCACAAAATCCACCCCGGGTGAAGTGGAGACCTCTTCGGCAACAATCTGTCGCAGGTCCGCGATCAGCAGGTCGTAGTTGATGTCGTTGAGGACTGCGGTTTGGCAGCGAATGCGCCACAGTTCGTCGCCGGGGGCAAAGTTGATCAGCTGTCCCTGCTGCATGACCGAGAGCGAAGAGTCAGCGTATCGCGTGAAGCCTTTCGTCTCTTCCTGGTGGTCTTCGAATATACCTCGCTCCGTGCGACGCACCAGCGCGGCGTATCGAACCAGTGATGGCTCGCCGGGTCTTGGGCTGACCGGGCGGAAATCGGACAGTGAGATGGTTCCACTGACGCCAGGGTGTTCGGAGAGACGCTGTTCGATCCGTCGCACCAGTTCCATTCGTTCGAGTACGTTGGAAGTGGAGGAACTCCGACTGCCTTCTGTGTCGGCATCGGCGTGTTTGGGAAAGTGAATCACAGCTTCCACAGAAACGATGCCGGCCAGACCTTCTTCGAGATACTCGTAATCCTTGTAAATCTGTGTGTGCGGAGGGAAGTAGCGGATGACCTTGGTTTCAGTCTGGAACCATCGCAGTCCGTAGCAACTGACGGCAAACAGCGCCAGGCACACAAACGTGACCGCACTGGAATGTCCGACCAGCCACGCTCCAATGCGACTCCAGGCATCGGAGCCATCCCGCATTGCAGCATCGGATTCATGTTTGCCGGGCCAGACGGTCATCATGGAAGGAAAGCCCAGCAGGATCATCAGCAGCGACAGCAGGCAGCCGATGGCCGCGTACAGTCCGAAGTCCTGAACCGGGCTGAGCGTGCTCGTCATCAATGAAGCCATGCCAATGGCAGTCGTGACACTCGCCAGCAGGCAGGGCATGAACGCCAGTTGCACCGCCCGCCCGATTGCTCCCTCGCGTTTGATGGCGACTTCGTGTTTCCAATAGTTGGCGAGGTGGATGGCCCCGGAGGTCGTCAGCACCATCAGCAGGTTGGGCAAGACGATCAGCACCATATTCAGCGATGTGCCCATCACTGGAAGCAATGCCACCACACTGATGGTTGTATACATGGACGCGGCCAACACGAGCATGGCCAGTCGCACGCTGCGAAGTAGCACAAAAGCTAGGATGATCGTGACGACCGTTGATAAAATGATCGGGGAGCGTTTGAATGCGTTGTAAACAGGATACTCCGGGTTCCACAGCGCCCGGTCGCCTTCTTTGTCGAGTCGATATCGACTGACGGGACCGCCGCCCAGGTGCAGAATGTTCCGGGGAATTCCAGCTGCATCGGCCGCCGCTGTGATGTGACCGAAAGCGGCCTTCAAGTGTTCTTCGCCTTCCGGGGTCAATGCCACGGAAATGGCGATGGGCGATCCGGCGGCATAGAAGCAACTGTCCACGGCTTCCAGCGCCGTCAATGCCTCGATGAGTTTCTTGGAAGTATCGTTTCCAGCAGAAAGACCGGCGGCCCTGATCTGCAGGTCGTGCACGGGAATTTTAAACTGCTCTGCGAATTCCTCGGCAGGTGTTCGCTCGGGGAGTTCAGCGATAGTGCCGTCTCCCGCCGGTTCGACGTCTTCGATAATTGCCGTTTCGGGTGATGCATCGTGTGAAGGGACTGGCGGCAGGAAGTGGAGCGTCTCTTGAAAGCCAGCTGCAACAGCAGCGGCCTGAATTGCTTCCTGGGCCTGTTCTTCATTCTGCCTTCCAGCCTCGGAGAGACGCACTTTGAGGAAACCGGAACCAATCAACACACCGGTCAGTCGGTCGACGGCTTCTTCGGGAGACAGTTTATTGGACAGCATCGAGTCCATGGCGGACAACGGGGTGCTGACATCGCCGATGATGCGTTCGAGATTCTGTCCGCGGAACCGTTCCGCAAATTCGCCGTCACCTCGCAAAGCATCGGCAAATTTGCCGACTCGGGGGTCAGAAAGTGAGCTGCCATCCCATGAGATCAGCATCCGGCCTTCGTGCTCGAAATGGTCGTGGAACCAACTCAGGACGACGGAATCCGGGTCATTGACCGGGAGCCA
Source organism: Planctomycetaceae bacterium (assembly GCA_020426515.1). Taxonomy (GTDB): domain Bacteria; phylum Planctomycetota; class Planctomycetia; order Planctomycetales; family Planctomycetaceae; genus JACKHO01. The sequence continues at coordinate 51,181 of JAGQPW010000006.1, read as the reverse complement.
TGTGGAGACATCGTTGTTCAGACGCACGCGCGAAACCTCGAGCACGAGAATCGGCAGCGCAAACAACATGAACAGAACGACCCACAGGGGGGGGCGGTTGCCCCAGCGGTCGCGATGACTGAAGAACTTTTCGAACATGGATGATCAGGTCAGGCCGCAAACGGGCAATTCGAGTGCCTGTTGCTGGCGAGAATGGCTTGCGTGAGATGAACACGACAAGCCGTTGGAAAACTATAGCATGACCCGCAAGCCGTCGTATGCAAGCTCGACTTTGTCCGGCAGGTGACGATTCGTCTCCGTGTGTTCCAGTGTATGAGAGATGTGGGTGAGGTAAGCCTTGCGGGGCCGGAGTTCTGCGATGACTTCGAGGGCCTGCCCGACAGAGAAATGTGTGGGATGAGGCTCGTGGCGGATGGCCCCCAGAATCAAGACGTCCAGGTCTCTTAGCAGACCCCAGCTTTCGTCGGGAATGTGGCTGACATCGGTGCAGAATGCCACGTTTCCAATGCGATAGCCGAGAATGGGCAGCGTTCCGTGAATCAGCCGGATCGGTTGAATGTTCAGCCCGCACACTTGCAGGGGCTCGGCGGCAACACGTCGAAACTCCAGTTGAGGCTTGGAGTGCAACGTTTCTGATTGCAGGAATGCATAGGAAAATGTCCGCCGAATGGCGGATTCGACGACTTCCTCGCAGTACAGCGGGATCGGACCTTTCTGGCGGAATCCAAAGATCCGCAGGTCGTCCAGCCCCATGATGTGATCGGCATGTGCATGGGTGTACAACACGCCCGAAAGTTGATGGACGCCTGCTCGAATCAGTTGCAGTCGCAATTCCTGCGAGGTGTCGATGAGCAGGTTCCCACCTGGGGCCTCCAGCAGCACGCCGGAACGATATCGATGGTTGTGGGGATCGGTCGATGTGCAGACGGCGCAGTCACAGCCGATCATTGGCACACCCATGCTTGTACCCGTGCCAAGCATCGTCAGCGAAGGAGATTTGCCGGGGGTCATTCCGTCTCTGCGATCAGTTCGCTGACGCCGTCTGCCGTGATCAGCAGCATTCGGTCGGTAAGCGGGTGGTCAGTTTGCTGGAAGTCTTCTTTCACACGTTCGCGAACATGATCAACCATCACATCCGCTTTCGTGGAGACCGCGACGAAAAAGTCGCGACCTGGGACGCCGACGGCCAGATCGCCGCCGACGAACTCCCGCAGTTTGGCGAGAAACGTGTGGCTCAACAACCGACTGGCGTTGTAGGAATCCGGCTTGCCGGGCATCAACATGGAAGGGGCTTCGTCTTCCGAACCGGCGACAGCCATTTCCATTGGCTTGCGTTCGAAATAGTCCTGCAGATTGTCGAGTGCGATACGGTGCAGCTCATCGGTCGATAGCCCCCACTTTTCTGTCAGGTCATCGCGGACGTACCAGTAGGCGCTGTTCTCGTCGACGACATACAGAATCGCCAGGCCGGCAATCCAGGGAGACCCACTAAACTCGGGGAAGCGATCCTGCCATGCCTGCTCCGAGTACAGCATGGGCATCAGCCGGTTGCGGACGGCATCGAGCGGCGGGGCTGTCTGGTTCTCTCCCCATTCCTGAACCTGAACCACAGTCGTCAATGCTGGCAGGACGATCTCTTCGAATCGTTCGGGAGTCCGTACGTAAGCCCGGTAGAAGTTGAACAGATTCAGTTTGGACCCGCCGAGTTCCAGTTGAAAGTCCTCGCCCAGATTTGCTTCCAGCAGTGGAAACTTACGGCGAGCCAGATGCAGGGCGCGCCGGGCAAACACCTCTGGGGGATCGGCAGGAGTCTCGGGAATTTCGAGCGTACCGAGAATCATGCGGGTCAGCGATTCGAGCTCGTTGTCGCGCGTGTTGTTGTGCAACAGTGTCATTACCAGCAGTAGCTGACCGCGTCGGAAGGCCCACATCGTCCAGTGACGCCACTGCGCCGGGTGCAGCAAGGACTTCCACCAGGAACGGACCGGGGAAAGACATGCTTCTCCGCGGGCGACTTCGATCAATCCATCCAGGTCTGCGACTGGCAGTCTCTGAACATTTCGCGACTTCGGGAACTCATCGACAATGTCCTGCAACGTCGGGAAGCTCGCTGTGTGTTTGTCATCGACCCAGATGGAATTGATGGCCAGAAAGCCTTCACTTTCCGGTGGACGCAAGGCCATCACTCCATCCCGTTCCTCTGGAAGCCATTGCGGAGGATAGGCCAGCTGAAACCAGTTGGATGGTCCAGTCAGCAGGCTCCAATGTTCAGGGGCGGTCGCCACGGGTGTGTCCTCGTTGCACGGTGTCTGATGAAATTCTAGACCAATGCCAACGACAGGTCACGGGGCGAATCTTTTGTCGGCAGGGCTTTCGCCGGTTTGTAATGTGTTGCACGTCGAGTGCCTGGGCCTTCAACGGTGACGCAGCCACACTCAATGTTCAGCGGATCTTGCCCTGACTCGACTCTGCCGCGATGGCTGTGTACGTTGCAGTCTGCACAAGTGTTTTTCGCGGGACCTCAGGTCGTCCCGTCCCTTCCGACTACCTCAGACGTCCCTCCGAGTCACTATGTCCGACGCGAACTTTCGAAAATTGACCGAGAGCCAGGCCCAGGGCGCCAGCGCGGTTTTCGAGACCCTCCAGCAGTTGCTGCTCGAACAGCGAGATTACCACAAGTTGTTCGATTCACGCATCTTGAAGAAGAAAGTGGAGTTGGGTCTGCCGTTGCAGCGCCCGGCTTCGCTCCAGGATGTGCCCGAAGAACATCGCAAGGCTGTGGAAGAAGTCTATGTGAGTGCGGCTCGTGAAGCGGGCGAATTGTTTCTGGCGCAAGGGGATATCCCTTCGGCCTGGATGTACCTGCAGGTGATCCGCGAACCGGACAAGGTGCGCGACGCAATTGACCAGCTGGTGATTCCGCCCGACGATTACGAGCAGATCGATCAAATCGTCCAGATCGCCCTGTATCAGGGAGTGCATCCCCGCAAGGGGGTGGAACTGATGCTGAAGGCGCACGGTACCTGCAGCACGATCACAACGCTCGACCAGACATTACAGTCGTTCGATGCGCAGCAGCGGGCGGACTGTGCCAAGCTGATGGTGCGAACGCTGTATGATGACCTGACCGAATCGGTACGTCGTAGTCTGGAAGCCCGCAACCCGATGTTGCCGCCCGGAGAGTCTCTGCATGCACTGATCGCCGGACGCGACTGGCTGTTCGAAGGGGGGAACTACCATATTGATGTGTCTCACCTGAATGCCGTGGTTCGGTTTGCACGCTCGATTGAAACGCCGGCACAGGAACTGGAGTGGGCCCTTGACCTTGCCGAGTACGGTTCAAAGCTCGATCCGCAGTTGCAGTACGGCGGAGAGCCGCCGTTTGATGACTTCTATCCCGCTCACATGCAGTTCTTCCGTGTGCTGCTGGACCGGCAACGGGACGATGCGCTGGACTACTTCCGCAACAAGCTGGAACAGGAACCGGATGAACAGGACAAGGCGTTGCTGGCCTATGTGCTCGTCGACCTGTTGATGCGGGTGGATCGACTGGACGAAGCGGTCGATCTGAGTGCGAAGTACCTGACCCGCATTGGTGACGAAGCCAGCATTTCATTCGACCAGTTGTGCGAGAAGGCCGGTCGGCTCGATGTGCTTAAGCAGGTGCGACAGGAGCAGGGGGATCTGGTGGGGTACGTTTCGGCATTGCTGCGGAGCTGATTTGCCTCAGCGGAATGTTTCCATGCCGAAAATACAAAGCGGGTGAGCCGAGTCCGCTGAAAGCCCCGGCTCACCCGCAAGATCTCGGATGGGCAGTGTTCGTGATGCCGTCGAGTTGGATTAGAACTCGCCAATCACCTGACCATCAGAAATCTGTCCCAGATTGCGAAACGTGTTGTAGTCGATGTTCTCGCTCATGAAATGGACCGACCCATCCGCCAGGATGAAGTGCAAACCACCGACGTGAGCGCTGGAAAAGTGCACGATGTGGTTGGTCGTGTTGGGGGTTCGATGCATGTTCATGCCCGACATCGACTGACCAACGTGCCCGAGCACCAGCGAGCCCTGCGCTTCGTTCGCCATCATCGCGTTCATGCTGATCATCATGTTTGTCATCCCCGAGGGGCGCATCACTCCGGGAGGAGCGGCGTACCAGGTGGAGTATGAATCGGTTGGAGCCTGATACATCGGCGAGGCTGTGTCGGTGATATTCACAAAGTTCGCGTGATGCATTCGCTCGCCGACCATGATGGTGTTGGATGTTCCGTCCGTCACATCTCGAATCTGAGTCTTGCTGTTGCGGCAGAACAGACCTCGCTCCTGTGGCTGACCGGCATGCATGGTGACGCTGCCGTATCCGAAAATACCCACGTAGTTCGCCGTGGCGAGTGTGTAGGTGGTTCCTCCGCTGGTGACATCAAATGTTCCGGGAGCCGGATCGGAAGGGCAGACAAAGGATGGGACAACGGTTCGTCCGTAGGCAATGTTCTGGAGCGAGGTGGAATTGCCGTTGAAGTCCAGCTTGTTGTACAGCGGGCCCTGATCCAGAAATGGCATGATCATGGTGCCCCAGGCAAAACCGGGACTGTTGGACGTTGTTTCCGCTGAGGCCATGTCCGTTGCTGCGACGCTGCGGACGATGTACCCCGGAGGGAAGGCCCGGTGGGTATCGTGGTAGTTGTGCAGAGCGAGACCAATCTGCTTGAGATTATTCTTGCACTGCGATCGTCGTGCCGCTTCACGGGCCTGCTGAACGGCTGGGAGCAGCAGGGCGATCAGAATCGCAATGATGGCGATCACGACGAGCAGTTCAATCAATGTAAATCCGCGTCGAGCGGAGAGGTGGGAATTCATGGTTGATACTCCAATGAGGTGGGGGCTACCTGCGGGCGATGTCACCTGGGTGGTTACTCGCCGCAGCAGGGGCAAATTTGGGGCACGTACAGCGTGAGGGTGGCGCTGTACTTGATGGAGGTGTAACCCTCGCCAGTGGCAGCGGGGTCTTCCTGGTGAGCGACGATCAGGTACACGTTGCCTTCTCGTGGTTCAAACTTTGCGCGGCCTTGTGCATTGGTGGTTCGCTCGTACTGCTCGTCGTACGACTCCTTCAGCACGGTGCCGCGGGGAATGAACGAGATGGTGGCATTGGGCAGTGGCTTGCCCTTGTAGCGAAGCTCGACTTCCAGAGCCTGACCGGGCCCCATCGGCGTGACGGGGTTGGAGATCGGAATCAGTTCAAGATCGTGTCCCAGCGCTCGGTTAAAACCGGGGTTGTTCTGAGAGACGTTGTCGAGACTCTTGCTGGCGACGAAGCAGGTCTTCGCGCTCTTGATTGTCCGCTTGGGGGCGTAGCTGACCACGGCATCATATCGATGGGCGATGACGTGCAGTCCCGGATCGGCCGCCACGAATTTTGATGACCAGTAGCCTTCCTTGGGAACGTATCCCTCATCGATGGCACCTGGTTTCAGGTCGTACTCGGTTCCTCCAGGCGTGAGGACCGTCCATGTCGTGTCGTCGAGATTCACCTTGCCCGCCAACTTGAAATCACGGTGATCGTTCCCGTGATTGCCGAGCTTGAGAGCCGTGTGAATCACATCGCCGGTGCGGACAAGATTGGTGTTCGTTTCGACCCACGTATCGTGGGCCAGCAGAGGACTGGTCATGCAGAGCAGAATCTGCGAAAGCAGCAGTGAGTATTTCATAACACTCTCGTTGTTTTAGTTACGTTTGAAGCGAGACTTGTGCCAGAGATCGCTGTTCGACGATCAAAACTCGCCGAGCACTTCACTGCCACTTCGTGTGGCGAGTGCTCGCCAGATGCCGCTGTCGATGCTGTCGCTCGCAAAACGAACAGAACCATCAACCATTGACATTTGCACTCCACCAACGTGGGCACTGCGGGCACTGGTGATGGCAAAGTTGTGATAACCGTTGTGGCAATCGGGTTCGTCTGCGTTGGGCGTGTACCAGTGGTTGTACATGGTGTCCGCGAGGTGCCCGTTCACCCATTTGGCCCCACGTTGACCGCTCCAGGCCGGGGCTGCCGATGCGGCACAGGCGACGCTCGTCGTCTGGGTCGCGGCCGAAAGCTCCACAACTCGACGACCGTAGTCGAAATTTGTCGGGGCGGTATTCACACCATCCCCCAGCAACTGTTCGCCGAAGGCCACTGTATTGCTCGTTCCATCGGTAACATCACGGAATCCAATCTTGGACCGCGTAAAGAAGATTCCATCAGCATTGGTAATGGCGCCGTCATCTGCTGTTCCGCTCCCATTCACGCCGGACCCGGCGTTTCCGGGATAGCTGATTCCCGCATACGGCGAACCGGCAACGCGTTCCCGGTCGCTGGGGCAGGTCAGGATCGGAATTGGCGATTGCGCAGCAGTGTCATTCTGAGTGACTTTGGTGGCATCGTACCCGGCCCCGAATGCCGCCATGGGAGGGACTTCATAGGCCAGCAATCCCTGGAGATTGCCCTGGTCAACGAACGGCAGCAGTTGTGACTGCGATGACCAGACGAACGGGTAGCCGAGACTGCCCGGTGGGAAGACAGAATGCGTTGACTCGTAGTTGTGAAGAGCCAGAGTCAACTGTTTGAGGTTGTTCTTGCACTGACTGCGACGGGCGGCTTCGCGAGCCTGTTGCACTGCGGGCAGCAGTAAGGCAATCAGAATGGCGATGATCGCGATGACGACCAGCAATTCAATGAGGGTAAACGCGCGCCGATGTCGGCGCAGCGTGACACTTGGAGACATGGTTTGGAGTCCTGAACTGAACGCGCGCAATGCGCAGCACTACGCGACAGAGAAGCGTTGAAGACACGCGCAGCATCATTTCGCGATCATGCGAAATCGGTACGCGAACGGGAGCAACCGCCTCAGGCCGCTTCTGGCGGAGGCGTTGCCGGCGCTTCGGTGTAGAGAGTCCAGTTCATCTGGAATTCACAGCTGCGGGTGGTCAGTGCTGCTGGACCTTCGAGACGCGATCGCGTGTTGATCAGCCTCGGATCGGAGGAGAGCAGTCCCCCCTGAGAGACCGGGCTGCCGCAACCACAGGGGTTCAGTTGCATTTCATCATCGTCGTCGGCTTCTGGAGCAGACGCGGTTGACGAGCTGGTACTGCAGCACAGACTTGTGTCGGATTTTGGCGAACAGCACGATTTCCTGGCTTCCGCAGGCTTGGGCTTGCCACAGCAACTCTTACCGGAGCAGCAGCAGGTGCCCGCCATCCGATCCTTGAGATGGCACTTGCAATCGGGATGAATGGCCCCCGGCATCGTCGGAAACGCAATCACTGCGGGCATGCTCAGGCTGCTGAGAATGCAATAGCAAACAAGCCCCAGACGCAGACTGCGTCGGAGGCTCATCCCTGGCCAGAGCATTTTCAAGTGTGCAATCATCAATGCCACAATCGATCGAAGTTGTCACACTATGCTATGCAGCATCCCCAACTGACACAATCGGGAGGGACAGAATTTCCCGACACCGGGAGTAGGCATTATCGAATCAGCATCGCATCGCCATAGCTGTAAAAACGATAGCGATTTGTGATGGCCGCATCGTAGGCGGTGAGAATGTGGCTGCGTCCTGCAAAGGTCGACACGAGAACCAGGAGCGTCGATTTGGGGAGATGGAAGTTCGTGATCAACTGATCGACGACGCGGAATTCGAAGCCTGGCTTTATGAACAGATCGGTCGACCCGCTCCACTCGCGCAGCGGTCCCTGTTGGGCAACCGCTTCCAGTGTTCGGACGGACGTTGTCCCCACGGCGATGATGCGACCGCCGGCAGCGCGTGTCTGTTCAATCTTGTCGACGGTGTCCTGCGGCAGGTGGCACCATTCGGAGTGCATCACATGTTCGCTGAGTTTTTCTGCGGACACGGGCCGAAACGTCCCCAATCCGACATGCAACGTCACCTGTGCGGTATTGATCCCACGTGCCTGACAGCGCTCCAGCAGTTCGGGCGTGAAATGCAGTCCCGCTGTAGGAGCCGCGACAGCGCCTGGCTGCCGTGCGTAAGTGGTCTGGTAGCGCAACACGTCGACGGCCTGCGCATCGCGTTCCATGTATGGCGGCAGTGGCATCTGCCCGAACTGATCAAGCAGCGTGAGTGTCTCGGCGTCGCTGCGGGGGCGAGCCAGCCACTCACCGTCTTCGTGCTTTTCCAACAGTTCCAGTTCAAGGGGCGCGGAATTGGATTCGGCATGTGGAGAGGTGAGCGTGAGAGTCTCACCGGGCTGCAGCTTACCGCGGGTGTGTCCGATGATTCTCCACAGGTGCTCCTGTTCTGCCCGCAGAAACAGGCCTTCCCAACGTCCCCCAGTCGCGGTGCGAACACCGAGTAATCGCGCCGGGACAACCTGTGTTTCGTTGACGACCAGGAGGTCGCCCGGCTGCAAAAGATCCGGCAAGTCGGAGAACGTGCGATGTTCGATCTCTCCGGTCGTACGTGACATCACCAGCAGCCGAGAGGCATCGCGCCGTTCTGCAGGCAGACGTGCAATCAACTCCGGTGGGAGCTGGTAGTCGTACAGGTCAATCCGGTCTTCGTCAGTCACGGGGGCATCTTCGAGAGGTACACGTGGTGTCGTCCGGAGGATACATTGCTGAGGACGTACGTCCACATTCGATGGCCCGGAAACGCTCGCATTGGGAGAGAATCGTGAAGTTGCTCGCCTCAATCACCTCTATTCTGACCTGTATCGCCTGGATTGGCGTTGTGCCGGCCGAGGGGGCTGACCGTCCCAACGTGCTGCTGATCTACACGGATGACCAGGGTTCACTGGATGCGAACTGCTACGGTTCCAAAGATCTGACGACGCCGACACTCGATCATCTTGCGGCAACTGGACTGCGGTTCACGCAGATGTGTGCCCCTTCGGCGATTTGTTCATCATCGCGAGCCGGATTGCTGACAGGACGATTTCCTGCTCGGGCTGGTGTTCCGGGAAATGTCTCTTCCAGCAAAGGGCACGCAGGGATGCCGCCGGAGCAGGTAACACTGGCCGAAGCCTTTCGCGATGCGGGCTATGCCACCGGACACATTGGCAAATGGCACCTCGGTTACGATGAAGCCACGATGCCGAACGGACAGGGGTTTGACTCTTCGTTTGGCCACATGGGAGGCTGCATCGACAATTACTCGCACTTCTTTTACTGGCAGGGACCCAACCGGCACGACCTGTGGCGGAACGGTAAGGAAATCTGGATGGACGGTCAGTTCTTTCCCGACTTGATGGTACAGGAGTGCCGTGAGTTCCTGACGAAGAAACGGACGCAGCCCTTCTTCCTGTACTGGGCGATCAACGTGCCGCACTACCCAATGCAGGGAACCGAAAAGTGGCGTCAGCACTATGCCCATCTGCCGGCACCGCGCCGGATGTACGCCGAGTTCGTTTCGACGATGGATGAGAAGATCGGCGAAGTGCTTGCACAGTTGGATCAACTGGGACTCCGCGATAACACGATCATCGTCGTGCAGTCGGACCATGGGCACTCGACGGAAGAGCGGGCCTTCTTTGGTGGCGGTAATGCCGGTCCCTATCGGGGAGCCAAGGGGGGGCTGTTCGAAGGAGGTCTGCGCGTCCCGTCATTCATCTCCTGGCCTGGTGTGATTCCGCAGGGAGAAGTTCGCGATCAGTTTGTGACCGGCTGTGACTGGTTTCCAACGCTGCTCGATCTGGCAGGCTGCGAACCGCCCGGGCATGCCATCGAAGGTCAAAGTCTTCGCTCGGTTCTGCTGCAGAATGGACCGTCACCACATAAGCAGTGGTGCTGGCAGCTTGGCAGCGGCAACAACGCGCAGTTTGCGGTGCGCGAAGGGAACTGGAAGTTGCTGGTCAATCCTCGCGATACGAGCGGGCAGGGCAAGCTGACCGACAAGGACAAAAAGTTCCTCGTGAATCTGGAATCGGACATTGGCGAGGCAACGAATCTTGCCGAACAGGAGCCCGCCCGACTGGCTCAGATGGAGAAGCTGCTGAAATCGTTTCGTGCGGGAAATTGATCGTGCTGGCGAGATGTTCTGCACCAATACGCCAGCTGAGGGGGATGGGGCTTTAATCAATAACTCTCGTTGCCACTGAGGTTTGTGTTCATTTCTTTGAGGTTCCTTGACTACAGGCCTGGTTGTTAAAATAATTCAGTCAATATTTTAATCGACTGGTTTCGAGGGACGGCAATGGATCTGCGAAAGTTCACAGGAGACTCCCCTGGCAAGCTGATCCCGATTGGGCGGGGTGAATGTGCCTTCGTTCCTGATCCATTGCCAGCCAATTTTCAATTCCAGACTTCGCTGTGGCCGCTCCTGGCTGATGCCAAAGCCAAAATTCAACTCTTGGAGGGAATTGGCCGAACACTTCCGAATCCTGGGCTGTTGTTGCGTCCATTGGAGGACCGAGAGGCATTGCAGTCCAGCCGATTGGAAGGGACCTACATCACCGCGCGGGACTTTCTGCTGTTTGATCTGTCCAACGAAGATGAGAATCGTGGATCGGCGGGAAACGATTGGCGCGAAGTCAACAATTACCGCCGAGCATTGCACTATGGGCTGTCTTCAGAGCTCCCTTTCTGTGTGCGACTGATACGCGAGATGCATCGCATTTTGACGACCGGTATTGGACGTAGTGATGTCTCACCGGGAGAGATTCGGAAATTGCAGGTCGCCATTGGTGCAAATAATCGATTCGTGCCGCCTCCGAGAGAACACCTGGATGAGTGCCTTGCCGTGTTCGAAGCCTATCTGCACGAGAGCACGTCACCTGATCCACTGATTCACTGCTTTCTTTGCCACTACCAGTTCGAGACGATTCATCCATTCAGTGACGGCAATGGTCGAGTCGGGCGTTTGCTTCTGGCGTTGATGATGCATCGACTCTGCGGCCTTTCAAAGCCTTGGCTGTACCTGAGTGATGTCTTGGAGCGGCGTCGCGATGAATACTGCCAGAAATTATTTGACGTCAGCGCAGAGGGAAACTGGACCAACTGGATTGAGTTTTGCCTGAACGTCACAATTCGACAGGTCGACGCAACGGTAGAGAGATGCACTCGTCTGCAGGAGCTACGACAGGAAATGACTCAGCGAGTGAACTGTTCGGGAGGGAGTGTCCGCCTGAATAAAATCGTCGATGGCTTGTTTGACAGTCCATTCGTTCGCGTGACAAAAGTTCGCGACACTCAGGGCGTGACGTATCCCACTGCAAAAGCAGATTGTGAACGTCTCGTTGATATCGGTATCCTGTCGATGTTGCCGAGTTTGTCTCCGACGACCTACTACTCGAAGGAAATCTTCCAGGTTGCTTTCGAAGATTTAGAAAGCGAGATTTAGAGGGTTTGTCTTACCCCTGAATCTCACCAGCGAGCCAGTGGGCGAATTCATTGGGTGTGATGGCGGCAATCTCCATGCCGTGGGCGGCCAGTTGGCCGGCGATGTGTTCGTCGTACCAGGGATTGGCCGTTTCATCGAGTGCGGCCAGGCCGAGAGTTTTTACTCCCGCTTCCTGCAGTCGATGACAGGCTGAGAGCAGCAGCCGGGGATCGGCTCCTTCGCAGAAGTCGGAGAGGAGGACGAAGATGGTGCGTCGTGGCTGGACGACCAGTTGTTCGCAGTAGCGAACCGCCTGGCCAATGTCGGTACCGCCTCCCAGCTGGACTCCCATCAGAACTTCGATCGGATCGGAGGCGTACTCGGAAGCATCGACGATGGAGGTGTCAAACAGCACGAGTTTCACGCGAAGCAGCGGCAGACTCGCCAGGATGCCAGCCATGACGGCAGCATGAATGACGCTGTTGACCATGGAACCCGACTGATCCACGCAGAGGATCACTTCCCAAGGCAGGTGACGCTGAACGCGACTGAAGAAGCGGGGCGATTCAACGATAAGCTGCTTTCGCTGGGGGTCCCAGTGCTTCAGGTTGCGGCGAATGGTCGACTTCGCATCAAAGTTGCTTGAGTGCTTGAGGTGGCTGCGTTGAAAGCGATTGAGCTTGCCAGTGAGGGCATTACGGATTGGCTGTTCCAACCGCTGGCGAATGTCGTCGGCAACTTGCGTGATCAGGCGTCGGACGGCTCCCATCACTTCGTTGCCGAGTTGCCCCTTCAGTGAGAGGATCGTGCTCAATAGCTCAGTGCTGGGGGTCAGAGAGTCGAGGATCTCGGGGTCGCTCACCAGTTCGGTTAATCCGTAGCGTTCCAGGGCATGCGAGGTGATTCGTTCACAGGTTTGTCTTGGAAAGAGTTCGCGAATCTCGTTGAGCCATCGAGGCACGTTCAGCTGGCTGGGGTCGAGAGACCCTTTTTCGAGTCGAGCATCCTGCCGCACTCCTCGGCCCTGGTAGCTGCGTGAATAGAGAGGTTCCAATGCCGCAGCCATCTGTTCCTGTTCGGGAGTCAGGCTGTTTGGGAACTGGGGTTGCGAAAACTTGCCGAGGATCAGGTGCCAGCGTGCCAGCTGTTTACGGGAGGATTCACTCATGATGCAGCTTGAGGACCTGCGGCGGCTGATTCTGGCGGGCACGGTGTCGCCGATGATTCGCCGTTCGAATCTCCCGGCTGTGGCTGCCACAGGGACTCATCGGCGGTGTGCAGAATATTGATTTTCTGCCAGACTTTCCGGGACATCCCCGAAGTCAGTGCTTCGAGATCGTTGACCGCTTCAATGGCATCGGAATCGGTGAAGTCATCGACATACAGGGCGCCGATCTTGCTGGCGAGGGCCAGCATTTCGGTGCAGTAGTCGAGATAGCGGCTCAGTTCGAAGCGGGTCATGTTTGGACGTGGTGACGACTGCGTTTCCCGACCTGGAAACAATACCCGCTCGGGGTCTTTGGTGAGCTGGTGCATGTCGATCACGTGAACCAGTGACCGCAACTCGTGAACTGCCCGCAATGCACGGTCCCGTTTGATGCGGGTTTCGAGAGTGACCAGAAAGAAGACCGTGGCACCCACCAGCAGCAAGGTGTTGAAGCCAGCTTCCAGAACCTGAATGAATTCGTCGGCCTGCAAGGGTTGGTCCGGGAGCCTGATGAGCTTGACCACCGCGACGAACAGGGCGATGAAGATCAGAATCAACAGCACCGACGCGACGCGAATGGGATACATGGGGCGCGAAATCTGGTGTGCCCGATGTTGAGCCTGCCGGGAAAATTCCAGCAGCTGATCGCAGACTGCATTCAGCCCGGCTTGCGGAAAGCGTTCACGAATTCTCAGGCCGAGCAACTCGACCGTTTCGATGACGCGCGAGGCCTGCAGGTGTGTTCCAGCCATCGTTGCGTTCCGGTCGCGTTGTGTCCTAGCCCCGGTTGATGTACAGCAGTCGTCCGCAGGTACCGCAGAACAGATGCTTGCCGCTGTTAAGCTGTACCCGCTGTTGCGGCGTGAGATTCACGTAGCAATTGCTGCAGTTGCCGGTGTCGGCATCGGCCAGCGCGTCGGCATGGTAGGCATCAACGAGACGTCGGTATTTGTCTTTGTCCTGACCTGTGAACGCGGACTCCGCAGCAGCGACCTCTTTTTCCAGTTTGGCTTGCTGTTGCCTCCACTGGTCGGCCTGAGAGTCAAATTCGGCGCGGAACTTCTCAAGGTCTGCCTGTGCTTGTGAGACAGCTTCCCTGGCCCGGGCGATTTCCTTCTGGATGCCTTCGGCACGATCGAGCAGCTCCAGAATTTCATCTTCCAGCACAGCCTTGGCGGCTTTGTCGGCATCGATTTGAGTTTGAGCAGCGTCGTACTCGCGGTTGCTGGTTGAGACATTCAGCTTGCGCTGCAGGTCCAGCAGTCCTGCCTCTTTGCTCTTGAGCTCGAGGTTCTTGCTGTCTGCAGCAGCTCGTGCCAGCTTCAGTTCTTCGGTTCGCTTCAGGGCGAGTTGCTCGCCTTGAGCGATGCGACTTTCGCGCACTCGAATCTGTCGTGGTCCTCCGGAGAGCTTGTCCCGTACAGCCTGCAACTGCTGCAACAACTGATGCAGCCGAGGCAGATTGAGTCCTTCCGACATATGCCGTTACTCCTGTCTCTCAGAGCTGAGAGCCTTACGAACATCCTGGATTGTCAATGATCCGTACTGTAAGGATGTCAGAATCTGCCGTCGTTGCAATGATGTGTCGACCGAAACTGCTGAGAAGACCCAAAATCTGCTGGCGAGCTGACGTCTCTAATCGTTGGCGTAAATCGACGTTCGTGCCATTGCGTCCGCCACGACAGATTCGCGACTCGAATTGACCACTAATCAGTGTGCCCTTATCGTTTGGGGGTTGCCTTTACCTCAACTCTTCTTTGCACAAGGTCCTGTGTTTGTGAAGATGACCCGACGCGCCGGTCACACCTGCTCTGCATTTCGACGATCGCTGCCATCTCGCCGCGACGTGTTGCGGGCCGGGATGTGTTCCGCGTTGGGGTGGGGATTGCCGCCGGCGTACGCTCCACTAGCTCAGGCGGCGTCGGCAGGTTCGGCATTTGGGCGAGCGAAACGCTGTATCTTCATCTTTCTGTGGGGTGGGCCGAGCCATCTCGATACACTGGACCCCAAGCCTTTTGCGCCCGACAGCATTCGAGGAGAGTTCTCTCCGATTGCCACCGCAACACCTGGATTGCAGATTAGTGAGTTGCTGCCGGGACTGGCGGCACGTACGAACGACGTGGCTATTGTTCGCTCCCTGAACCACACGGATGCCGCACATCTCAGTAGTGCCCACGCGACACTGACGGGACACATTGCACCTGTTCCTCAGAGTGACGCAGAGCCTCCCAGCGAAAGAGACACGCCTCACCTGGGGTCCGTCATGTCTCACCTGCGACCGGCTCCAGGGGGGCTGCCCGGATTCGTGACAATGCCCTGGCTGGCCTACCACCCGGCTGCACCGGGAGGTCAGGCTCCCGGCCAGAAAGGAGGCTGGTTGGGGCATCGCCATGATCCGCTTCTGATTGAGGGGGA
>JAGQPW010000006.1:9059-36156 GCA_020426515.1 Planctomycetaceae bacterium | reverse complement strand
GTCGGCGATCGATCAGCAGCGGCAAAATCTGGATCGCAGTCCTGCCGGATTGATGCTGGGGGACTTTCAGCAGCAGGCGGTTGAGCTGTTGACGACCCCAACTGTGCGGGATGCATTCGACGTGCGACAGGAGCCCGAAGCGGTACGCGATCGTTATGGCCGCAATATCCACGGACAGTGTGTGCTGCTGGCCCGGCGTCTGGTGGAGCGTGGTGTGCCGCTGGTCTCGATCAACTGGCACAACGATGGGTCCACGTTCTGGGATACGCACGGACAGAACTTCACCAAGCTCAAGGAGAAGTTATGTCCGCCTGCCGATCAGGCGCTGGTGGCTTTGATTGATGACCTGAAGGAACGAGGACTGTTTGACGACACTCTCGTTGTCTGGGTGGGTGAGTTTGGTCGGACTCCCCGGATCTCTGACGCCAACGCGGGGCGTGAACATCATCCGTTCTGTTACTCGGGACTGCTTGCCGGGGGTGGAGTTCGTGGCGGAGCTGTGTATGGCCAAAGTGACTCGCAGGGAGCCTATCCCGCCAAGGATCCGGTGAGCCCGCAGGACTTCACAGCCACATTGCTGCATGTCCTTGGGGTTGAATCCGCGGCGACCCTCGCCGATCGTGAACAGCGTCCGCATCCTCTCTATGCCGGCCGCCCGCTGCTTGAGCTGCTTTAACATTGCTCGAATGTTCGCGGGGCCGCACGGTGGAGTCTTGGTCGTGCGGAGCTTAAATTGCCAACGTACCGTTTACGGCCTGTGCATGTGAGCGGGTCTTCCTCAAGTACTTAAGAAATGCACCTCTCCTGCCATGCCACGCCTCTTTGCGACTGCCTGCCTGTTGTTGATGAGTTTCCCGGTGATGGCCGACTGGCCCGCCTTTCGCGGTGCAACCAGTGATGGGCACGCGGGTGTCAGCGGTCTGCCGCTGACCTGGAGTGAGACGGAGAATGTCACCTGGAAGCAAGTGATCCCCGGACTGGCCTGGTCGTCGCCGGTGGTTGTGGGCGATTGCATCTACCTGACCAATGCGGTTGTGGTTCTGTCAGAGCCAGCAAAGCCTGCTGAAGGGGATGACAAGGCACCGGCCGAGGAGAAGACGCCCGGTGAGGTTGTCTTGCGAGCCATGTGTCTCGATGCAAAGACCGGGGAAACGAAGTGGGATCACGAATTGTTCCGGCATCCTGATACTGTGGAAATGCACAAGAAGAACAGTCATGCCAGCCCCACGCCGATCATTGAGAATGGCTACATGTACGTGCATTTCGGTTCGAACGGGACGGCCTGCCTGACGCTGGATGGGAACGTGGTCTGGAAGAACAAACTGGAATACAGCCCGCAGCACGGCACGGGCGGATCGCCCGCCATTGCCGGAGATGTGCTGGTGATCTGCTGTGACGGCTCAGATGTGCAGTACGTGGCAGGTCTGGACAAGTCGACTGGCAAGTTGCTTTGGAAAACGGATCGTGCAACGACTCCCAGTAAGGGGTTCTCGTTTGCGACGCCGCTGGTGCTGACGATCGAAGGACAAATGCAGGCTATCTGCCCCGGCAGCGATGCGGTGTTTGCGTACGACCCGGCGAACGGCAAAGAAATCTGGCGTGTGAACTATCCCGATGGGTACTCTGTGACGCCTTGCCCGGTATACGGCGGCGGGCTGGTGTATGTCTGTACTGGATTCAACAAGCCCAGACTGCTGGCGATTGATCCGACTGGCCGGGGGGATGTGACGGAAACGCACCTGAAGTGGGAATTCGACAAGGCCGTTCCGCATTCACCATCGGTCCTGTACCTCGATGGCCGTGTGTACTTTGTCTCCGACAAGGGGATTGCGTCGTGCGTCGACGCCAAGACGGGCGAGCAACTCTGGCAGGAGCGGCTGGGCGGAAACTTCTCGGCGTCTCCCCTGTATGCTGACGGACGCATCTATTTTCAGGACGAGAATGGCAAGACGACCGTTGTCGCCGCTGGCCCCGAGTTCAAGGTGCTGGGGACCAGCGAACTGAATCCAGAGGCGCGGACATTCGCCTCTTACGCGATCACCGACCACGCGATTCTGTTGCGCAGCGAACAAGCGTTGTACCGCATTGAAGAATAAAAGGGAGTGATCCCGTTGACGCAGGCCGCCGCGAATTGAGGCGTGCCTGCTGATCAACGGGGCCAAGGTTGGCTGGCGTTGAGCGTTCCGGGGCCGATGGCCCTCGTTGACGCAGCTTCAATTCTGATTGGTGGTCTCAATCGCGATTGAACAAGTGCCAACAGCCAGTCGCCTGTGCCATTGCTCCGGGCTCTCAGCGCACGTCTCTCAACTCTCGCTGTTCAACTGGCGGCCTCGGTTGGCGTATCGACATGCGGCTTCGTGAGCAGCGATACGACGACCAGCGTCAGAAAGCCGAGGGGGATCGTCACAATCCCGGGCTCGCTGAAGGGAACGTAGCCGGGATGTCCCGTCAGTCCGAACACGGTGGAAAGTGTCGCTCCACTGGCGAGAATCCAGCCGAGTGAGGTCACCATTCCGACGGTGACTGCGGCGATAATTCCTTCTTGCGTGGTTCGCTTCCAGAACAGCAGCATGATCAGCGACGGCAAGTTTGCTGACGCCGCGATGCTGAATGCCCAGCCGACAAGGGCGCCGACGTTCATTTCCTTGAAGAGAATTCCCAGCACGATGGCCACTGCACCTACCGCCACGGAAGTAATCTTCGCAAGGCGAACCTGTTCGTGATCATTGATCTGCATCCGCAGTACGTTCTTCATCAGGTCATGCACAACGGCTCCGGCCGAAGCGAGAATTAGCCCACTGACCGTGCCGAGCACGGTGGTGAAGGCAATGGCCGAGATGACCGCGAACAGGAACTCGTTCATGCTCTTGGCAAGCAGCGGGGCGGCCATGTTGGTGTCTGTCAGGTCCAGCGCACCGCTGGTCATGGCTCCCAGGCCGAGGTACAGGGTCAGTACATAAAAGATACCGATGGCGGCAATCCCCACGATCGTGCTTTTGCGAGCGGCTGCTTCATCCTTGACGGTGTAGTACCGAATCAGAATGTGAGGCAGCGAGGCTGTCCCGCAGAACAGAGCGAGCATCAGGGAGATGAAGTTGAGTTTGTCGATCGGGTTGCTGCTGCGGATACCTGCGAACTTGGGATTTTCACCCGGTCGCAAAACCTTGGAGCCAGCGGTTGGAATGGGGGTGAAGATGGTCATGCCGGGATGTTCTTTGGAGAACTTCTTCTTCCAGATGATGACTTCACTTTGCTGCAGTGTGCTGAAGAAGCTGAGCGGTCCCACTGGGCCGCTGCTCTCCACATCGCCTGGGAGTTTGCTGATGTATCCCACCGGGTGAAGTTCCGCTTCACCCTTTTTTGTGCCCAGCGGCGTGCCGTTGACCAGCAGTTGGCCTTCGGGATTGGTTTGCATCGTCTGGCATTCACGCAGGAAGACTTCCGAACCTGCATGCGTGTCGATGTACCAGAACGTGTCTCCCGCGACGACAAACGTTGGTTGTTCTCCGTCGTTGGATGACTCAAACGCGAGCGTTGCCTCGGCCAGTTCTGGCTGGTCTTTTAGCGGGGCAGCCAATTGGAGCGGGTGTTCAGGATCGATCAGTTCCGACGCAGCGAAGGGGCCCAGCGTGCGAAAGTGATAGCCGTCGATGCCGCCATCTTTTACAGAAAAGCCGCGCTGCATGATCATGACTGTGAGTACGAAGCTGAAGATGACCAGCAGCGACCCTTTGAGAAACTGTACCCATGTCGTCGAAACCATTCCCGCCGTGACGACAATAATGACCACGGTCACTCCAACGATCAGCACTCCTGCCCAGTGTGGAAAGCCGAGCAGCGGCGTGATCAACGCACCCGCGCCCACCATCTGCGGGATGAGATAAAAAATGCTGACGGCCAGCGTACTGATGCCGATGACCAACGTGATGCCTCGCGACTGATAACGTGCGTTGAGCGCATCGGCAAAGGTGAACTTGCCCAAACGCTTCATGGGTTCGGCGACGACAAACAGGGCAACGATCCAGCCGGCGAGAAAGCCGATGGAGTACAGGAATCCATCGTATCCGTAAAAGGCAATCATGCCGCAGATACCGAGGAATGAGGCGGCCGACAGGTAGTCACCCGCGAAGGCGATGCCGTTCACAAACCACGGAATCTGCCCGTGTGCGGCAAAGTAGCCGGCGGAGGACTTGGCCTTGCCTCCGAGGTAGAAGCTGAGCCCCATCGTCACACCGACGAAGCCAAGGAAAATGAAGACCGCCATCATGGAGGGTTCGTAGATCACGCTGCGCCCTTTCCTGATTCATCTGTGGTGGAAGGGGTGCTGCACAACCAGCCGTAAAGCAGGGAGAGCAGAAACGCGACAATGATCAGCGCGAAGCCAAACAGGATGGCAACGTTGACTCCCGCGAAGGGGGTCGATTCCATCAGGTTGGGGGCAAACGCGTTGATGAGAACGAAGCTGCCATAGATGACGAGATAGATCCCGAACAGGATCAACCCGAGGCGCGCATTGCGGGCTGCCATGGAATGCTCTTCTAGTAGTCAGGAGATGGACCGCTTAGTGGAGGCAAAATGCCCCGGACGATGAGGTCACAATGGACGTGGGAATGCAGCAGGGTAGTGTTGAGGAATTCCTGATCGCAACAGAGTCCGCCAATTTGTGGGTAATCGCCTCGTCGAACTGGTCTACCGTTTGGCTGCGTCAGCGTAGTCTTCGCCGTTGAGGCTGTGGACGACCGACTTCAGCCACGCGTCCAGTTCCTGCTGCAATGTCTGAACTTGTTTGGGCTGCGCTGCGGCCAGGTCATGTTTCTCCTGAGGGTCGTCGGACAGTTTGTACAACTCCCATTGAACGGGCTTGTCTTTGGTTTCCACCCGATGCAGTTTCCAGTCGCCGCTGATGAGGGCCGAGTGGCCGGGGAAGGCATCCAGTGAATACGGTGGCTGCGGCAGCTTTGCGGCGTTGAGGCTTTCCTCGTTGGCATCGAGATCGCCGCCCGCCTGTTGTGCTGCGTAGAGTTCGGTCATCCACTTTTCCGAGGGAGTGCCGATGCCCTTGATGTTGTAGTCCCAGAATCCCATGGATTTTGGCCGCGTCTGCATGTCGTTACTGATCAGGCCGACGAGGCTGATGCCATCGAGTGGCGGCTGGTTGTCGACAGTTCCTCCCACAATCTCGAGCAGCGTGGGGTAGATGTCGCATGTGTTGCAGCGAACGTTCGTGATGCGAGGCTCTTTGATCCTGGCGGGCCATTCGAGGATGGCGGGGACCAGTAGACCTCCTTCATACACGGCCCCCTTGAAGCCGCGGTGGCCTCCTGTCGAACCTACTTTGGGCAGTGCCCCATTGTCGCTGCAATACCAGAGGATGGTGTTCTCGCGAATGCCGAGTTCCGTCAGCGAATCGCGCAGACGACCAAACGCCCGGTCCATGCCGGTAATTTCTCCGTAGAAATTCTGCAGGGCCTTAGGCTGATCGGCATACAGCAGTCGATCTTCTTCCGCCGCTTCATGAGGCAGGTGAGGTGAGCCGAACCAGACGACCGACAAGAACGGCTTTTGAGCCGCGACTTGTTGTTTCATCCAGTCGAGCGCGGCGTCAACGGCAAGGGCTGAGCTTTCGCCCTTCAGCTTGACCGCTGTCCCTTCGCGGCTGAGCGTGGCGTTGTTGTCGTAAAAGTTGGGTGCGCTGAGCCAGGTGTCGAAGCCATTGGCTCCCGGGTGAACCGGGCTGTTGCGTCGCACAGAGCCGAGGTGCCACTTGCCGAAGTGTCCGGTCGCATAGCCGCGAGTCTTGAGTGCTTCGGCAATCGTGACCTCTTGGGGCCGAATTGGATAACCCCATTTGAAGACCCCGATGCGATTGGGATGTCGTCCCGTCATCACACTGGCACGCGTGGGCGAGCAGACCGGGGCCGCGGCGTAGAAACGATCGAACCGTAGTCCGGTGGCCGCAGCCGCATCGAAGTTGGGCGTCTTGATGACCGGATGTCCATTGTAGGCCATGTCGCCCCAGCCCTGATCGTCGGCCATCACCAGGACGATGTTTGGAGGTTCGGCATTCAGTGACGAGGCGAGACAGGCAAGCAGGCCGCAGGGGATCAGCAGCTGAAGAAGAACGATGACGCGCCGCATGGGAAGTCCTTCCAGTGAAGTCGCGATTTGGAATGAGCAAGCACCGATCAGCGCAGTGTGATGGATTGTCTCCCGGGCGGCAAACGCGCGAGGAGGTTTCTAAATGAAACGACCGCATCACAGAGCCTGCGATGCGGTCGTCGACAAAACAGATCGTTTTACGCTGTCTACAAATCAGCTGGAGATGGGGGCCGGAGCGGCTTCACCTTCGGGAGCTTTTTCGCCTTCAGCTGCGGGGGCTTCGGCGGCGTTTTCTTCAGCGGCTGGCTTGGCTTCTTCAGCAGGTTGTGCGGCTGGGGCATCCAGCTTGGCGAGGTACTTGTCCGGGTCTGCCAGCAGGGCGTCTTTGCAGTGTTCACAGCACAGAAACACCGGGCGATCTTCGACCATCACCTTAAATGGGACACCCATACTGCCGAGATCGCCACCGCCGACAGGGCAGATCTTCTGGGCATCGGCGAGCGCCTGGTCTTCAGCGGAAAGCGGTGCCTGTTCACCATGTTCGCCCGACATGTCGACGCTGGATGAATCGGTGCCTTGAGGGCCAGCGGATTCGTTCGCACAGCCGACCAGCAGGCCAAGGCACAACAATGCGGAACAGACGCGGAGATTAAGCAACATGGGTGAATCCCTTGGTTTAGAGTCGATGGATGGCGAGCGGAACTGCAGGCCGCTCAGCGGCTTCAGTTTGACTGGCAGGTACAGTGCAATCAAGCGTTGCGAGGAAAGAGTCAGCCGCGAGGAGCCGCAAGTGTCACTTTGAGCTCAACCTCTTGTCCCTTTCGAAGCACGACGACCGGCACTTCTTCCCCGGGGGAATAGTTCCGCAAGGCGAGGTCGAAATCGTCGAGGCCACCAATTTTCTGATCGCCAAAGCGGATGATCAGATCACCTCCCTGCAGTCCTGCCTTGTCTGCCGGGCTGTCGGGGGCGACACCCTGAATGGCGTACCCTTCGGCATCCGAACTGAAGTCGGGGATGCTGCCAAAGTAGGGCCGGCTGCCCGTTCGCTCCAACATTGCGCGGGCGGCAATGTGCACATACTCAGGTCGAGCGGCGGCAGTCAGTGTGTCCTGGACAATCTGGTCGACCGCGTTGATGATGCGTTCCATGCCGGGTGCGTTGACCTTCTGCCAGTCATCGGAAGGGCGGTGGTAGTCGCTGTGTGTGCCAGTGAAGAAGTGCAGGACAGGGATCTTCTTGGCATAGAATGAAGAATGGTCGCTGGGGCCAAAGCCTTCGGGCTTCTTGGAGATCTCCAGCTTCTGGGGGGCTGCCGCCGCATCGACTTCAGCGTCCCAGACGGGCGAAGTGCCCGTACCGAAGACGGTGAGTCGATCGTTTTCCAGTCGGCCAATCATGTCCATGTTGAACATGGCAATCGTCTGTTCGAGTGGGAACAGCGGTTCCTTCACATATTCCGCCGAGCCGAGCAGGCCGCGCTCTTCGCCGGTGAATGCGAGAAACACAATGCGGCGGGATTGTGGTCCCCGCTCGCCAAATCGTCGGGCCAGTTCCAATAGCCCGGCAGTTCCGGAGGCGTTGTCGTCGGCACCGTTGTGGATGTCCTCAGAACCGGGCAGCAGCGACCCTTCGCCGCCAAATCCGAGGTGGTCGAAATGGGCGCCGATGACGATGGTCTCGCTGGCGAGCGGCCCGCGTCCTTCCAGTACGCCGACCACATTGCGGACCGGCTTACGGATGACGTCCAGTGAGGCTTCTCCTTGAGCCTTCCAGCCGGTCAATTCACGGCTGGTGGGTTTGCCGGTGTCGTCGATCTGCTGCTCCAGTTTCTGAAGCGATGGCTGGCCAGCTGCTGCGAGGAGTTCGTCACACGCCGACTGCGAGATGTGAAAAACCGGCAGCGATTTGCCGCTCCGAGTCCCGCCGTAGCCAAAGTCCATCAGCGGATCGGCGTTGTAGTCAGTGAGGAGACCGCGGACCTGCGTAAGGTGGGTGACAGCGTCCTTGAGTTCCTTTTGAGGTGCTTCGGTCGGCTCGCTGGAACTGCCTGCGGCGACGAGCGCTTCCGCAGCATTCAATACTCGTCGCTCGGCCTTGGTGACCTGCTCGGCGATCTGCTCGCGTTCAGATTCTCCAGTGAAGTGGTCGTTGACGAACAAGACTGCAGCGGCTCCGCGACTGAAGGCTCGGCTGATCTTGGTGGTGAGTGCGGCGTGTCGGGAGATGCCATGACCAACAGCGAAGGCGCCGTGCGGATCGGTCTGGAACGGGGTGCGTCTGAGGACAATGACGACTTTGCCTTTGACTTCAAGGTTTTGGAAGTCGTTGTACTCGACATCGTCTGCTTCGATGCCATAACCGGCGAATACGAGTGGTGCATCAAACTTGCCAGCGGTGCCGAATGAGCAGACGTTGAACTGCTGGTTGAGTGCCAACGAAATGGACTTCCCCTCCGGGCCGACGAACTTCAGTGTGTTGGGCTCCAGCAGGCGGGCACCGTCGGTGACTTCAAATTCCTGAAAGGGATCGCCACCTGCCACTGTGACATTCAGCCCGGCATCGCGGAATGCCTTGGCGATGTATTCAGCCGCTTCGTCGAGTCCTTTGGTGCCGACGCCTCGTCCCTGAAGTTCATCGGATGCCAGGTACTTGACATCCTGCAGCATGCGGCTGGCAGTTGGGGAGAGGTCCTCAGCGAACAGTTGGGGACTGTTCGTAAACAGGAATCCGAGCAGCAGAATCTGGCACAGGGTTGGGCGCATTGTTCGGTGTGTCGGTCTTCAGGGGATGGGGGAGGAAAGCTTGTGGGGGGGACTCGAATTGGAGTCCACGAATGATAGCTGGTTACCGGCCATCGGAACACCACTGAACACATGTGGGGACGATTCGGAAATCCCGGAAAGCTTCGCGAAAAGCAGGGGCTGGGTACGGCGAGGACCAGTGTGGGTTGCTACGATGTTTGGTCCACTTTTCCTCTAACCTGTGATGATTATGACTGATGCTGCCAATGCCGACTGGGCAATGACTGACTCTGGCCTGAAGTATCTTGTGCTGACCGCCGGAAGCGACAAAAAGCCGACCGCGGCCAATACGGTCGAGTGCCACTACAAGGGCTGGCTGGACAATGGGACCGAATTCGACAGCAGCTACAAACGCGGCGAAACCGCGACGTTTCCGCTCAGCCGCGTGATCCGAGGCTGGACTGAAGGGCTGCAGCTGATTGGTGAAGGAGGCAAGATTGAGCTCGAAATTCCTTCGGCGCTCGGTTACGGCCCAGCCGGTGCTCCGCCTGTGATTCCAGGCAATGCGACGCTGCACTTTGAAGTGGAACTGATCAAAGTTCTGTAGTTCTGGCGAGCGGGGGCTTCAGCGCTCCGGCAATTCGTCGACCGATACGAACGAAAGCGATCCGGGAACATGTGGTGTTCCCGGATCGCTTTTTTCGTGGTTGTAGAAGGCGACGGCTACAGCCCCAGGCTGACGGGGCTGTTTCGTTCGGACCGATCGACCACAATGGTGATGCGGTGCGGGCCGGGTGACAGTGTCAGGTCGACTGTGGCTGCGAGGTTGATGGGTTGATCGTCGGCCCAGGCCTGCAGGCCGGCGATGTCGCCAAACTTCAGTTGGACTTTGCCATCTGCTGGAGCTTCGATCTGGCAACGGACGAAGCTCACGCCGCGTGATCCCGCAGCGACGCGATTCTTAACGCCGATTTCGGGCAGTTCACCCAGCGGCAATTCCCCTTTGACCGTCGCAATGCGGGGAGCCCATTGGAACACATTGGGTTCCGTGGCAGCGGATGCGTAGCTGGTCCGACGCAGGTGCGTGGATGCTTCGCTGGTGGGCTGCATGGTTTCCCAGGCACGCACGATGGGCTGCGGGCTGATGGTGTAGTCCGGCAGCTTGCCGAGGGCAGCCAGGAAGGCGGCGAGGTCGAGAATCTCCTGCCGCGTGAGGCTGGCGGTCAGGCCGGCAGGCATCAGGGTGTTGCCATTCTTCTGGCCTTCAATGCTGTCGAGCGGAATGGCGATTTCGCGACCTTCGGCATCACGCAGCACGAGGTCACGGTCGGACTCCCGCAGGCGGATTCCCGAAAACACCTTGCCATCGTCGGTGGCGACGACGAGCGTGTTGTAGCCTTCTTTTACCTTGGCGTTGGGATCGAGCAGTGACTCGACGATGTAGTCGAGCTGTGCGGTCGCTCCCAGGCTGAGCATGTTCGGGCCGACCTGTCCTCCCGCCGTGCCAATGGCATGGCATTTCATGCAGTTGAGCGACTCTCGGCGGTAGATCTGTTCGCCGCGAGCGGGATCACCCTGTGCGGCAACGGCCGCAGTGTAGGTCTGCATTTCTTCGGGAGAGAGCTTGATCGCGTCACCGGAGACGCCTCCGGAGGCGCGGACGGCGGCAGCGAGTTCCGGCTGTTCCTGTCCTGAGGAGCTGACCTGTCGCAGAGCGATGATGGCAATGTCCTTGGGGATTTGCTTGTCCTTCAGTGCAGCGGCCAGCAGCTTGGCTCCTTCCTTCTTCGCGAGGAACGCGGCGATCACTGGCTGGCTGGCCTGAGGCTGATCCTGCAACTGATTCAGGAACGTGATCGCGAGGCTGGCGGCTTGTTGTGGTCGCAGGTTGAGCAGGGCCAGCAGGGCACCGCGGCGTGTGACGAGATCCTGATCACTGCCGATGAGCATTACGAGTGTTTGCACTGCGGCATCATCCTTGAATGCGCTGAGCGCGGTAATGGCTCCCAGTCGGACATGTGCCGGAGCATCGCTTTGTGCGACGGCGGCATCGATCTCGGATCGCAGAGCAGCCAGCTGCCATTGGCCAATGCAGCGCAAGGCATGTTCGCGGACGGAAGTTGATGCCGACTTCAGGAGCGGAGCACATCGCGTCAGGTCGCCAGTCGGACGCAATTGCCGACGCTCGGCTGTTGCATTCAATACAGAGAGCACCTGAGCCTGTCGGGCTTCCGGGGTTCCACTGACCAGGGCGTAGTCGAGCATGGCCGTGAGGTCTTGAGGCCGAGAGAACTGCACGAGTGTTTCGAGCACTTCCGGGATGTCGGCATCATCGATCGCTCCCTTGGTGGTCAACAGATCGAACAGCAGCGGGACTGCTTCGGCTGATCCGGCGGATTTCAGCAGGAACAGCAAGTGTTTGGGCTGGCGGGCTGCGGCAAGCTGGCCCGTGGGCAGAGTCGGTTGCCACTGGGGTTGCAGCTCACGGACTGTCAGCCACAGGGCGTAGTCCAGCCATTGGTCGACATCGTGATCGAGAGCTTCGAGGGCGATGCTGACGGCGTTGGCATCGTGGCAGCGTGCGAGCGTGCGGACTGCTTCGAGGCGGACTCGCGGATGTTCATCGTGGACACGGGCCTGCAGCCAGTCGAGATGCTGCGGGATATCGGTCAGCCAGTCACCGAGAACGCGACAGGCAGCGGCTCGTGCAGAGGGGTTCTTTGATTCGAGCAATGATTGCAGCAGTTCCGGCTCGGGGACATCGAGGGCGAGGTACATCCACAAGGCTTCGAGGCGGAGCTGGTGGTAGTCCGGAGCGGTGTTGTCGAGTGAGCGGGCCCATGCCTTCAGATCGGGAAGGATGGCAACACCACGCTCGGTGAGGACACGCTTGGAAAGGTGCCGCGTCCATTGGTTATTGGAACTGAGGCGGGCGAGCAGTTCGGGAGTTGACAGTTTCGTGAGGTCTTCACGCGGGACGATGGGACCGCCTTTGTACGTAATCCGCCAGATGCGCCCGTGTGTGTGATCGCGACGCGGGTCGCGGAAGTCGACTTCCCCGTGCTGGATGATCGGGTTGTACCAGTCGGCGATGTAGATCGCGCCGTCCGGTCCCATCTTGATGTCGATGGGGCGAAAGGCCACATGGCTGGATTTGATCAGTTCCTGCTGTTCGCGTGAGGTGTAACCGGCTCCGTCTTCCTCGACGACAAAGCGGCAGACACGATGACCACGGAAGTCGTTGGTAATAAAGCTTTCCTGCCAGTCTTCTGGCAGGTTGGGGCTGTGCAGGATTTCGAGGCCGCAATGCTTGGGACTGCCGGGATTGAGACCGCGCAGAATGCGTGAGGCTCCGTAGGCTGTGGCGTATGAGGCTCCCGGTACGGCGTAGTTGATCCCTTCGCCGCCAGCTCCATCGGTGGCGAAGGTCGCGCCATATTGATTGAAGTGCGTGCCCCATGTGTTCACC
Source organism: Planctomycetaceae bacterium (assembly GCA_020426515.1). Lineage (GTDB taxonomy): Bacteria > Planctomycetota > Planctomycetia > Planctomycetales > Planctomycetaceae > JACKHO01. The sequence goes on along the minus strand of JAGQPW010000006.1, from coordinate 23,844 downwards.
CAGCCTCGGGCGAAGACATCGAGTTCCAGTGTTTCGGGGCGGAACTGCCAGATACCCCCCGCGTTGAGCCGCTTGATACCCCACGGCGTTTCGATGTGGCTGTGAATGTAGATGGACTGGCTCATGTAGAGCCGCTGCTCGGGCCCCCAGCGCAGCGTGTGCAGAATGTGGTGCGTGTCTTCGGTGCCGAAGCCGGAGAGGACGATGCGGCGTTCGTCGGCGATGTCATCGCCATCGTGATCAATGAAGTGCAGCAGTTCGGTGCTGGCAGCGACATAAGCCCCGCTATCGCCCGGCTCGACTCCGGTCGGAATCAGCAGTCCGGTGGCGAAAACCTTGGTGCTGTCGCTGACGCCGTCTCCGTCTTCGTCATTGAGGATGAGAATGCGGTCATTGGAGAGAGCGCCGGGTTCAATTTGTGGATAGACCGACGAACTGGCGATCCACAGCCGACCGCGGGCATCGAAGTTCATCTGGATCGGTTTGGCGATCTGCGGATCTGCAGCGAACAGATTGACCTCAAAGCCTTCCGGCAGGACGAATGTCGCCTGTTCTTCCGCGGGATCGGGGAGAGGAATGTCCTTGAGGTTTCGCTGGGCGAAAGTTGAGCTGACAGGGCACAGGGACAGGCAGAAGCAGGCGAGCAGAAAATTGCGAAGCATGGGAGAAGAAGTCCGTAGGGATGGCAAGACGTGGGTTGGGACAGGCAACGGAAGCGGGCCGTATTACGGAGCAGGCTTGAGGGACTGAATGCGGGCCTCAAGTTCCTGGACCAGCGGGTCGAACTGTGGAATTTCCACTGCGTTGTTGCCCTGTTCGTGCTTGCGGAAACCAAACAGGTACGTGAAGTTCTGGGGACGCCAGCGATGGAACAGCAACTCGTTCTTGTCGCGAATGACCGCTCGCAGGCGTTCGGTTGGCGAGGCGTCCTCGCTGACGATGCGAGGAGAGACACTGGTCATCGTTGGTGCAGGAAGCACCCGGGCGTCGGGAGTTGATCCGGTCAGGGCAGTGGAGAGCAACTGTCCGGTTTTCCAGTAGCCAAAGGCGTTCAGCGTGATGCCGTTGTCGGTCATCGGCAGGTCTCCGCTGGCGGGCGAGAAAGCCGGACTCAGGTCCACCAGGGTGGCCCCTGTCTCTGCAGCAAGTGCTGCGATTGCATCGGCGTACTGTGAGGCACTTGCGTTGTAATGGCTGGCTCGGGCGATTTGCTGTTCCGGGGACTGGCCGGGAATTTCGCTGGCTTCCATGGGAGTGGGTGTCAGCAGAACAAAGCGGCGGTTCTCCCCTTTCAGGTCCTGCAGGAGTTTGGCGTACTGCTTCTTGAATGCGTCCAGACTGCCGGGGCCATTGAAGGCTTCGGAATTGCCGTAGCCGATGATGATGACGGTAGGATTGATCTGCCCGATCTGCTCGAGCATTCGCTCATAGCCCTTCGCTGGCGGGTCGAACATGCCGCGAGAATCGGACCAGACGGTGTCGCCGCTCCAGCCGAGATTATTCCAGGTGACAGGGAAGCTTGCACTCAGGATGACCGGGGTTTCCCAGTATCCTTCGACCTGCTCACGTTCAATCAGCGTTCCGCCCAGCAGCACGATGCGGTCGCCGGATTTGAGGAGTGGGGCGGCATGGCTGAACAGGGGCCAGGCAGTTAACAGGCTCAGGCAGGTTGCAAGTCGCAGCAGATTCATTGCCAGTCAATCCAGTGGCTGATGGATGCGGGATTTTGGATGGATGTTCCATAGTAGGGATCGAGGTTCGCGGGCTCCAGTTCACCGGGGGAAAGTTCCTTGCGGAGTGCCGAGCGAACCTCGCAGACGCAGATCATTTCAATCAGCTCTCACCTTTCCGCCACCAGCCTTGCGGGGTAACATGATTCAACGACTGCCCACCTGCCCGATCCCACCCGGCACGCCCATGAGTTTTTCTGCTGCTGCGACGACCGACATGTCGGGATTCGATTTTGATCCCCGAACCCGTGTGATCTACTCGCCGGGATGCCTTTCTCAACTAGGAAGCCTGGCCGCCGAACTGGGTGGCCGCCGAGTGTTGCTCGTGACTGATGCCGGCCTGCGGGCGGCAGGACACGAATCTCGGGCGCTTGAGTTTCTGAGTGCGGCCAGACTGGATGTGCATGTTTACGACGAGGTTCAGCCCAATCCCACAACTGCCGATGTGGAACGCTGCACAGAGTTCGCCCGGCGGCATGACATTGACCTGATCATTGGACTGGGCGGAGGCAGCAGCATGGACTGCGCCAAGGGGACCAACTTCCTGCTCACGAATGGGGGCCGGATGCAGGATTATCGTGGCATTGGCAAGGCCACCAAGCCGATGCTGCCGCTGATTGCCGTCCCAACGACCGCAGGCACGGGGAGTGAAGCTCAGTCGTTTGCGGTGATTGCTGATGCCGAATCGCACTTGAAGATGGCGTGTGGCGATAAGAAGGCGGCGGCCCGAGTTGCACTGCTCGATCCGGAGTTGACGTTGACGATGCCGCGACAGGTGACTGCGGTGACCGGAATTGATGCAATCAGCCATGCTGTGGAAAGCTATGTGTCGACCAAGAGAAATCTGGTGTCGCAACTGTTCAGTCGCCGCGCCTGGAGCTTGTTGAACGGAGCCTTCGAGACAGTGCTGTCCGCGCCGGACAATCTGGAGGCTCGTGGTGACATGCTGTTGGGAGCACATTTCGCCGGGGCCGCCATTGAGAACGCCATGCTGGGAGCAACGCACGCGTTGGCCAATCCGCTTACGGCCGAATTTGACTTGCCGCATGGCATTGCCATCGGTTTGATGCTGCCGCACGTGGTCCGGTACAATGCGGCTCACGTGGGGACGGCGTATCAGGAACTGGTGTCGGATGCCGGTTTGAATGGCATGGGAGCCGTGGAATGTGCTGATCTTCTGGCCCGACGGATCGTTCAACTGGTGCTGGCAGCCGGTCAGCCGACGAACCTGGCAGAGTGCGGAGTAACGGCAGCCGACCTGTCAGGAATGGCGGCCTCGGCCGCCGAACAGTGGACCGGATTGTTCAATCCGCGATCCGTGGACGCAGCGGCTCTACTGGAGTTGTATCGATGTGCACTGAATTTCGACGCCGCGACTTCCTGAAAGGGAGCTTGCTGGGAGCGGCGAGCTGGGGCTTGTCCTTCCCCGCGGGCTCGGTTGTCTCTGCGGCTGAATCAGCGGTCGAGTGGCCCAGTTTTCGTAACGGCCTGAAGAATCAGGGCGTTGCTGAGACTTCTTTGCCAGAAGAGCCGAAGCTGCTGTGGGAAGTGGCCTCACCCGATGGTGTGACGTCGACCCCGGTGATTGCCGATGGCCGAGTTTACGTTGGAACATTGAGTGGTGACCTGCTGTGTCTGGAACTCGATACCGGCAAAGAAGTGTGGAAGTATCAGACAGGTGTTGATGTTCCGCCGAATGAGCTCGCTCCGGGATTCAATTCTCCGTTGACTCTGGCTCCGAAAACTGTGTTGGCCGGGGATGACCAAGGGACGATGCATGCGGTCGATCGTGCGAGCGGCGAGAAGAAATGGAGCTTCGCGACTCTAGGGGAGATTGTCGGGGGCGGAGCCATCGTGGGGGATCGGCTCATTTTTGGTTCGCATGCTGAAAAGCTGTTCGCGCTGTCCCTGGAAACAGGAGAACCGATCTGGTCGGTTGATACTCAGGGGCCGGTGAATGGAACGCCAACGGTTGTCGATCACTTCACTTTTATTACAGGTTGCAGCGAGCCGTTGATGCATGTCATCGACACCAATTCTGGAGAAAAAGTGGGTGGGATTCCGTTGGATGCCCTGCTGCTCGCTTCTGCGGCAGAACGTGATGGGATCTTGTACTTTGGTACCGATGCCGGTGCCGTGCACGCCATCAACTGGAAGGAGAAGCAGTCGGTCTGGGAGTACTCGGTTCCCAAGCGGGAACAGCGGATTCAATCGAGCCCTGCTGTGACTGAGGATCTGGTGGTGGTGGGGAGCCGCGACAAGCACCTGCATGCCATCGATCGGAAGACTGGAGCCGGGCGCTGGCAGTTCAAGACGCGGGCTGCCATCGACAGTTCCCCCGTAGTCGTGGGAAACCGTGTTTTCTTTGGCGGGGGCGACAAGAATCTCTATGCCTTGTCGCTGGCCAGTGGCGAAGAGTTGTGGCGATATAATGCCGGCCAGGGCTTTACGGGTTCACCGGCGGTGGTGGGGGGCAAGCTGGTGGTTGGAACCGACTCGGCCAATGGTCGTGTGTTGTGTTTCGGCTGACCTGCAGGGGGCCTGCTTCAGCGCATAAAAAAGCCCGCTCTGTTGAGAGCGGGCCACCGCATCTTTGGGGGGGGAATAAAACCAGTGTTTGGATACGAACGGGAATCCCCAAGAGGTGATGCGGAATGACTCAGAAAAACGTTGAGAATGAATGCTGACTTGAAAGAGCAATTCTTGTGCCAAGTGTGCTTGCGTGTGTTCTGCCTTCGAATGGCACATGTGGAGGTGTTGGGCTGCTGCGGAATTGACCTGTGCATTTTAGAGCAGTGGGTGCACGAAAGTTGAACGGTTTGGCTTGAACTGTCTACTGGATTCGCGGATTTCGGCGGATTCGGGGATTGGCACGCCACGTGCTTTGACTGCGTCCACCGCCTAAGCACGGACAGGCCCGCTCGTGCTCAAAGGCGCGCGATAAGCGTCCCGAGGGTGTCTCTCGGGACGCTTTCGTTTTTCCTGTTGCACTTGCGGAATTGCGCAGTGAGGAAGATCTGTTTCAATTTGCGTTGTCGCTAATGTTTCTTCGGAACTACGGTCCTTTGGGCAACTAGAATTTTGGATGAAGTCGCGTATGCGACCAATGGGCTCTGTTGGAAACAACTGTATGAATCAGGCTGAACCGTACCGCACAGAGGAAGGTGGACCTCGTCCCCTCTATCTGATTGTGCAGCGTGACGCTGCAAGGATCGATGTGTTGGAATTGCCCCAGGGGGGGCGAGTGACGATTGGGCGTGCACCATCGAATCGAATCGTATTGAATGACTCCAAGTGCAGTCGGCAGCACTGTGAGTTGTATTTTCGGGCCGGGCAATGGTTTTTACGCGATCTGGAAAGCCGCAATGGCGTGCTGATTGATGGAGACCGCCTTCAGGGAGACCATCCGCTGCGTGTGGGGGAACTGGCCACCGTGGGTTCGCACGAGATCGTCCTGACGGCCTTTCATCCTGACCAGCATTCGCGGTCGTCGACCGAGCAAAAGCGGTACGAAATCATCGAGCGGCAGACCGGTACCCAGTTCGATGCTCCAGAAGGCGTTCACAAACTGGCGAAGGGCCGTGAAGGGGCGACTGAATTGTTTCGGCTGGCGCGGCTCATGGCTGCCGATACATCAGAAGACGGCCTGTGTCAGACGGTCCTGCAGGGGCTGCTGGTCCATACTTCGGCACAAGTTGGTGGAGTGTTGTTGAGCACTGTAGCCGAAGGCGAGCCGACAGTGCGGGATCTGAAGCTCAAGAGCAGCAGCGGGGGCGATGGCACCCCTCCGTTTTCGACGTACTTATCGCAAAGCGTGCTCGAGGATGGGCAGGCGATTCTGGCACACGACATTTCGCGCAATGCGGCGCTGGCATCCCAGAAGAGCATTGAGGCGATTCGAGCAGAGAGTGCGATTTGCACCCCGATTCGACATCAGGGCCACCTGCTGGGCGTTATTCATCTGTACAGTCTGCAGGCTGATTCGCCGCTGACGCATACCGACCTGGAATTTTGTCTGGCCGTCGCGGATCAGATGGGTGACCATTTGCAGGCGCTGCGCGATCGGCAGCGACTTGAGCAGGGGCTGGATCTCGTTCGTTCGCAGGTGGCCAACCTGCAGGATCAACTGGCTGTTGAATCGGAACTGGTTGGATTCAGTGAGTCGATGGATGGTGTGCGAAAGATCATTTCGCGTGTGGCTCCCACGGATGCAACGGTACTGATCCGTGGCGAGAGCGGAGTAGGGAAGGAGCTGGTGGCGCGCGCCCTGCACCTGAACAGCCGTCGGCGTGATGCTCCTTTTGTCTGCGTCAATTGTGCCGCGCTCACTGAGACGTTGCTGGAAAGTGAACTGTTCGGACACGAGAAGGGGTCATTCACGGGGGCCGCTGCTCAACGTGCCGGAAAGTTTGAACAGGCCGACGGCGGGACATTGTTCCTCGATGAGATCGGGGAAATGAATCCCGAAATTCAGGCCAAGTTCCTGAGGGCCTTGGAAGGGCAGGCCTTTGAGCGTGTGGGGGGTGGGAAAGAAATTCAAGTCGATGTGCGCGTGGTCACTGCCACGAACCGCGACCTGGAACAGGCTGTTCGCGAAGGAAAGTTTCGCCGCGATTTGTTCTTCCGCCTGCAAGTGATTGAACTTGTTGTGCCGCCACTGCGGTCGCATCGGGATGATATCCCGGCCATCGCTCAGCATTTCGTGGAGCGGTTCAGCCGCAATAGTGCCCGAAAGATTCGCGGTCTGACGACTGCGGCTGTCCGTAAGTTGCAGGACCACAACTGGCCTGGCAACGTGCGTGAATTGCGGAACGTGGTGGAACGCGCGGTCATTCTCGCGGAGGATGAAGTCCTGGGGCCCGAAGACTTGATTCTTACCCGACTGAGGCTGGACGACGAGTCCTCTGCGGAATCGCCCGAGATGGGAAAACCGGTTGGGTTCCCAGAGCCGGTGGAAACGCGCGTTGACCCGATGGTCGACTTGTTTGGCAGCTTCATTCAGCAGGAGCTGAGTCTGGAGGACATCGACCGGATCTACATCCAGGCGGTGCTGGATTCGCAGGAGTGGAACAAGTCTGCAGCGGCCCGGTTGTTGAAAATCGAGCGCACGACACTCGATCGACGTCTCAAGAAGTACGGCATGAACCGTCCTGACGGCGATACCGATCCGGACATGTCAGTCGATGACTCGGACGAATAGCCCGGACGCAGGCTCAGGGTTCAGGTGGTACAGATAGCTGGCAGCGACGGCGACGAAAAGCAATCCACGCTCCGGCGACGACCAGCAACAGACTGCCGATGCTGACGCAGGTTCCCAGCCGAATGGTCCAGGGCTGGAACTGCCAGTGAACCTCATGCCGACCTGCTGGCAGATCGACGGCTCGGAAGTGCGGGGCCGCCAGCATTTCGCGAGGTTGCCCATCGACTCGAACTGTCCAGCCGGGATAGTTGAGATCCGCCAGTGTCACCTGATTGGGAGTCGGTGAATCGACGACCATTCGCACGCTGTTTGCCGTGAAGCGGATCTGCTCCAGTGTTCCTGGTTGGCTCAGGCGAATGCGTCCAAGGGGATCGCGCAGAGCGTACAGGAAGAATGGTTCGCGTCGGGCCATGGCGGCATTGACGACCGGGTCGGTGACTTCGGCCACAAAGTCGACTGGCCATCTGGACGTATCGATTCGGGATTGCAGGAACAGGTGCGTAACTCCCCATTCACGCAGGTGTCGCGAGGCCGTTTCGATTTCCGTTGGTGAATCGGTGTCGAAGTCAATCTGCAGGTCTTCGGAATAATAGATAGTTGGGCCCAGTCCCAGGTAAACCGGCAGTGCCGACAGCCCCATTAGTGAAGGGATGTTGGCGCCGGGAGCGTACAGGCGAATGGTGGCTGAATCGGGCTGGAAACGCCTGGCGACCGGAGATGATCCCAGGTGGCGGGCCGGAACCTCATCCAGCAGCGTGGTGTAAAAAACCTGACGCCCGACATAGGGGCCGCTGGTCAGCACATATTCCCGGCTGACTGCCCACAGGTCTCCGAGTGTGAACAGAAAGGCCAGCAGGAGACCCGGCATGAGAAGCTGCTTTCCCAGCAGCGTGGGAACAAGTCTATCCCAGCCGTATCCGGCGAGAATTCCCAATGCCATGGCGGTCATGATGCCATAACGACCCGGCCCGGTGAAGAAATTGAATCCGGGAACATGCTGCAGCACGATCAGCGGCCAGCCGGTTGCCAGCAGCAGGCCACACAGGCCCAGAATCGTCCAGGCCAGCATGCCTCGCGAAAGCTGGCCTGACTGGAAGGCAGACACGAGACCGGCGACAGCCAGTAACAGTGGCAGCAGTCCTCCATACAGGTGGGCCTCGACCTTGTTGGTTGCCGCTGGATAGCGACCCAGCTGCAGTTGACCGAGGGCGATGTCGGCATCCATGTCGGCCCCATGCCACAGCCAGGGGGCGACCAGTTCAGTCAGGTAGGGGGGGGGGATGTGTCCGTAACCTGGGTTGAAGTTGGCTCCGACCGAATCGCGCTGACTGAGCTGCTTCAGTTCCCACGTTGGCAGCAATTGAACGGCAGCGATCAGCAACCCGGCTCCCATCGCCAGGACAATCCAGCCTCGCCGTCCTGAGAGTAGCGTTGCGGCCGGGAGGTGGCTGGTCAGATATTCGCCTCGCAGCACCGTCAACAGGGCAACGGTCAGCAGTGCAATGAAGGCGAGGTGAAAGTGCCCCGCCAGCAGATCGAGTCCGATTGCGATGGCGAGTGCGCCCAGGGATCGCGGGCATCCCGTCTGCAGCCAGCCGAGTGCACACCAGATGATGACTGCGTAGTAGGCCGCTCCGATCGCAGCCCATTCGAGGCAGATGCGGGCCGGTAACCAGCCATACACGAATGACAAGGCGGCCAGGGCCGCTCCGGCAGTGCTGATACCAAGTTGCCGAGCGACGCCCCAGGCGGCCAGGAACGCGATCACGTAATGCAGCAGTTGAGAGACGACATAGGCCGTGTTCAGGTCGAACACGCGGTACAGTATGAGACTTGGTGGGTACAGTGCGCCGGTCTGGCTTTCGGCAACGAGGGGATATCCAAATCCCGCGCGATTGTTCCACAGGGGGTACTCACCCTGTTCAAGTGCCTCGGCCAGCACGGCTTTCTGAGGCATGTAGTATGAATACAGATCGCCTCCGATGGGGCCACCTCCCAGCCAGAAGGGCCACCAGAAGCAAAACGTCAGTCCGATGGCCAGTGACAGGGCCAGCAGTGCTTCCCGGGGGGAGGGAATCCACGGGTTACAGCTGGAGTCGGGTGTCATTGAGGTACTTGCTGCAATTGTTGAAGCCGCGATGACTGAGGAATTGAAGGGCACGGGCGACTGGCCTGTCCCAGGCGCAGCCTACCGCACAAGTCTGATGACGTCGAGCAGAGGGCTGCGTTGCCAGGTCGCCGGGATCCTCCAGTTGCACGTCGATTGATCGAATCGACAACAATGGATGTCTGTCGATCGCTTGACACGGAGGGACGGCTGTTCGATGTTCACGGCCAGTTCAGCCATCGAAAGACTCCGAACGCTAGGCGTTCGGATACTGCAGGAGAGATCGTTGTCGCACGCGGCTCAATACGTCATTGGAATCGACCTGGGAACGACCAACAGTGTTGTGGCCTACGCGTCACTGGGAGTGGATGAACCACAGGTCGAGCTGTTGCCCATTCCTCAACTGGTGTCGGCCAATACGGTGGAGTCGCGGACGTCGCTGCCATCGTTCCTCTATCTGCCTGGCCCTCAGGATGGCCCGTTTGAGTTGCCGTGGGGCCCCGCGACGACAGGTGTTGCTGGCGAGTTTGCACGTCGGCAATCGGCGGAAGTGCCGGAGCGGACTGTCGGTGCGGCCAAGTCGTGGCTGTGTTACAGCCGGGTTGATCGTCATGAGCCTATTTTGCCCTGGGGAGCCGCCGACGAAGTTGCCAAGGTGTCTCCGGTTGAGGCCTCGAAACGCTATCTGAAGCATCTCGTGAATGCCTGGGAGCATGCGTTTCCGGATGCCCCGATGCACGACCAGAGTGTCGTACTCACGGTCCCCGCTTCGTTTGATGCAAGTGCCCGTGAGTTAACCCGCGAAGCTGCGGTCGCCGCAGGCCTGCCAGAAAACTTCGTGTTGCTGGAAGAGCCGCAGGCCGCTGTATATGCCTGGCTGGCACAGATGGGAGATGGCTGGCGGAAGACATTGAAGGTGGGCGAAAGCCTGTTGGTGGTCGATGTCGGAGGCGGAACAACCGACCTCACGCTGGTATCGGTGGCGGAGCAGTCTGGCGAGTTGCAACTGAAACGCGTCGCCGTCGGGAACCACTTGCTGGTTGGCGGGGACAACATGGATCTGGCCCTGGCTCATCATGTGGCGGGGCTGTTTGCAGAGAAGAATGTCCAGCTCGACCCCTGGCAGTCCGTCTCGCTGTGGCATTCGTGTCGCGCGGCAAAGGAAGTTCTGCTGGCTGCCGATGGGCCGCAGACGCATAAGGTGTCAATCCTGGGGCGTGGACGGAAACTCGTGGGCGGCACCGTCTCGGTCGAACTGGATCGGGACGATGCTCGACGGATCTTGCTCGACGGATTCTTTCCACAGTCGGAACTGAGCGACCGTCCCGCCAAGCGTCGTGCTTCGGGATTTCAGGAACTGGGGCTGCCGTTTGAATCAGATCCCGGCATCACCCGCCACATCGCGCAGTTCCTGGGGCAGCATGGTGGGGCATCAGATCAGCCCGCACAGCCAACCGATCTGCTGCTCAATGGTGGAGTCTTCAAGTCAGAGGCACTGGCGGAGCGGCTGCTGGAAGTCCTGGGAGCCTGGTTTCCGGATTCCCCGACCAAGGCACTTTCGGGTGAACGTGATCTGGATCATGCCGTAGCCCGAGGGGCCGCCTACTATGCCTGGACCAAGCTTCATGGAGGTGTCCGCATTCGAGGGGGGACGGCCCGATCCTACTATGTCGGCATCGAGTCCGCCGGACTCGCCATTCCCGGTGCTCCGCGGCCATTGCGGGCTCTGTGTGTTGTGCCGCGCGGAATGGAGGAAGGGACGGAAGCGAATGTTCCTTCGGCTGATATCGGGCTGATTGTGGGTGAGCCGGCTCAGTTCCGATTCTTCAGTTCGTCGGTTCGAAAAGAGGATCAGCCTGGCGCCCTGTTGGAGCGGTGGAGCGAAGAGGAGGTTGTCGAGACCGACCCCCTGGAGGCAACACTTCCGGCTGATGCTGGCGATGAAGGGCATTATGTGCCCGTGCGATTCAATTCGCGCATCACCGAGCTGGGGATGTTTGAACTGTGGTGCGTGAGCACCCGGACGGATCAGCGGTGGAAGCTCGAATTCAGCGTTCGCGGCGACGATGATGCATAGTGCGGTGCGGCGCGTTGTGAGAGTTACTTCACGTCTTCGAGAAAGAGCTCATCGGGTGGGCGCATCGTGCGTTTGATGAGGGTGACTTCGTTACCTCGCTCATTGAATTGCACATCATCGCAGAAGGACCGCATCAGCAGCACACCACGGCCACAGGGGCGTTCCAGATAGCCGGGAGCTGTGGGGTCGGGGAGCCCCTGGGGGTCGAAGCCGGGGCCTTCATCACGAATGGTGACGGAGATTTGCTGCTTCGTGAAGCGGATCAGCACGTGAATTCGCCGCCAGCAGTAGGGTTCCTCGGTTCGTCGTTGTTCGGCCAGATTGCGGTAGAGCAGGGCATCTTCTTCCCGCAGGTCGGAGCTGACCTCCAGATTGCCGTGGAAGAACGCGTTTTGTATTGCTTCGTCAATTGCAGTGGCGAATCGCAGGCATTGACCGTCATCGAGCAGCCAACGTTCCTGGATCATCTCCCGGATGCTGTGCACCAGGATGCTGATGACTTCCAGGTCATTGTCGAGCACGTACTCCAGCGTGGTGAGATAGTTCATCAACCGTCGCTGACCGCGCTGAGTTGCGGAGAGCGTCAGCAATCGGGAGACGGTCTGTACCAGTTCTGCGGCCAACTCTTTCTTGGGAACATAGCTGGCAGCCCCCTTTTCAATCGCCTCGACGGCGATCTGTTCGCTCCCGGCAGCAGTCATGAGCACGGCAGGAATCAGGGGGAACTCGTTCCGCATGGTCTCCACGAGTTCGAGACCATTCATTCCGGGCATCTGAAGGTCGGTGACGACAATGTCGGGCAGATGCTTTTCGATCTGCTCCAGAGCCTGCTTCCCATCATGTGCATACAGCACCTCCCATTCGGGCTCTGATTCCAGAAGAGCACCCGCCATGCGGAGATCGAGCAGCGCGTCGTCGACTACAAGGATGCGTGCCATAACGGTATTGGTGATCCCTCCGCTGAGTTTCTGTCACGTTTGGTGCATGCTATCATAATAATCGAGGTTGATTTGAATTGCGACAATACCAAATCGGGCTGCGCGGCCTGAATCTTGTGACCGCCGTTCTACCAGGTGGATGATTTTTCCACTTTAGGCTGCTCGCTGGTTCGGTCGGTGGTCTCTTTATGCCCGAAGCCGGGGCTCTAATCACTTACAGCACAACAATGAAAAATCGGGAAATTCTGCTGGGTGTGAGTGGTGGGGTGGCCGCGTACAAGGCGGCGGATCTGTGCAGCCAGCTGGTGCAGAAAGGTGCCCGGGTAACCGTGGTGCTGACACCAGCGGCTCAGCAGTTCATCGGCAAGACAACCTTCGAGGCGCTGACCGGGCGTCCAGTGTATCAGCAGCTGTTTGATCCACAGGAACACTTTATTGGCGAACACATTGGGCTGGCGCGCCGAGCGGAACTGTTTGTCATTGCTCCAGCCACGGCGCACACCATCGGTCGCCTGGCACACGGGCTGGCGGATGACCTGTTGACGACACTTGCGCTGGCGGTGATCTGCCCGGTGCTGCTGGCTCCAGCGATGAACAACGAAATGTGGAGCAAGCCGGCGGTGCAACGAAACATCGCCCAGGTGCAGGCCGATGGATTGCATGTGCTGGGACCGGCCGATGGGTGGCTCAGCTGCGGAAATATTGGCCCCGGACGAATGATGGAGCCTGCCGCACTGGTGACACGGATTGAAGAACTACTCGCAACGTGACGGACGTGATTGTCCGGGATCGAGCGAATTGGCAACGATTGATTCAGGAAAGGCAGGTCATGCGGGTTTCGTGCATTCTTTGTGTGCTCTATGGACTACTGGCGGCGCTGATCCTGTGTATCAGCAGTCATCAGGCAATGGCTGAGACCCTGTTTCGTCGGGACAATCTCGTGGCATGGTGCATCGTGCCGTTCGACGACCGCGATCGAACGCCTGAGGAACGGTCCGCGATGCTGGAGAAACTCGGGATCCACAGGCTGGCGTATGACTATCGCGCCCAGCATGTCCCGACCTTCGACGCGGAACTGGACGCCCTCAGGAGACACAACATTGAACTGACGGCGTGGTGGTTTCCAGGCTCTCTGAACAACGATGCCAAACACATTCTGGATGTCCTCAAACGCCACCAGGTGAAGACCCAACTGTGGGTGACTGGCAGCGGCGGGCCGACGAACTCGCCGGAAGAACAGGCCGCCCGCGTACAGGCGGAGGCCGATCGGTTGCGACCAATCGCTCTGGCGGCGGCGGAAGCGGGCTGCACTGTGGGGCTCTACAACCATGGGGGCTGGTTTGGTGAACCAGAGAATCAGGTCGCGATCATTCAGACGCTCAGCCTGCCCAACGTGGGGATTGTGTACAACCAGCATCACGGCCACGGCCATGTGGACCGGTTTGCTGAACTGCTGGAATTGATGAAGCCGCACCTGTATTGCCTCAACCTCAACGGCATGGTGCAAGGCGGCGATCAGAAAGGGCAGAAGATTGTCCCGCTGGGGGTGGGGGAACTCGACCTGCCGCTGCTGAAGATCGTTCAGCAGAGTGGATACTCGGGGCCGATCGGCATCCTGAATCACACGCGGGAAAATGCCGAATATCGGCTGCAGGACAATCTCGATGGGCTCAACTGGCTCGTCGCCCAGTTGGATGGATCGGCACCAGGACCGCGCCCGGAATACCGGACATGGAAGCAACCCGCCACGAGTGCTGCGGGTCCTGGCAACGGCCGGATGTTCCACAATGGCGGTGTTCTGCTGCCGGGCTCAGTCGGGTATCGGCAGCGTCCGCTCACGGTGGAATGTGTGGCCCAATTGACCCGCAGTGAGGATTACAACATTCTCGTTGCCTGCGATACCAAGCCGTCGGGAGCCCACTGGGAACTGTTCACGATGCGGGGCAGTGGAAAGCTGACCGCATATCTGCCCGGATATCAGCCTGATCATGTGCATTCGGATCGAGTTGTCACAGACGGCCGAACACACACTTTGCGGATGGAGATGCAGGCAGATCGCGTGCGGCTGTATGTCGATGACACGCAAGTTGCAGTGCAGGCCGTCAAGCAAACATCGCGTCCTGAGGTTCCCGGCGGTCTGGGGATTGGCCGACTCGTGGAAGGGAGCCTGCATTGCTATGGGAAGATTTCGTCGGTGACGTTGTCTTCTGGAACGCAGACGTTGCTGGCGTGGACTCCTGAAGCATCGAAGCCCGCTGCAGAGCCGTTTCCGGGACCGTATGATGCATCGCTGGTTTCGCTCGAATTGGAGGCCGCACACAAAGAAGGGGATGTGCTGCGCGGAGCGGAGGTGTTTGCCTCGTCCAAGTTCGCGTGCGTGAATTGCCACGCCATTGGCGGACAGGGAGGTAGCGTCGGTCCGGAACTGACGGCCATCGCGAAGAAACAGCCCGCGGAATATCTCGTGGAGTCCGTACTGTGGCCCAGGCACAAGGTGGCTGCGGAATTTGTTTCACATGCAGTCCTGACCGATGAAGGACTGTCGCTGCAGGGATACCGGGTTTCGGAAACAGACGACCTGCTGGTATTGAGTGATCCGGCAACACGTGTCCAGAAGGAAATCCCGATCAAGTCCATCGAAGAGCGTCGCGAAGTGGGGACGCTGATGCCCGAAGGGCTGGCTGCGGCCATGAGTGCCGGGCAACGTCGCGATCTGTTTCGCTTTCTGGTGGC
>JAGQPW010000006.1:7728-8959 GCA_020426515.1 Planctomycetaceae bacterium | reverse complement strand
TTGCCCCGGCGTCGGAGCATTCATGGAAAGCTGCCTTGCAGGGAGGGCCGCCGCAGTGGGATTGGTCGTGGAGTGCGGCAGGCACGCGGGGACATCAGCAGCCGTTCGCGGTCGATACGATTCCGATGCCGGTCGACAATCCCTGGAACGCCTTACTGTTTTGTGGTGGGCACGACTTCCTGCGGGATGGCTCCGCTCTGGTCTGCACAATGCATGGGGATGTCTGGCGCGTGAGCGGTCTGGACGATGAACTCCAGCATGTGACCTGGACGCGCTATGCCTCCGGACTGCATCACGCACTGGGGGTGGTTGTTGATCGAGAAGGGCAGAAGGCCTCGGATGAGATCTATCTGCAATGCCGCGATCAGCTGACCCGGCTGCATGACTTGAATGGCGATGGTGAAGCAGACTTTTACGAGTGCTTCAGTAATGCCTTTGAAACGTCGCCAGCCGGGCACGACTTCATTTGCGGCCTGCAACGTGACGGGCAGGGCCGCTTTTACACGGCGTCCGGAAATCAGGGGCTGATTCGCATCTCGGCCGATGGCAAGGCGGCAGAAGTGCTGGCAACCGGTTTCCGCAATCCGGATGGTCTGGGACTCACTGAAGATGGACTGTTGACCATCCCCTGTTCGGAAGGGGACTGGACACCAGCCTCGATGGTGTGTGCGGTTTCGATGGACGACACAGGAAAGCCCTACTTTGGCTACGGTGGCCCACGCAATGGCGAGTCACCCGCACTGCCGCTGGTGTATCTGCCGCGCGGGATGGATAACTCGTCCGGTGGACAGGCATCGATTCCGGCGAATGCCTGGCCGGGGCAGCAGGGAAATCTCGTGCATCTCTCGTTTGGTCAGGGGGCTGGCTTTCTGCTGTTGCGAGACGAAGTTCGTGGTCAGTTGCAGGGGGCATTGATGCCGATGCAGACCGAGTTTCTGTCGGGGGCGCATCGAGGGCGATTCCATCCGCAGGATGGGCACCTGTATGTCAGTGGCATGGCCGGCTGGGGCTGCTACACGCCGGATGATGGCTGTTTTCAGCGCGTGCGATACAACGCCATCCGACCAATGCCAACCGGCTTTCATGTGCATGAGAACGGCATCGTGATTGAGTTTGATCAGCCGGTGCAGACGAGTTCCCCGTTGGAACCGTTTGCACAGTGCTGGAACTATCGATATGGCAGCGGCTACGGATCACCGGAACTGTCTCCCAGTCATCCGGGCACGCCGGG
>JAGQPW010000006.1:0-7628 GCA_020426515.1 Planctomycetaceae bacterium | reverse complement strand
GCACAGTGCTGGAACTATCGATATGGCAGCGGCTACGGATCACCGGAACTGTCTCCCAGTCATCCGGGCACGCCGGGGCACGATGTGGTTGAGGTGACGGCGACGCACCTGCTGGCCGATGGGCGTTCGGTGTTCTTTGAAATGCCGGATCTGCAGCCAGTGAATCAACTGCATCTCTCTTGGAACATTGCTCCTGAAGATCGTCAGGAACTGGTGATCACGGTGCATGCGCTGGATGCTCCGCGGACCGACTATCCGGGGTATCAGCCTCGACCGAAGACGATCGCTGCCCATCCAATTCTCGCGGACATTGTGCTCGCCACACGTTCGATTCCGAATCCGTGGCTGAAGCGAAATCACAAGGCCCGCAAAATCATGCTGGAAACGGCGGGGAATCTGACATTCGCGACGCGCACGCTGACTGCGAAGCCGGGAGAGGCGATTGCCCTGACGCTGCGCAATCCCGATGTGGTGCCGCACAACTGGGCGCTGGTGAAGCCGGGAACGCTGGCCACGGTAGGTGAGGCGGCCAACCGCCTGATTGCCGACCCGGAAGCCGCACTGCATCAGTATGTGCCCGACCTCGATGCGGTTATCTGTTACACCGACATCGTCTCACCCGGCGGGGAATTCACCATCTGGATCAAAGCTCCGGATGAGCCCGGGCGTTACCCGTACTTGTGCACCTTTCCGGGGCATTGGATGGTGATGAACGGCGAACTGGTAGTGGCGCCGTAGTAAAGGGAATTGACCCGCGAGTGTGTGCAGTCTTTGCGGCGGTCGCAGTGCAGAAACGAAGCGAGCCCGGAGGAATGGATCCTCCGGGCTCGCCATTCATTCAGACGTGATCAGTCACGGTCAGACTAGGCGTCCAGGTAGGTGCCATAGTTGCCGCGATATTCCTTCTTCACGATGGAAGCGACTTCCGGGGCGTTCGGGGACATCAGCTTTTCGGCGTCCCATTCGATCTTCTTGCCTTCACCAGAAGCAGCGGCGAAGACGGCCAGATTGCCCAGCAGGATCGTCTCGGTGAGCGGACCGGCGTAGTTACCGAAGTTGCTCATCGCTTCTTTCCGTTCGCCGGTAATGGCCTGGTGGAACTCGGTGAAGTGGCCAGGAGACTTTTCGAATTCCACTTCTGGAACCGGAGTTTCCTTGCCTTCCTTGTCGAGGATCACCCAGTTGTCGCCGTAGTCGGCCCAGGAGTACAGGGTGAGGTCTTCGCCCACGATGATCGAGCCGCTCTTGTGCTTGAATTTCATGCCGTTGAGCAGTGACTCTTCGGGCATGTTGCCACCATCGTACCACCACACTGGCATCAGCCCATCGGCTGTGGGGTTGTCGAATTCGAAGGCGATCTTCGAGGACTGAGGATAGCTGTCCTTGTTGTGGCCGGAGCAGGTGGCCTGGATTGTCTTGGGATTGGCGAGGTGCAACCCGGCGAATGGCATGTTGAAGGTATGGCAGGCCATATCCCCCAGGGCTCCGGTGCCGAAGTCCCACCAGCCACGCCATGCGAACGGGTGGTAGCCAGGAGCGAAGGGGCGTTCCGGTGCAGCGCTCAGCCACAGATCCCAGTGGATGTGCGGAGGGACTTCTGCTGCCTCTGGGCGAGGTCCACCCTGTGGCCACACAGGACGGTTGGTGAAGATGTGGGCTTCCTTGATCTTGCCCAGGTGGCCGGACTTCAGGATCGCTGCTGCACGACGCAGGCCATCGGTGGACGTTCCCTGGTTACCCATCTGGGTGGGAACGCCTGCCTTGGCGGCGATTTCCTGCAGGCGGCGGGCTTCCCACACTGTGTGGGTGAGCGGCTTTTGTGTGAAGCAGGCTTTCCCCATCTTCATGGCCATGGCCGCAGCGGGAGCGTGCGTATGGTCCGGTGTGGAGACGGTCACGGCATCGATTTTGTCGCCGAGCTTTTCGAGCATTTCGCGGAAGTCGTTGAACTTCGCGGCATCTTCGAAGCCGGGACGTGTTGCTGTCTTTTCGAGTGTGCGGTCATCAATGTCGCAGATGGCGACAATCTGGCCGTGCTTGGCTGCGTCAGCCGAGTCGCTGGAACCTTTGCCGCCGACGCCGATGCAGGCGTAGGAGACTTTCTGGTTGGGTGACTTGCTGGCAGCGTCGTCGGCGGCAGCCTGATTTCCAACATACACCGCTGCGCCAATGGCGGCAGAGGTTTTCAAGAAGTCACGACGTGTATTCATCATAGGGGTAGATCCTCATCAGTAGGCGTTTTTGAACTCCTCGCGCATTGCGAAGAGCTTGCAGCGCATCCGGCGCTACGACTTACGATCGGTTATGCGGCAATGCTTCCGCATCAACCGCTATGGATAGATTACTGGAATCTGATGGATTGCGGTAGCGCACAGGTGAATTCGATTGGGTGATCGGGTAGTCTGCCTAGATTGCCTGATGGCTACAGAGTGAACTTGGGGGCTCTGTTGAACTGCCCCGTTCAGGTGTGTCAATTGAGGAGTGGTGAGATGGGGAAGCTTGCAATCTCGATGTGTGTTGTCGTTCTGGCGATGGCGGGAAGTGCCCAAGCTGGCGGCTACGTGTATTCGCCAGCGAGTTACTACTACAGCCCTCCCGGACTGGTTGTGCCGCAGTATTACGCGGCTCCCATTCCCGTCGGCGTGGTTCAACCGGTTGTGGTGACCAGTGCCTACGTGCAGCCTGTGGTCTACGCGACTCCGGTGACTTACGTGGCTCCTGTTTCGTACACCACGTACTACAGCTACTCAGCCGCGACTCCGTATGTGGTGGCGCCTGCGGCGTTCGGACCACGGGGGTACAGCTACCGCAGCCGCACTGTGGGCGGCTTTACCCGTTCAGTGCAGCGAGTTCGCTGGTAGCCAAACGGACTGCAGATATCGACGGCGGTGTTTCGGATCGTTCCGGGATGCTGCCGTTATTGCATTCCAGGCAGTGCTTTTGATGAGAAATTCCCATCGATTGGGGATGAGAGGCCTGATCAGCCTCGCTGATTACGACTAAAATCGAAAGCTCCAGTTCACTCCCGTCTGTTCTCCATCTCGACGGCAAGCGATTTTCGATGTCCTCTCCTGATTCGTCTCCGGATACAGAGTTTCAGCCAGCATCGCTCCTGTTGCGAGGCGGCCTCAGTGTGTTGTTGATCGTGGTCACCCTCAGCGGTGCCGGGATCGTGTTTGGCCGCCTGGCCAGTCAGAAACAGCAGCCTCCGAGGGAAGATCCGGTTCCCGCCGTGTTTCGCGTAGAAACCTACGTCGTTGAAGCGATGCCGCTTCGCCGGTATCTCGCCGCGTTTGGGACGGCCCGGGCCGATCGCGAAGTGGTGGTGGGGGCAGAAGTGGCGGGTCGGACGACAGAAACCGGCCGCCAGAACGTGGGGGACCGCGTTGAGGGACCGCAGGTTTCGATTGGGCCCGATGGAAAGTCGCAGCGGCATCCAGGGTCGACCATTGTCCGCATCGATCCGCAGACGTATGAAGAACGTGTGCAGCAGGCTCAGTCCCAGATTTCACAGTCGCGCATCGATCTCGAGCGGCTGGATCAGGAGCACGCCACCAATGACCTGTTGATCAAGCAGCAGCAGGAACGCCTTGTGACTGCTCGCCGCGAGTATGAGCGAGCTCGCACATTGCTGGCACAGCAGGCCGGTCGCGAAAGCGATGTCTCTCAGGCCGAATTGCAGGTGCAGCAGTACGACGAAGGCCTGATTCGCCTGCGGAACGAACAGCAGTTGTACCCGATTCGACGGCAGCAGGCAGAAGCGAAGCTACAGGCGAGTAAGAGTGATCTGGCGCTGGCAATGCTGGAGCTTGAGAAGGCGCATGTCCGGGCTCCGTTTACTGGTGTGATCAGCGAAATTCATGTGGAGGAAGGCCAGTATGTGCGTCCGGGAGATCCGCTCGTACGGATTACGGATTTGGACAACGTGGAGGTGCCTTTGCCAGTTGGCCTGCCGGATGCTGCGATTCTGACGCAGATGCTGGCGGCGGGTGAACGGCCGCGCGCGGAACTGGTCACCGACGAGTCGCGTCTGTTTACCGGCGCCACTCCCTGGGAAGGAATTGTGACGCGTATCTCGCCCATTGCCGATGAGCAGACACGCACGGTGAATGTGTTTGTCGAAGTCGACAACCGTCAGGCTCACGCTCCGCTGTTGCCGGGCTCATTTGTGTTTGCCCGAGTCGCAGCCGACATCATTCCCGAACAGGCCGGTGTGCTCATTCCTCGTGATGCGATTGTCGATGGTCAGGTGTTTGTGGCCGAGGCACGTGAGGCGGAAGCGGGAGAGACCATGCGAAGCGAAGCGCGTTCCGTTCCGGTGACCGTGGTGAACACGTACCAGTCGTTTGCACTCGTTCGGGGAGATCTGCCGCAGGGGGCAGAAATCGTGATGACGAATCTGGACGTTGTCATCGATGGAGCGCTGCTGGAAGTGCGGGACCGGCATACGCTTGCCGAGGAGTTTCGCCGATTGCAGGTACCGTATCTGATGCCGCTGGAGCGGGGGCTCTCGCCCGCCAGTTCGACAGAGGAGCAGTAATGCCCGATCGGTTTTATGCTCCGGGCAAGTGGCAGACTGGGGATGAACTGGATCTGCCAGAAGGTGAATCGCAGCACATTTCACGCGTGCTGCGGATGAAACCGGGCCAGTCGGTGGAACTGTTCAATGGTCTCGGGAATCATGCCCTCGCAGAACTCGTTGAAGTGGGGAAGCGTCGCGTTTCCGTGCGAATTTGCGGAGGTGTGGTCTCGCAGGATGTTCCTGAGGTTCATGTGACATTGGCGGTGGCTTCGCCCAAGGGAGATCGCTTCCGCTGGATGCTGGAGAAACTGACCGAACTGGGAGTGGATCGGCTCATCCCGCTGCGGACGGAGCGAGGGGTCGTGGACCCTCGTGACTCGAAACTGGAAAAGCTGGAGCAGAACGTCATTGCGGCCTGCAAGCAGTGTCGTCGCGACCGGTTGATGGAGATCGCTCCGGTTCAGTCACTCGCAGAGGTACTGGCCCAGTCGCCGCGAGGTTGCCTGTTTGGCGATGCCATCGGAGAACCGCTGTCGCAGGTTCTGGCCAGTTCCGACGCTGCGTCGCCGATGGTCATCGTCGTGGGGCCCGAGGGAGGGCTCACGGATGCTGAGCGAGACCTGTTGCAGGCTGCCGGAGCGTTTCCAGTTTGCGTTGGAAGGCATGTCCTGCGTATCGAAACAGCTGCGGTGGCCTTGGCGGCGGCGGCGCTGTCAATGCTTCCGGCGGGGCGCTAATTCATGTTGACGCGACATGTGTTGTCGTCCACTTGAAGTCACCGTGTGATGCTCCCATAATCGCCTCGACGACGTTTAGGAGGAGTTTGCATGTCTGCACGTTGGATGCGCTGGTCGGAAGTCCCGTGGCTGGAGCGCTCTGCTCCAAGGGCTTCGTTGTTGAGGCTTTGTGATCAGTTGGGCCGCCTGAATCCACGCAGTGCGGGGGATCTGGCCTCGGTTCTTGCGGATATTTCAGCCGAGTTTGGTGTGCCGGATTGCGGCATTCTTGTGCGGCAGGAAAGCTGGCAGGTGCTGGCTCAGCGTGGCTCGCTGGAGCCGCTCCCTCGCGCACTGCTCGCCGATGTGCAGGACCGTGATGCGGCCGGGTACATTGACGAGGGCGAAGGGCGTTGCCTCGCCGTTCCCATTCCCTCTCAGGGGCGGCATTTGCTGTTGCTGATGGGAAAACGGTTGCAGCCGGACCAGTTGCCCGACGCATTGGCGATTGCGCGGGTTCTGTCCGTCATCCTGAATCAGCTGGAGTTGGCCCAGACGGCCGAGCGTCACATCACCCGGCTGAAGTCGACGCTCGAACTGGCCCGCACATTTGCCGGTGAGAGTGAGACGCAAAACCTGCTGAATAAGCTGGCGGAAGAGGCGGTGCGGCTGCTGGGGTGTGAGCGGGCCAGCATTTTCCTGTGGGACCGCGACCAGCGGCAGTTGATTGCCTGTCCGGCACTTGGCGTGGAGGGAGGTCGGCTCTGGATTCCGGACAACAAGGGGATCGTCGGCGAGGTGGTGCAGTCTCAGCGCGTGGTGCAGGTGGATGATGCCTATGCCGATACGCGATTCGATCAAAGTGTGGATCGCAAGACTGGCTTTAAGACCCGCAATTTGCTGTGCGTGCCGCTGTTCGGTCCGCAGGGTGAATGCATCGGGGCGTTTGAACTGCTGAACAAGACGGGTGGCGGATTCTACTCCGAGGATGTCGAAGCCCTGGAGGAATTTGGCATCCAGGCGGCTGCGGCGGTCACTAACACACGGCAGTTGGAAGAGCTGGTTCGCAGCAATGAGCAGTTGTCGGAGCAGGTTGTCGGCGGCGTGAACATCGTCGGGGAAAGCCCGGCGATTCAGGCCCTGCGAGGAACGATTGAACGTCTGGCAGCAACGGATCTGCCGGTCCTGATTCTGGGCGAAAGCGGAACCGGCAAAGAGGTCGCCGCACAGTCGCTGCACTTCCTGGGGCCACGTTCCAAGAAGCCTTTTGTGGCCGTGAATTGTGCGGCTCTAACGGAAACGCTCCTCGAAAGTGAACTGTTCGGGCACGAGAAAGGGGCCTTTACTGATGCCCACAGTACGCATGTCGGCAAGTTCGAACTGGCGGAAGGGGGGACGCTGTTTCTGGATGAAATTGGCGACATGAGCCCCGGCGGTCAGGCAAAGCTGCTGAGGGTGCTGGAACAGAAGGTGATCACTCGCGTTGGCGGAACTCAGCCCATTCCCGTCAATGTGCGGGTGGTCGCTGCGACCAATGCCCAGTTGACGGAAATGGTTCGGGAGAAGAGGTTTCGACAGGATTTGTACTATCGCCTCAGTGTGGTCACTGTCGACCTGCCCCCGCTGCGTGATCGACCGGAGGATGTCCTGCCGCTGGCGGAGTTCTTCCTTTCGACCTTCTGCAAGCAGGCCCGCCGCAAGCTGTTGACGATTTCCGCGGAGGCTCGTCGCCGACTGCAGCGTCACGGCTGGCCAGGCAACGTTCGTGAATTGCGGAATCTGATGGAGCGCGTGGCGTTTCTGGCGGCTGGCGAGCAGGTGGATGTGGATGATCTGGCCTTTATCCTGAGTCCGGAAAAGGACGTCTTTGACGATCTGTCGGACGGCATCGGACTGATGGAGGCGACGACCCGCTTTCAGATGGAATACATCAAGCGGGCGGTCAAACGTGTTCAGGGGAACATGAGTGAGGCAGCGGCCCTTCTGGGGCTGCACCGGTCGAACCTGTATCGAAAAATGGGCCAGCTCGGCTTGGAGGTTACAGATGTCAAGACGCCGTAACGCATTTTGTCATTGACGGTTGCGTCGCGTCTTTGCGGAAACTTTCGAAAAAGATTGCCAGGTCGCTTGACCAGAACTTCTCTGCGGTTAACATCCCGTCTCGCAAGTCGCCTGTTGGTGCTTCGGCATCGGTTGGCGATTTCTGCGTCTCAGCCCTCTGGGCCGAGCTGATCTTTGACAACATGGTTGGTAGTTGATGTGAGCTTTAAACGTTCGCGTTCAAACGTGGTTGGCTGGAGGTGAGTTCATCTCACCAAGATCAATACTACTTCTGTTTACTGTCGGTGACCTTTCGGGGTCGCTGATCAAGCAGTCACACGAAGGGTTTG
>JAGQPW010000069.1:23014-29649 GCA_020426515.1 Planctomycetaceae bacterium | reverse complement strand
CGGCTGGCAGTCCCGTAGGTCCGGTTCCACCGGCCAATTCAATGGAGTGTGGTCGATGCAAACAGCGGCCGGTAGAACCAGACCTACCCCTCTCTCGTCTCTCAACTCCCCCAACGAAAACAGCCGCTGGTCCAAAGACCAGCGGCTGGGAGAGACTCAAATTGTCGCAGTGAGAACTAGACTTCCTTGGCGTCGATCCAGTTCATCATGCTGCGGAGGTTCTTGCCGACTTCTTCGATGAGGTGCTTGCGTTCGTTGCGGCGGGTGGCCTTGAAGTGGGCCTGGTTGGCCTTGTTTTCCAGCATCCAGTCGCGGGCGAACTTGCCGCTTTGAATTTCTTCGAGGATGCGCTTCATCTCGGCCTTGGTTTCGTCGGTCACAATGCGAGGACCGCGGGTGTAGTCGCCGTACTCAGCAGTGTTGGAGACGCTGTATCGCATGTAGTTCAGGCCGCCCTGGTAGAACAGGTCGACGATGAGCTTGAGTTCGTGCATGCACTCGAAGTAGGCCATTTCTGGCTGGTAGCCCGCTTCAACGAGAGTTTCGAAGCCAGCCTTCACGAGGGCGGAGACGCCGCCGCACAGCACGACCTGTTCGCCGAACAGGTCGGTTTCGGTTTCTTCCGCAAAGGTCGTTTCGATGACGCCGCCGCGAGTTCCACCGATGCCCTTGGCGTAGGCCAGGCAGAGCTTCTTGGAGGTTTCGGAAGTGCCGGGGAGCATGGCGATGAGGGACGGAACACCGCCTCCCTTCACGTATTCGCTACGGACGAGGTGTCCGGGGCCCTTGGGGGCAACGAGGCCAGCATCGACACCTTCGGGGGGAGTGATCTGGTTGAAGTGGATGTTGAAGCCGTGTGAGCACATCAGCACGTTGCCGGGCTTCAGGCCAGCCTTGATTTCATCGCGGTAGACATCGCCCTGGACTTCGTCCGGCAGCAGGATGTTGACCAGGTCGCCCTGTTCAGCAGCTTCAGCAGCGGAGACGGGGGAGAAGCCGTGGGAGACGGCGAGGTCGTAGTTGGCAGAACCCTTGCGCTGGCCAACGACGACATTGCAGCCGCTGTCCCGGAGGTTCTGAGCCTGGGCGTGGCCCTGGCTGCCGTAACCGATGATGGCTACGGTTTTGTCCTTGAGGAGGGAGAGATCTGCGTCGTCGTCGTAGTAAATCGTGACTGCCATGGGAAACACTTGGAGTTAGGAGTTAACAGTAAGGGGGCGGCTGCAATGTCCCCCGGTCATTCAGCACGGAGTGTTGAGTCAGAGAGGGAAGGCGAAATCTGGCGATCAGGCCTTCTGCTCGGCTTCGTCTTCGGCGTGAGTCGGATCACCGACCTCGATGGCGGCGGACATGGTGTCCACGCGTCCCAGAGCGATGCGGCCTGTGCGGGCCATTTCGAGGATGCCAAAGGGACGGACGGCATCGATGAACGCTTCGATTTTCCGTTCCTGTCCGGCGATCTCGATCATCACGTGATCGGCACTCACATCGACAATGCGGGCGCGGAAGATGTCGGCGAGTTCTTTGACTTCGGAGCGATGGCCGGACTCGGTCCGGACCTTGATCAGCATCAGGTCCCGCTCGACGAATTCGCTGCCGGAGTAGTCGACGACTTTCACGATCGTGACAATCTTTTCCAGTTGCTTGCGCACCTGATCCAGATCGCGATCGTTGCCGTTGACGACAAACGTAATGCGGGACAGCTCGGGATTCTCGGTCGGTCCGACCGCGAGACTGTCGATATTGAACGCGCGAGAAGCCAGCATGCCGGAAATGTGTGCCAGCACACCTGGTTGGTTTTGCACCAGGGCCGAAAGAACGTGACGCATCGGTATTTTCGTGGTTAGCGAAGTAAGTCGCGGCGTGCAGCTTCCGTGCCCAGGACCGCAGGGTAGCCCTGCAGTGTATCTGGACCAAACACCTGCCACAACGCACCTCGACGTACTCCGGGACAAGAACCCTGTTTCGACAGGAAATTCGGGAAAATCGGTAAAATCTCGAATTCCGGCCTCGATGTCGTAGATGGACCGATTCCTGATTGCGTGATCGGTCGTATCGCTGATAATGAGGCTAAGGAGTTGCGAGCAGTTTCGAGCGAGCTTACCGGATCAACAGTGCAGGCCAGTGCGGGGATCCGGGCGGAATTGCGGCGCCCGCTTCAAACGTAACTTAGGGCTGTGACATGTTGTTACCCGAGCAGGTTCACACCGCGTGCCGACGACTTCTGGAGGACTTGTTTCCGGTCCCCACTGTCAGGGGATTGCATGCGGCCAGCGGAAGTCTGGCGGAATCGTTGAACTATGCGGATGTTCACGTTGGTGAAGTGACCGACGCTGGGGAGTTTCGTTATCCAGACCGGAACGGAGACTCGCTGTTGACGATAGGCCGGGCCGACTGGCCGGAATACTGGGTGCAAAGTTGCGGCGACCGGCGTCCGCTGTGGTATCAGCTGCATCACAGGTTGCCCCACGACGATATTCCCGTTGCCGGTGGCCTGTGGCTGCCATTCTACGACTCGAACCAAATTGTGGGGGCGGCACTGATTCTTGGCCTGCCGCACGAGCCGTCGCGTCAGGAACTGGACCTGATGTACTGGCTGGGGGGGGTGGTCGGGTCCATTCTTTCCGGAGCCAGGGCGTGGCGTGCCGAACTGCCGGTCGCCTCGTCAATGGCATTGACAAGGGACAACGACACGTCTGTCGCGGATCACGAGGAGCGGCGCCATCAACCGAGCAGCGAGTTTCACCTGTTGCGGCGTGCGGCTGACTTCCATGCCATCATGGATGGCTCGGAAACGGTGATCTATGTCAAGAGTTGCGAAGGTCGATACGAGTTTGTGAATCGTAAGTTTGAGGAGATTTTCGATCTCAGGCGAGAAGACATTCTCGGGCGGACGGATGAAGAGGTTTTCGCGAATTCACCGGAGCTTGCTCTCCGGTTTAAGGAAAACGACGGCATGGTGCTGCGTCTGGGACGCTCGGTGCAGTTTGACGAAGTGGCGCCGCACACAGACGGGCCTCACAATTACGTTTCCGTGAAGTTTCCGTTGCGGGATGAACAGGGGGAGATCCGCGGACTGGCCGGGATTTCGACCGACATTACATTGCGCGTGCGTGCCGAGCACACCGTGCAGATGCTCAAGGATCGCGGTACCGCCATTCTTAATGCCGTGGCCGATGGAGTGGTCCTGCTCGATGAACGGGGCTGTGTTGAATACATGAATCCCGCGGCAAAGGCCTTGCTTCAATTTGGCGGCGAGGAACTGGACGGTGCTTCGTTTTTCGATTTCGTGCTGCCCGTCGGCAGGAGCGATGATCCCGATGAATCCGAGAATCTGCTGCTGACGCGAGTGCTGCGGCAGCGCGGCGAGGTGCTGAATGAAGAAGACGTTTTTCGTCGGCAGGATGGCTCGCTGATTCCCGTTGAGTACTCCGGGGCCCCACTGCAGTCTCGTGACGCTGGATCTGGCGCGGTTGTAACGTTCCGCGACATTACCGCTCGCCTTGAGAGACGTCACGCGAGTCGTGAGCTTCGCGGGGCTCAGGCTGTGCAGAAGATGTTGTTCCCGCAGTCGCGTCCTCAGTTGTCGGGTTTTGACATTGCCGGTGCGGTCTTCCCCAAACAGGTGGTGTGTGGAGATTATTATGACTTCCTGTATCGCGATGATGATCGTCTCGTGCTGATTGTGGCAGATGCCTGTGGTCACGATCTGGCATCGGCCCTGCTGATGGTCAACGCGCGGGCACATCTGAGGAGCAGCCTGAAGGCACACGCCGGGATCGATGAAGTGCTCCAGGATGTCAACGACTGTCTTACCCGCGACCATCAGGCGGGCAAGTTTGTCACGACGTTTCTAGCCGAACTGGATGCGCGCAATTGCACTTTGACTTACGCCGGAGCTGGGCAAAGTGCGGTTCTGCTGCCGGTCGTCGGGGAACCGATTCCTTTGAAGAGCCGCTCTCTGATGCTGGGACTGCAAGATGTGCTGTCCATTGCGGGGCCGGTTGAATTGGAGCTGAATTCCGGCGACCTGTTGTTGATCTGTACGGACGGCTTGCGTGAAGTGCTGTCACCGGCGGGTGACTTGCTCAGCTGGCCAGCTATTTACTCACGCGCCCATGAATTGCGAACGCAGTCTGCGCAGGAAATTCTCGACGGGCTGGTGGCTCTGTCACGCGAGCATGCGGAAGGCTCGTGGCCTCAGGATGATGTGACGGTCGTCGCCGCTAAAGTCTTGTAACCATGTGGTTACTTCGAAAATGAATACGCTGGGTTGCGAGTGTCAAAGTCGGCGTCGGTCAGACCGAGATTCACTCGTACATCACTGAATGTGTACTCTTCGATCAGCGGAGGCGTCTCATTTTCCGTGCGGGGAAAACCGTAGTTCTCAATGCGAATCGGGAAGCGGGTTTTCTTGTCGAGGTACAGTCGGGTCACGTGATACCGGAACTGCTTTCGTGGTCGCGGGTGAGTGGCTTCCACGGCCTCACACAGCTGATTGCCAATTCGGGCATCGGGATAGTACTTGGCGTCAATCTCGCCGTACTTTGATTCATACTCCCACTGCTCGATCAGGAGTTGCACCATGCGACGCATTCCCATATCGGTAATCGGATGGCGGTTCTCGGCTTTGACGGATTCATCGTCAATCGCCAGAGAGATGGTTCCCACGAGCGACTTCAGACCGCTGCCTTCGTGGGCCAG
This sequence comes from Planctomycetaceae bacterium, assembly GCA_020426515.1. Taxonomy (GTDB): domain Bacteria; phylum Planctomycetota; class Planctomycetia; order Planctomycetales; family Planctomycetaceae; genus JACKHO01. The sequence continues at coordinate 24,945 of JAGQPW010000069.1, read as the reverse complement.
CAGCTTGTTCTGATTTCGCCCCTGCACGAACAGGATTTCGCGGCCAGCGTTCGGCTTGTCGTAATGCAGATAAACGCTGAAGGGTTGTTCGCGCAGTTTCATTGCCATCTGCTGGGCAACAAACTGCGTTCCAACCCATTCCCGCTTGGTAAACGTTGCCTGATAGTCACGAACGCTGCTCAGTGCCTGCAACGATTCCTGAGCCAGTCGAATCGCAGGAACCAGAGGGTGTTCGGGCGGTGTCTCCTGGGCCGGAAGGACCGCAGCTCCCAGCAGCACCAGCAGGGCGGGCAGGCACCTCGAGAAACGAAACGAACGCGACGGGAGATCTCGGGGGGTAGCCCCGCGATCTCGCATCGCGCCGTGTGAATGTCTTGGAGTCGACATAGCAATTCAATCGGTTGCAGAGGGCCACAGTCTGATCCGAGACAGCAGAAAGTCCGCTTATCGCGGCTGCTGAGACTTTCATGTCCGAATGCTCTCCGGCGCCCAGAGGGGTTATTCTGTGTCTCGCTTCAGATTATGCGGCCAAATGGCCGGATGTTGAACCGCTACTCGGCGAGTTTCATCCCACAGAGCAGCAGTTGATGGCTGAGAGTTGTTGGTTTAGTGGGATTGGAGGAAATGGTGAAAGGATGGGCGGAGGTGTCGCTCGCAAGCGGCAAGACTTGCCGGTGGCTTAGTAATCGATGCGATTCGAATGGGTCAAGATGAACTCGCCGAGGAGTGGCCTTTGATGGTCCAGGGGGGAATCTGTCCTCGCATTCCTTCGCAGGCAGGCGTACATTGAGAAGAGGCGGTCTTCGCCAGCGTTCCGTAGAGACGACCATCTGGAGTGCCTGATGTTGCCAATTTCACGACGAGGCTGGATGCGTGCGGTGGCGACTGGTTTTGGCACAGCATCTCTTTCGCGCTGGCTGCCTCTGCTGGCCGAAACGGCAGCTGCCGATCCCAATCGGGTGCGGTCCTGCATTTTGTTGTGGATGCCGGGCGGCCCAAGTCAGCTGGACACGTTCGACCTCAAGCCTGAGCATGCCAACGCTGGCGAATTCAAGCCGATCGAGACAACCGTTTCCGGAATTCAAATCAGTGAACACCTCCCGCAGCTGTCTCGACAGGCGGAGCATCTGGCCATCATCCGTTCGATGCAGACCAAGGAAGGTGACCACGGCCGGGCGACATATCACTTGCGGACCGGTTATCGACCGCAGGGACCAGTGCAGTATCCGACACTTGGATCGCTGGTCAGCCATGAGCGTGGGCCGGTCACGGACCTTCCGAATTATGTCAGTGTTCTGCCCAATTCCTTTCTCTCTCCGGCAGCCTTCGGTCCCGGTTTTCTGGGGCCGAAGCATGCGCCTCTCGTCGTGGGGGCCGATCGAGCGGCCGCGCGGTCTGGTGTGGCGGTTCCGATGAGTGAGGACTTTGGGCCGCCCCTGGAAGTTCGCAACGTGCAATCGGTTGCCGGGGTTGATCTGGCGCAGGCCTCGGCCCGCATGGACTTGCTGAAGTTCGTGGAGTCTGGGTTTGCGGCCGACCGCCCGGGGCTTCCAACGGCGAGTCATCAGACAGCCTACGAACGGGCTGTGCGCATGATGCGATCACCCGCCATGAAGGCATTCGAGCTTGATCAGGAACCTGCGGAACTGAGGGCCGCATATGGTCGCAACCGCTTCGGACAAGGCTGTCTGCTGGCCCGCCGGCTGGTTGAGCAGGGGATTCCCTTTGTGGAAGTGGCCTTGGGGGGACCCGATGGAACTACCGGAATTGGCTGGGATACTCATCAGGACAACTTCGAGGCCGTCCGCAACCTTTCGGCGACTCTCGATGCTGGCTGGTCGACGTTGATCACAGATCTCAAGCAGCGAGGATTGCTGGAATCGACGCTGATCGTCTGGATGGGGGAATTCGGACGGACCCCGGTCATCAAC
>JAGQPW010000069.1:13095-22915 GCA_020426515.1 Planctomycetaceae bacterium | reverse complement strand
CGACCAGCGAATCGGGAATGGAAGTCGTCGACCAACCGGTTGCCGTGAACCGTCTGATGGCAACGGTCTGCGGAGCCTTGGGGATCGATCATACCCGGCAGAATATGTCGAACATCGGTCGGCCCATTCGCCTTGTCGAACCGGACGTCGAGCCGATTCGTTCGCTCCTGTTGAGCTGAAGACTGCGATTCCGAACGTTGGATTCGGGGGCTGAATTGTGTGATGACGATCGAGATCTGAAACGGAACCTCGCGGACCCAGCTTTGGGAAGACAATTCGCCGAGGCAGCCTTCCCGTGGCCGAGGTGCTAACCTGCGTTCCCCCCAGCGGCTTGAAGTCGGCCGAATCGGTGGATGTCTCACCCTCACATGTTTTGTCCTGCATGCCTCCGAAACATTCCGTCACTGAACCAGCAGAACTGCTGGAATTTCTGTTTGCTTCAGAACCTGCGGTCAAGCGGACGAAGGTCCGTCAGTGGCTCAAGTTTGGTTCGGTGCATGTCAACGGAGAGTCCATCACGCTGGCATCCCATCCGTTGCAGGTGGGTGATGTCGTCACGGTGGAGCCCAAAGGGGATGGGCGGCTGGCGGTGCTGCTTCCCAAGGGGATGCAGGTGTTGTTCGAAGATTCCTCGCTCATCGTGATCGAGAAGCCTGAAAACCTGCTCAGCATGGGAACGGACAAAGAGAAGGACAAAACGGCCTATGCGTACCTCAATAACTACATTCGGCGGGGCAACGCCAGAAACCCCAACCATGTCTGGATCGTGCATCGACTCGATCGCGAGACATCCGGAGTCATGGTGTTTGCCAAGACTGAAAAATCCAAGACGGTCATGCAGACCAACTGGAGCGAGGTGAGCAAGCATTACCTCGCAATCGTCGAGGGGGCCCCGACCGAAGATGAGGGGGTGTTCTCATCACATCTGAATGAGAACGGGCCCTACAAGGTGTACAGCACGACCGCCGGGCCGCAGGCACGGCTGGCGGTTACCCCGTATCGGGTGCTCAAGAAGACGGCGACGCGGGCTCTGGTTGAGCTCATGCCCGAAACCGGTCGGCGGAACCAAATTCGCGTGCACCTTGCCGATGCCGGATGTCCCATCGTCGGAGATCACAAGTATGGTGCGAAGACGAATCCCATTCGACGACTGGCGCTGCATGCCAGCATGCTGGAATTCAAGCACCCGATCACGGGACAAGTGATGCGGTTCGAGTCGAAACTGCCGCGGGCGCTGGACTGTCTCACATAACTCCTCCGTCTGGTCCATCACCAGACGGAGGAGTCGCTGCTTCGAGAATCGTGTCGGCTGAATGGTGGTTGGTCAGGCGATGCCGTCGATCGTTGTTCCACCGGGACGCTCAAGTTGTCCGTGGTGAACCTTAAGTTCCGTCGATCAATCGGCACCGCGTGAACGGGGTGTTACTTCGTTCCTGTTCCGCCCTGCCAGTCCGTCGTCTGGAATGGTGATGCGGGGAGTCCTGCTGAGTTGAAGAGATTCGGTTGAGCGAGGGCATGCCAGCCAAACTGGACCCGTGCCGGTGCGGAAATCGACTCAGCTGAAACCACGATGGTGTGGCCGTCAATCTTCGCGGTCGCGGGGACAAACTCGCCCTCGGCTGCTGCGATCTGGAAATCGGTCGGGGCGTTCCCATCGCTGGTCTTCAAGCCTTCGGCGGTGTGAGCAAACTTCAGTCGGATGGAGTTCCCTTCGACAGTCATCGATTCGTACAGCGGACCGGAGTAGACCAGATCTTTGTGACCGTAGATCTTGGACAATGCCCACAGGCACAGCCGATGGCCGACGTCGAGCTTGTTTCGGGGGTGAATGTCCTTGATGTTGTCGACGAGGTCGGTGGTGACCGCCATGCCGGTGTGCGGAATCTTCAGGCTGGCGACCTGGGCTTCCCACAGAGCGGGAAGCTGACCCGGTTCATAGCGTCCCTCCCAGGGAGCGATCTGTACAAAGTAAAAGGCCAGTTCCGGATTGCGAAACGCTGTTCGCCAGCCGTTAATCAGGTCCGCCATCTTGTCGGCGTACGCCAGACCGTTCTTCTGGATGACGTTGGTTTCGCCCTGATACCAGATGGCTCCGCGAACAGCGACGTTGGTCAGCGGAGCGATCATCCCGTTGTACATGCCTCCGGAAGATTCGCCTTTGATTGTCCACGGTTCAATCGGTGATCCACCCCACGAACTGTTGATGAGGCCGACTGGAACCTTCAGCTCCTCGTGCAGTTCTTTGCCAAAGTAGTACAGCACTGCGGAAAACGCCGGGACATTCTCGGGAGTGCAAACTTTCCATTTCGCATTGATGTCCTTCGCAGGGGACTTCTCCTGCACCTTGGGAACGTGGTACAGGCGAATCTGGGGGAAGTTTGCCGCTGCGATGGCTTCTGGGGCTCCATGAGTGTTCGTCAACTGCCACTCCATGTTGGACTGGCCCGAGCCAATCCACACTTCGCCGACCAGCACATCATCGAGGACCAGTTCGTTCTTGCCCTTCACTTTGATCTGTCGAGCTTGCCCATCAGCCTTCTGAGCCTTCAGTTCAACCAGCCATGAACCATCCGCAGCGGCGGTTGCCTTTTGGGTCTCATCGCCCAGCGTGACGGAAACTTCTTCGCCCGCATCCGCCCAGCCCCAGATGCGGACCGGCTGGTCCCGCTGGATGACCATATGACTGTCAAGAACGGTGGGCAGCTTCACATCCGCGCGAACAACCGCGGGGGCCATCAGCAACAGAGCGAGCAGTGAAAATCGCGAGCAACACTTCATGGGTAGCCTCTACAGGGGAAAGTCAGGACATCAAACCGTCTGGATGTGACCGCAACCCCGCGGTGAAGTCAACCGAGTGGGCTCATTGAACAATCCGCTCACTCGTCTTCGATTGGGAACTTCCGGTGGCTGGCGTATTATGGCCTGAGTCGTTCGTCCGTCTGGTACTTGCTGTGGAGCCTTGTCATGTCTGATCGTTATCAGTTGGGCCGTCGGGAGCTGTTGACCTATGCCGCGGCATTTGGTCCGGCGGTGCTGGCAGGTGGTGCTGTCGGGCTGGCTCAGGAGACTCCAGCCCGATCCGCCCCCGGCAAGCGATACAATATGAAGAAGTCGATCAACCTGTGGGCATTGCCGTATCCTGGGAAGATGTCGCTCATTGAGTGTCTGCAACTTTGCAAGGATGCCGGCTTTGACGGAGTCGAGTTGAACTATGACCTGGAATCGGATGTCTCGGTTCAGGCAAGTGAAGCGGACCTGGAGAAGATTGGTCGGACGGCACGCGAGATTGGAATCGAGATTAGCGGGCTCTGCTCGTTTCTGTTCTGGCCGTACTCTCTTACCTCGAATGACGTTGAACGACGCACGAAAGGACGTGAACTGGCCGAGAAAATGGTCCACGCTGCTGCAGCTCTCGGAACGAAAAACCTGCTTGTTGTTCCCGGAGCAGTCTACATCCCCTGGAGTCCGGAACCGACTCCGGTGGCAAATGATGTTTGCTGGGAGCGGGCGACGGAGGCGATTGAAGCGGTCATTCCACACGCCCGACAGGCCGGTGTCTCGCTCAACATGGAAAACATTTTCGCCAATGGTTTCCTGTTGAGCCCGGCCGAAATGAACCGCTTCGTCGACCAGTTCGAATCGGACGCGGTCGGGATTCACTTCGATACGGGCAACATCATGCAATTCCAGTTTCCCGAACACTGGATCCGCCAGTGCGGTTCCCGTATTCGCAATGTGCATCTCAAGGAATACAGCAAGCAGGCGGGCACGCAGTTTACGCTGGAATCGTTCCGTCCTCTCCTTGATGGGACTACGAACTGGCCAGCTGTGCTCGATGCGTTCGAAGCCACCAGCTACACCGGTTACCTCACGTTCGAATACTTCGTGCCGTTTCCTCACTGGCACGAAGCATTGGTTCACCACACGTCCGATGCTCTGGACCGCATGCTCGGTCGCAGCTGAAGCAACCTTCGTCTTGTGATCAATGAGGGACGATGACAGCTGCGGTGGACGCGACAGAACGCGAACACGAGCCCAAGTTACTTCTGCGCAGCGAACACGATTTGGCGCTTCGCACGACTGATGCCGATCAGTCCGCCGCTATGGGGATCAACTGCAAATCCCTGGCCGGTAAACGGGACGGATTGTGTGTCGATAAATTCGAGGACGGTCCCTTCTCGCGGGAGCCTGAGCCGGAACACCACGGGGTCATCGTGGCCGGTGACGAGGAGATGGTTGTCGAGCCACAGGCCGCCGGAAAGGCTGAAGTTGCCCAGTTCCTTGAGGACCGTTTCGGGATAGGTGTAGCGGGCCTGTTCCTGCCACTGGTCGTTCATTTTGACGAGAAATGTTTCTCGGTTGTGCTTCCCATAGCGGGCGAAGTTGCACCACCAGTGATCATCGTGCCGCACGACCCAGGTCAGGCTGCCGCCGTAGTTGCCGAAACTGTGATACGTGGTGAGCTGCATCGTCTTCAGGTTGAGCGACTTGATCTCACTTTGTTCGGGCAGCTTGGGGTAGTTCGAGTGGGCACACAGCAGTTGACCCTCCCTGAGGAACCCGCTGTTGAGGTGCTGAGCGTCGCCGGTGCTCACGGCGAGTCGCTCTCCAGTGCTGCGGTCGTATTTGGCGATGGTAGAACTGGCGATGGCGTACGCGAACTGGTCATCAGCCGCGGCCGCCTGATGGGCTTCCGGAGCAGGGATGATTCGCGTTGCCGACCAGTGTTGCGGTCCTTCGTCTGCGCGGACACGACCGCCGATTGAGAACAGGACAAGCAGGAAGATTGTGCGGAACATGAGATCACTCAAAATTCCCAGGGGCTTACGCCCATGGCTCGCCGGGGGCCTGTGAATTGTCGATGTCACTCAGAACCTGGCGAGCACATTCGAGAGATGCTGCATCGTTTCCCGTTGACGCTGCTCCACGAACTTGCGGGCTTTGGCTGCTTTGGCTTTGGCCTGCTCCGGATGCTGGGCCATCTCCAGAACAGTGGGGGCGACCTTGGCGACCTGAGCTTCATCGTCCAGGTCGAACAGCCAGTCGGAGAGGCCGATGTCGTTCCACATGGTTCCCTTACTGGTCTGCTCAGCCCAGCGGCAGACGATAGCCGGGACGCCATGGCCGATGCACATGATGGGGGAGTGCATCTCATTGCCAAACAGTCCCGCACTGCGAACATAAGTGCTGACCGCCTCGCCAGTGAGCCAGTAATCGGGGCGCCAGACAACCCGCTTCAGAACATCTGGAGGCAGTTTGTCGTAGAGCATCTCCTTGCCGACCTGCATCTGCGTGCGATCTTCCGGGCACAGCAGAACCTTCAGATCGGTGTTGTTCACGACTTCGATGATGGCCTTGCGCAACTGGGCGTGGTCGTGTTCTTTCAACTCCTCGTTGCGGGCATGTTTGACCTCGTCGAATGGACGCTTCTTCTCCGGAATGACCCAGTAGGGGGTGTACCGCAGGCGGGGGATGCAGCACAGGAACTTGCCGGTCTCCAGTCCGTTGGCCGAAAGAAAGGCCTCGGCTCGTTCGTCGTCCCGCAGATCGCAGGCGAATGCCGCATCGGGACCGAATTCCATGATCGGACAGGTGCAGCCTTTCTCTTTCGCAAACTGAAGAGAAACGCCATCGCGGAAAAAAACGAAGCTGGCCTTGCTCAAGACGCCAATCGTCTTGGCCATGGCTTCGTCCGAAGTCGCCGTGGTGGAGCTTGAGGACTTGGGTGGCAGCGTGATGCCATAGATGCCGTATGGCTTGCCGGTTGCATCCGACCAGCGAACGATGTCCCGTTCTGCAACGAGTGATGCACCCGATCCGTGCAGCAGGAAGTCGCATTCCTTGAACGCCGTCGCCAGGGCGGTTGACCCCTGCACGATGGTCAGCTTGGGAAAGCGGTCCATCAGCAGCTTGTCGACGCCATTATCGATCTTGCTCGGCCACAGGAAAATTTCCGCCTCGGGCAGATATGTCTCCAGCAGCTTAAGGATGCCGGGCGTATGGGCAATATCGCCAATGTTGACGGTCTGCCAGGAGGAACGCACGAGAATCTTCTTTGGGCGTTTGTCATCCGCCCGGCCCACGGCAGCACAGAGGGCCGCGAGGCCGACCTGAGACAGAAACTGACGACGTCCGTTGAGGTGAGCTGGATGGGGCATGGACAGGGGCTCCTGGTCGCGAAGGGCGTCTCGGTCAGGGATTTCGTTGACGATTGATCAAGAATCATTCTCGCAGGCATGAGGCGCGAGTGAAACTCACAGACCAAACACGCGGCGGGCGTTGGTCGTTGTGATCTCGCCAATCTCCTCAATCGTGAGGTTGTGCAGTTCGGCAAGGCAGCGAGCTGTATGTGCGACGTTAGCCGGTTCGTTCCGCTTGCCCCGCATGGGGACGGGGGCGAGATATGGCGAATCGGTTTCCACAAGAACGCGGTCGAGCGGAATCGAACGGGCGACGGCTCGCAGATCCTCGTTCTTTTTGTACGTCAGCATACCGGCGAACGAAAAGTGCATTCCCAACGTCAGGCAGCGCTGAGCCGTCTCTGCATTGCCGCAGAACGAGTGCATAATCCCGTGAAGCGCACCTTCCTGAGCCATTGTTTCGAGCACGTCCGCCGCTTCCGGTTCGGCATCGCGGCAGTGCACGACGAACGGCTTGCCAGTTTGTTGCGACAGGCGGATGTGACGGATGAAGTAGTCCTGCTGCAGGTCGAGTGGGGCGAAGTCCCAGTACTTGTCGAGACCCGTTTCACCAATACCCACGACTCGTGGATGACTGACGAGGGCTTCAATACGGGCGAAGTCGTCCGGGGCAGCTTGTGAGCAGTAGTTGGGGTGAATGCCCACCACTGCGGAAACCTGTGGAAATTGCTCGGCCAGTGCGATTGCCGATTCGCTGCTGTCGGCGGTGACACCAATCGTGACAATATGAACGACGCCTGCCTGGGCGGCGCGCTGCAGAACCTCAGCCCGATCCACTTCCAGGGACTGCTCATCGAGGTGGGCGTGGGTGTCGATCAGGGCAATGGTCATTGTGAAATCAATAGTCCGGAGCTTGGAATGAGTGGATGGGAATTCAAGGGCAGGTTGAACCTGGAGCCGCAGAGATGTGGAGAGATTGTGTAGGGAAAGTGGATGTGCGGTCCACAACGTTCGCTGGAGAGATCGTCGTGTAGCCGACACGACGTGATTTCTGCTCTGAAACGTATTTCTCCGTGCCTCTGTGTTTCCGTGGTGAATCCATTCCTGTATGGATTTGTTTTTGAGGGCTGCTTCGTTCGAGGTGGGGCGGAAACGTCACATCCTGTTGTGGAAACGCTTACCCTTAAGTTCAAACCGGGGAAGCGAGCCGATTGCAGCTTCGATCACTTCGGCCTGAAAATTGAGGCGGTCCTTGATGGTCCGCTGGACGGACTGCAGCATCGCTTCGATCTGTTCCGGGGTGAGTGATTCATGCGGTTCCACTTCGATTTTCAGGTGCGGCATCGCCTTGCGGGTTTCCACGGTGGTCCGGTACTCAACAACGTTCGAGAACTCCCGCAGTATGGCATCGAGACTGGAGGGGAAAACGTTGTTGCCGCGAATGGTGACCATGTCGTCGGCTCGCCCCAGAATGCCTCCTTCGAGACGCATCAGTTTCAGGCCACTGGGACAGGGAGTAGTGGCGACACGCACGAGATCGCCTGTGCGATAACGGATGACGGGCTGCCCCCAGCGTCCCAGGTTGGTGACCAGCAATTCGCCCAGCTCTCCGGCCGGAACCGGGGCCAATGTCTGGGGATGAACGACCTCGGCATAACACTCGGTTTCCAGAATGAGCAGTCCGCCGGGACCCGCTTCGGGCTCAATGCCCAGAGAGCCAATGTCGGTCATGCCCCAGTGGTCGTAAACACGAGCGTTCCAGGCGCTGGCGAGTCGCTCACGAATGGCCGGGATTGCCCCGCCCGGTTCGCCAGCGACGACAATCTTGCGGATGGCCGTTGATGCGAGATCCATTCCCATCTGCTGGCCGACTTCGGTCAGCCTCAACGCATAGGTTGGGGTGCAGCAGAGGACGGTGGCTTCCATTTCGGCAATCATTCTCAGGCGGGCTTCGCTCGTCATGCCGCCCATGGTGAGTGACAGATTGCCGAGCCGCTGAGCACCTTCAAACGCAGCCCAGAAACCGATGAAGGGGCCGAACGAAAACGGGAACGCAAAGACATCCTGCTCTGTAATGCCGATGATGCGGTAAATCTGCGCCCAGCAATCCATGAACCAGTCCCAACTGGGCTTGGTATCCAGCCACTTCATCGGCTTTCCTGTGGTGCCGGAGGTTTGATGAATGCGGCAGTAATGGTTGCGGGAGTACGTGAGGTTGGTGCCGTATGGCGGGTGAGCCGTCTGGTCGTCGACCAGTTCCTGTTTGGTGCAAACCGGCCAGCGCTGGAAGTCTTCGAGTGAATTCAGGTCGGCGGAGTCGACGCCAGCGGCCTGCAGCTTACGTGACCAGAAGGTGTTGCTTCCCTCCACGGCAGCGAGCAACGCCTTGAGACGCTCCAGCTGACGATTGCGGAGACCATCGAGATCGAGCTGTTCCGGGTGCGGGTTCATGCGGCGACAGTGTTTCGGTTAGAAAGAGTCCTCCCACACTGTAGCCGACCGGCTCACGAAGATCACTCTTCCATGTGCGCGACAAAGCGATATCCCGTGCCACGAACGGAAAGCAGGTGCCGGGGATAGGCGGGATCGGCTTCGAGGTATTTTCGCAGCCTCATCACGAAGTTGTCGATGGTGCGGGTCGAGACATCGGCTCCCTGTTCCCACACATCTTTGAGAATGCGGCTGCGGGACATCACGTTTCCTTCATGGTCGATGAAGTAGGCCAGCAGCTGCATCTCCAGTGTGGTGAGCGTGAAGACTTCGTCGCCGCGTCGGACTTCGAACTTGCGAAAGTCGACTTCCACTCCGTTAAACGCATAGTTGTCGCGAGACTGACTGCGGGCACGCGATTCGCCCAGCTTCATCAGCCGGTCGTTCCGGGAAAGCAGGTTGCGGGTGCGGCTGAGCAGTTCGGGCAGTGCGAACGGCTTGGCCATGTATTGATCGGCCCCACATTCGAAGGCGTGTGCCCGGTCTTCAGTGAGGGTTCGGGCACTGAGAACGAGGATGGGCAGGATCGGCTCCAGCTCACGAATGCTGCGACAGATTTCGTAGCCGCTCATGCCGGGCAACATCAGGTCCAGCAAAATGAGATCGACACTGCCGGGATGCTCTTCGATGTAGCTGAGTGTCGATGGTCCATCCCCGAAAACAGTGGCCTCGTAGCCTTCGGCCTGCAGATTGAACCGCAGACCATTGGCGATGGCTTCTTCGTCCTCCACGATCAGGATGCGTTTTGGAGCCACACTCATTCTCAACTTCCCAGGAGTGTTTCGGTCGGAGTCTTGCTGGCGGGGGTGCGTTGCACTTCAACGCGGCCCGGAAGTTCGACAACAAACGTGCAGCCGGGAGCGCCGTCTTCGCGGTCCTGCAGGGAAACCCGTCCGCGCATTTTCTTGACCAGTGTGTGGACAATATACAGTCCCAGACCGGTTCCTTTCTGCCGACGTTCGAGTTCGCTGCCACCTCGGTAAAAGATACGGAAGATTTTCTTGCGATCTTCCAGTGGAACGCCGCTGCCATTGTTGCTGATGCGAATCTTGACCCGGCGGCTTCCGGCCTCCTGCATTTCAATGATGACGCGGGCCGGCGAGCCACCATACTTGACGGCGTTGTCGATGAGGTTGGACAGGATGAGTTCAAGCACCATGCGGCGCGCACAAATTGCGACGGGCGTCAGT
>JAGQPW010000069.1:0-12996 GCA_020426515.1 Planctomycetaceae bacterium | reverse complement strand
GTGAAGGCCAGGACACCAATCGTCAAAGCTTCCCACTTGGCCCGCTGGGCGAGCAGGACGATCCAGCAAACCATGAGCGTAACGTTCAGCACCATCAGCGAGATGCTGAGTGTGATTGGCAAGTGGACGGTACTGCGACGGCGGAAGTAGATCGCCATGTCAGGTGGGGATCCTGTCCAGACGGTGCGGGCGGGGTGATCTATTCATCCCGTTGGGGCAGGACTGGCCCCGGGGGAACGGGAATCGGTGGCGGGGCCTGTTGGGGCGGTTGATTCACACCGTGTGGTGCCACGGGTGCGGGAGCGGGCGCCAGTTCGGTGGCGACTTCCCCTTCGGCGCCCGTCACCTGGAAGAATGCAGTCAGGTACGGCTCCGGACCGGCCAGCGCAATGGCTGTCCGCAGCACGTCGTGCGACCGCTCATCACCATCCTGATGGAGGACCACTCCCAGCAGAAACAGACGCTGCGGGTCGCGAATATCTTCGTTGGTCCACTCGGCAATGCGATGGATCAGGTACTTCTTGGCAAGAGTGTTTTCGCCCAGCAGGCGGTCGAGATGTTCGGCATGCTGTGGCCAAGTGGGGTCAAGTGCCAGACCGAGGCGGTACTGTTCGATCGCTTCGGAAAACATGCTGCGGGCGGCATAGGTCAGCGCCAGGCGAAATCGTGGTGTCGCCTGATCGCGAGCCGCTGCGGCGGCATCGCGGTACTTGAGGGCCGCGGTAGCGTAGTGGATCTGCTTGAGCTGTTTGTCTCCTTCGTCCACGAGCCGAATCGCGCGAATCTGCTGTTCGGGCGTGGAAGGTTCGATCACCTTTTGGGCGGGAGAAACCGGCGTGGCGATGGCCTGCCCGACATTGATGCGAGCATCCGAAAACGCGGGGTCCATCATCGGGGCGGAGAACGCTCCGGCGGGCAACTGAGTTTGCTGCGGGCTCCAGTTCAGAACGGTGCCTGGCTGAGGGACCACAAGGGCTGAGGTTCCCTGCTGCAGCATGAGGTTGGGATACATCCCGATCCCTCCGGCGGCGAAGGGGCTGTAACCGTAGGAGTAGCCACCGTAAGGATAATAATCGCCATACGGGGCTGCATTGATTCCGAGTCCATACCCATAGCTGCTGGCCCGGTAAGCAACACCAGCGTGACCGTATCCCGCAGGATACCCGTTCACGTAGGCCGTACTGCCCGGAAAGGCTCCCGGTGAGGGATGGCCATAGCGACGCTGGTACTGATATTCCGCCTGGGTCGGTCCATAGGGCCGACCGCTGGGACTGATGACAATTGGAAATGCCGCGAATCCACCGCCATGACCTCCGCCACCATGACCTCCGCCACCGTGACCGTGGTGATGGCCACCACGCTGGGCCTGAGCGGCCTGCGACAGCCCACACAGCACTGTGATGGAGAGCATCACGTTCAAAAGGAACGGTCGAGTGTTGCTGGTGAGCCAATGCATGGAAATTCCTCCGACAGATCGGAAACCGATGGACGTGCTTCCATCTCCACAAGTCTACCACGCGGAGGTCCCGACGTCACGAACCGGTTGGGAAGAACGTGGCTCGTCGGGCTTGAACCGCCGCACGACTCACCTCAAGATGCGCACATTCGTCACATGCCCGCGATGATTTTGGCGTGGCAATGCTCCGTTTGAAGTGATTTTGAGGACATCATGTCAGAACGCATCTATCTCGCCGTGGACCTGGGGGCCGAAAGCGGTCGAGTCATCGCGGGACGCTTCGATGGCACCACTGTCCAGCTGGACGAAGTGCATCGCTTCCCCAATGGCCCGCTGCCACTGGCTGGCACACGCCGCTGGGATGTGCTGCGGCTGTGGTCCGACATTGTGGAAGGTCTGCGGAAAGCGGCTGATCGTTACAAGACGGGCATCGTTTCAGTTGGCGTCGACACCTGGGGCGTGGATTATGTGCTTCTCTCCAAGTCGAACGAACTGCTGGGGCAGCCTTACAACTACCGGGATCCCCGGACCGACGGCATGATGGAAGCCGCGGCCAGCCGCGTGCCTCGCGCGGAGATCTTCGCGCAGACCGGGTTGCAGTTTATGCAGATCAACACGCTGTACCAACTGCTTGCGATGCAGCTTAACGATCCGCAGATGCTGAAGTTTGCGAACCGGCTGTTGATGATGCCGGACTTCTTTCACTGGTTGTTGAGTGGCAGTCAGGTGGTGGAATTTACCAACGCCACAACTTCACAGGCGCTGAACGCCACGGAACGAGACTGGGCCTGGGATCTGCTGCGGAAGCTCGAAATCCCGACGCATCTGTTTCCGCAACTCGTGACCCCCGGTACGAAACTTGGGCCGTTGCGGGAGGATGTGGCTCGGCTGACGGGGCTGCCTCGGATTGATGTGGTGGCTCCTCCGACACACGACACCGCAGCTGCTGTGGTGGCCACGCCGACTGAGCATACCGGCAAAGCCAACTGGGCGTACATCAGTTCTGGCACGTGGTCGCTGATTGGTGTGGAAGTACAGGAGGCCATTCTCACTCCGGAAGCATTGGCGCAAAACGTCACCAACGAAGGGGGCGTTGATGGAACCTACCGGCTGTTGAAGAATGTGATGGGCCTGTGGCTGGTGCAGGAGTGCCGTCGTTCATTTGAACGTCAGGGCAAATCGCTCGACTACGCAGAACTGACACAGCTGGCTAACGAGGCGGAAGCCTTCCGTTCGCTGGTGGATCCGAATGACCCCGTCTTTCTCAGTCCGCAGGACATGCCGACGGAGCTGAGCCAATGGTGCCAGCAGACCGGGCAGCCAGCGCCGGAAACCGAAGGACAGTTCGTTCGCTGTGCGCTGGAAAGCCTGGCCCTGAAGTATCGCGAGGTTCTCGAAGGGATTGAATCGCTGACCGGTGAGCGGATTGAGGTGATCCACATCATGGGCGGAGGCTGCAAGAATGTGGTACTCAACCAGTTCACGGCGAATGCCTGCGGACGACCCGTGATCGCCGGTCCTATCGAAGCAACGGCGCTGGGCAACGTGCTGATTCAGGCCCGTGCAAGCGGCGACATTTCCACTCTGGCCGAAATTCGCGATGTCGTCCGTCGGTCGAGCGAGATGCAGACGTTTGAGCCGCAGAACGTGGACCAGTGGCAACAGGCGTATGAGCGGTTTCGTTCGCTAAAGCGTTGATCGTTAATCGGCCTGTGGCCGCGCGGGCGAGCGTCGAGATGAGGGGCACCAAGTAAAACAGGGCTCGCAGCATGTTTGCTGCGAGCCCGGTTGTTTTGACGTCACCTGTTCGCGGACTACTTTGCGGCCTGCATATACGGCAGGCAGGCCGCGGTGGCCTTGATCTTGTCCGCATTGTCGAGCAGCTGGCCGAGGAAGTCCCACTGGCCAGTGGTCAGAGCGCCGCGGGCACTTTCCGGCAGATGGCAGGGGCAGCTGTCGTTCCCAAATCGGATCTGATTGGCCATCAGGTCGATTGTCACTTCCAGTTCAGGGTCGGCTTTCACTGCGGCAGCGATGCGTTCCAAGTCAGCGCGGGCAGCCGTCACGGCGGGGATGCCCAGCGAGGTGCAGTTTCCGAAGAAAATTTCCGCGTATGATTCGGCGGCGATGCCCTGAATGCCCCATCGCATCAGCGATTGGGGGGCATGTTCCCGGCTGGAACCACACCCGAAGTTGCGTCCGGAAACGAGGACACTGGCCCCTGCATATTGAGGCTGATTGAACGGATGGTTGGGGTCCTGCTTGCGATCATCTTCAAATGCGTGCTCGCCCAAACCATCAAATGAGACGCAGCGCAGAAAGCGGGCTGGAATGATCCGGTCGGTGTCGATGTCATCCAGGACAAGGGGAATTGCGGTGCCGGAAACCTGTTCAATTGTCTGCATGGTACCTGTGTGCCGGATCAGTCTGGAATGTGAAATTGGCCCCGGGAAATCCGTGGGCAACTGGAGATCGCGAATTCTTCAGGTTAACTCAGTCGCACGCCTGTGACAAATGTGATCGGCTGACAAGCATCAGTCGCGATTAAATTGTTTTTTTGATCGACTCCGTGATAAGATTCAACGACTGTTGAATTGAGTCCGTGAACGACGTTTCTGTCTGCAGGCTCTCCGAGCTCCTGCTGCACGTCCATTTGCCACCTGATTGAGGAAACAGACGCATGCGCGCCTGCCGAACTTTGAATAAGTCCAATCCACGCTGTGGGTTCACGCTGATTGAGCTGCTTGTGGTGATTGCCATCATTGGCCTGCTGGCTGCCATGCTCATGCCGGCTGTCCAGAAGGCGCGTGAGTCCGCCCGGCGTTCATCCTGTCTGAATAATATCCGGCAGTTGGCGCTGGCCAATCACAACTATCTGGATGTGCACCGTAAGTTCCCCAGCGGCTGGGTGGAAGATCCCGCCAACCCGCTGTGCGACTTTGACGTTACTCCGTTTCCAGAACCGATCACCATTCCGCAGGGCAATGGTCAGGCTCCATTGTTGATCCGCGACTGGGTGATGGGCCCGTATTGGAGCTGGCATTCGTTCATTCTGCCGCAGATGGATCAGTCGACACTGACGATTGACTTCCGCAACCTGAAGACGACGCCCACCAACTGGAATCTGTTGCACGCTCCGATTGAGACTTATGTTTGTCCCAGCGCGAGTCTGCCCTCATCTCGTCCAGGCGGACTGGGGTACTCCAGCTATCGCGGCAACATGGGAGGCTGGACCTCGACCGATCCGAACGCTCCGCTGAACAACGGGATTTTCTACGTGAACAGCGATCTGGATGACCGCGATATTTCCGATGGCACGACGAACACGATTCTGCTTGGAGAGTCTCAGCTGGGAGGATTCTGGGGCGATAACTACGGTTGCTGTGCCCGCTGGCGTGACGATCAGCCCTCGTTTGACGGCCACTGGACCGGAACGGGTCAGGCGGCGTGCAGCACGACGGGTTCCATTCACTTCTTCAGCTTCGGAAGCTCCCACGCGGATGTGGCGAACTTTGCATTGTGCGATGGTTCTGCCCGGTCGCTGGCCAAGAACATGGATGGGCAGGTCTTCCGCTCATTGTGCACACGCAATGGCGGCGAAGCCATCACCAAAGAATTCTAAGACTGTCACGCGAGGAGCGGATGCAGGTTGGGTTGCTGCACACCATCGGCTTGTGCCTGCTGACGCTTGGCGTGATTGCGCAGTCGGCGTCTGCGCAATCCTCAACAGCCAGGGAGAGGCTGCGGTCCTATACGCAACCTCCCGTGCAGTTTGCTGAGGAGCTCGGCAGCTATCGTTCGCCACTGCGGACCGCATCCGGTGATCCCATCACGACTGCCGAAGGGTGGCGGGCCCGGCGCGAGGAACTGCGGGCAGAGTGGATGGAACTGATGGGCCAGTGGCCTCCGCTGAACACTCGGCCCGAGGTCGAAGTGCTGGACCGTCAGCAGCGTGAAAATTTTCAGCAGTTGACCATTCGCTTTCGCTGGACGCCCGAGAACCTGACAACGGGCTATCTGCTGTTGCCCGAGGGGGCGGGAAAAAAGCCAGCCGTTGTGTGCGTGTACTACGAGCCCGAGACCGGCATTGGACTGGGGAGTGAGAATCGAGACTTTGCTTTGCAACTTGCCCGACGCGGTTTCGTGACCTTGTCGCTGGGCACGACCGAAGCGACCCAGGCGAAAACGTACGCGTTGTACCACCCGAGCCTGGAGGCTGCGCAAGTGCAGCCTCTATCCATGCTGGCCTACGCGGCGGCGAATGCGTGGTATGTGCTGGCGAGTCGACCAGAGGTCGATGAGAAACGCATCGGCATCGTGGGACACTCGTTCGGGGGCAAGTGGGCCATGTTTGCCTCGTGCCTGTTCGATCAGTACGCCTGTGCGGCGTGGTCCGATCCCGGCATCGTATTCGATGAAGCCCGGGGCAGCGTGAATTACTGGGAACCGTGGTACCTTGGGTATCACCCGCCTCCGTGGCGGCCTCGCGGTTTGATCACGAAGGAGAATCCAGCCCGAGGTCTCTATCCTCGGCTTGTCGCCAGCGGTCGTGATTTGCACGAGCTGCATGCTTTGATGGCGCCTCGCCCCTTCCTGGTTTCGGGGGGCTCGGAAGATTCGCCTCAGCGCTGGGTGCCGCTCAACCACACGCGGGCGGTGAACCGGTTGCTCGGCTATGAGGACCGCGTGGCGATGACAAATCGCCCGTTGCATGCTCCCAACGAAGAGTCCAATGCCGTGATCTATGATTTCTTCCAGCACTGGCTGATGGATCAGGCGAATGAGTGATCTGCAGGACCGACAGCGAGGCTGCCTTTGGGGTCTGGCCGTTGGTGATGCTCTGGGGGCTG
This sequence comes from Planctomycetaceae bacterium, assembly GCA_020426515.1. Lineage (GTDB taxonomy): Bacteria > Planctomycetota > Planctomycetia > Planctomycetales > Planctomycetaceae > JACKHO01. The sequence goes on along the minus strand of JAGQPW010000069.1, from coordinate 6,690 downwards.
CGGTGGAGTTTCGCCCTCCGGGAACATTTGCTCCCGTCACCGATTTCCGCGCTGGTGGCCCGCATGGGTTGGGGCCCGGTGAGTGGACCGATGACACCTCTATGGCACTCGCACTGGCCGACAGCATGGGGCGCACTGGCTGGAATCTCAACGATCAGGCGGCCCGGTATGTCCACTGGTATCGCACGGGGGCGTACTCGGTAAATGGGCGTTGTTTCGACATCGGGATCGCCACGCGTTCCGCACTGGCCCGATATGAGCAGACCGGTGATGCCTGGACATCCGGCGACGATGCCGCGCGTTCCAGCGGCAATGGGTCGATCATGAGGCTGGCGCCAGTTGCCATTCATTTCGGAGCGTTGCTGGAGAGCAATGTCGAAGAACTGGCAGCGCGGGCTGCGGAATCGAGCCTGCCAACGCATCGCAGTCCACAGTGTCTCTCAGCCTGTCGCTACTTCGCTGTCGTTCTGGCCGGGTTAATGACCGGTCTCGATCGGGAGGAAGTGCTTTCGCCCACCTGGCCTGTTTTGCAGAAACTGCGAGCGCAGACACCGCTGCATCCTGCGGTGGAGGACGTGGCTGCCGGGAGTTTTCGATCGAAACAGCCGCCGGACATTCGGGGGACTGGTTACGTAGTGCAAAGCCTGGAAGCCGCTTTGTGGGCTTTCCAGCACGCGAACAGTTTTCGAGATGCGGTGCTGGCGGCTGTGAATCTGGGGGACGATGCCGACACGACCGGCGCAGTTTGTGGTCAGCTGGCCGGAGCCCGGTGGGGAGAGCAGGGGATTCCATGCGATTGGCGGTCGCGGCTGGCTCGACCAGACATGTTGAATCAGGCGCTGTCTGGACTGATTCGGTAGTACCCGCCAGTTGCGCGGCCCACCGGAAGCGATTGCAGGATCGGTGCGGTTTCGAGTTTCGTATTCCCCCAGTCCCCGTAATCTGCTATTTCAACATTTGAGGTCGATCCGGAACCAGTAGCTGCGGATTGCCTTATGTGATTTCCCTTTGTTCCCTGCGACGGTTGGAAGGAGCCCCCCCGTGCCCGCACGTGGACGCATTCCTCGCCCCAAACACCTGTTTCCCGATCTGGCCGCGATCTACTTCACTCTCCGAAGGTGGGGATTGCGGGTGGAGCGGTTCTTTCATGAGGATGCCGGCTGGTATCCGGCGTGGACGATTGGGGCCGTTTCCGGTGCCGCAGGATTGATGCTGGCCGTGTTGCTGTTTGTCTGGTCCGATCCCGCTCCGGTTGCCGTCACTGAGGTGACGACGCCCGCGCCTCTGGTCAGTGAGCAACCTGCGGAAGCGGAGCCGGTACCGGCGTCTCGCTCCAGCTTAATGGTGGACGTCGTCCGTACGCGACTGCCCGAAGCGTGGGATCAGCTTGCTGTCGAAACTATCGTGTCTCGCCCCCATCTTCACGAGATCAATCTGGCGGCCCTGAATCTGTCGGATCAATGGCAGGCCACGTCACTGGATCGGCTCTCCGTGCCGCGGTTCGAGCCCTATTTCCTGCGTCTGCATGATTTGCCCGTTACTCCGGTTCTGGTAACTGCTTCGAATGAAGTTGATGCGCAGCGACCCGTGGCGAGCGGTCGATTGGCGGGATTGGAAATTGAAAAGGTGATGTCCGCGACGGCCTCCGTTGGAACGCCATACACCTATTGGATTTTTGTGCGGAACGTGAGTGGCGATGTGATTCCCAGTGTGACGGTCCGTGAACGTCTCTCGGCATTGCACCGTATTTCGGCCGTGGAACCTGTGGCTCAGGTGGAGGCAGACGAACTGGTCTGGCGGCTGAATCAATTGCCTCCGGGAGACCTCCGCAAGCTGACGGTCACGCTGCTTCCGGATCAAGTGACCGAAGTGGCCTCAGAGACGTCTTTGGATGCAACGACGGCAGTGGGGGCATCGGCCTACGTGCGGCAGCCTTCCAACTCTGTGCCCGAACCGCGTCCGATGCCCATGCCCGAACCGGTGAGTCCCGGTCGTCCTGACTTGAGGTTGACGGTCAGCGAGGCTGGTCGGCTTCGACAGGGAGATCTGCTGTCGCTGGTTTTCGAAGTCTCGAATGCCGGAACCGCCGCCGCCGAGGATGTTGTGATCAAAGTCGACCTGTCGCCGGAATTTCAGCATCGGTATGGCAAGTCCGTGCAGCATCAGATTACCAGACTCGAGCCGGGTCAGACCCATCGGGCACTGCTTCAGGCCGTCGCCACACAGGTGGGGGCAGGGCAGCTCTCCACGTTGTTGACGATGCGAGGGGATCTGCAGGAGTCCGCTGAAGTCCCGGTTCCGATTCGACCGGGATCTTCCGATCCCGAGCCGAGTGTGTCGCCACCAGTGAGCGGTCCTGCAGAGGGGAAATCGCTCTCAACGCAGGTTTGCCAGCGGTTTCCCGAATCGCTGCCTGAGTGCGAGCCTCTCGCTCCACTGGCCTCGGTTCGTCAATCCGCTCCGCTGATGGTCAGTCAATAGTCGTTGTGATTCTTAAGGCACCTTGACGAGACATCCATGCCGTCTGGCTCAACTCGGTTTTCACTGGCGGGTGTTGCGGTTCGTCGAGGCGAAACCTGCAACGTTCAGATCAAGATTTCAGAAACCTACACCGGGAGCGACGTTTCCATACCCGCGCGAGTGATTCGGGCGAAGTCGCCGGGGCCTTCGGTGTTTGTCTCGGCGGCGATTCATGGCGATGAAGTGATCGGGACCGGAATCATTCACGATCTGCTCGCTGGTGGCGACCTCCCCATCAAGGCAGGAACCTTGATTCTGTTGCCGGTGGTCAATGTGTTTGGTTTCGAGAACCATGATCGATACCTGCCGGATCGCCGCGATCTGAATCGGGAATTTCCCGGGGCACAGTCGGGGTCGCTGGCGAGCCGCATTGCCCGCATCATGATGAGCGAAGTCATTGAGCAATGTGACTACGGCATCGACCTGCATGCCGCAGCCAAGACCCGCATCAACTTTCCCAACGTGCGGGGAGACTTGAACGACCCTGAGGTTCGCCGGATCGCGCGGGCTTTCGGATGCGAACTGGTGATTGATGGTTCTGGTCCCATTGGTTCGCTGCGCCGCGAGGCGTGCCGAGTGGGATGTGCGACCATCATTCTTGAAGCGGGGGAACCGTTGAAGGTCGATTCGGACATGCTGGAGATCGGTGTTCGTGGCGTCCGCAATATTCTGATCGAACTGGGGATGCTGGACGGGGAAAAGATCCATCCCCCCTTTCAGTCAATGGTTCGCAAGACAACCTGGGTTCGAGCCGAGGTCGGGGGCTTCTTGCGGTTTCACGTCAGTCCCGGAGACATCGTCCATAAAGGCCAGGCGGTCGCGTCCAACTTCGGGATTCTGGGTGACCATCAGAACATCCTGGAGAGCCCGGTCGATGGCCTGATCCTGGGGATGACGACGCTGCCGGCGGTGAAGCCCGGCGAACCTGTGGTCCACATCGCAATTCCCGGCAAAAGTATCAGTTCACTGGAGAAAGCTGTCGATCAGCTGGACCCGGAACACCTGCACGGACGGCTGCGGAGCGGGTTGGCCAATCATTTTCCCACTCTTGATACGCAGGACTAACTGCGGAACCCGCAATCGCTTACGCGCGAGCTATCAGCGCAGGTCTATGTGTTGCGGGAGGTTGTGGCAGCTTCTAGCTTGAAGGTGCGCTCCGCAGACCACTAGAATTCCGCCCGTTTGAATTTGCACACCATCGCAGTTGGAGGAACGTCCCGTGGCAGTTGCTGTAGGTATCAATGGTTTTGGTCGCATCGGTCGTATTTCGTTCCGCGCGATGATGGCCCGTCAGGGCGAATTCGACATCCTGGCAATCAACGATCTGGGCGATCCGAAAGCCCTCGCCATGTTGCTGAAGTACGACAGCGTGCAGGGTCCATACCCAGGCACCGTTGAAGTCGATGGTGACAGCCTTGTCGTCGACGGCAAGAAGGTGAAGGTCGTTGCCAAGCGCGATCCTCGCGAACTCCCCTGGAAAGAACTCGGTGTCGATATCGCTCTGGAATCGACCGGATTCTTCACCAGCGAAGCCACCGCCGACAAGCCTGGCTACGACAGCCACCTGACGGCCGGTGCCCGCAAGGTTGTGATCTCCGCCCCCTCCAAGGGCCGCGCCAAGCTCATCGTGCTGGGTGTGAACGACCAGGACCTGACGGCTGCTGATGACTGCATCTCCAATGCCAGCTGCACCACCAACTGTCTGGCTCCCATGGCCAAGGTGCTGCACGAGAACTTCGGCATCGAAAAGGGTCTGATGACCACGGTGCATGCTTACACCAACGACCAGAAGACCGCCGACCAGATCCACAGCGATCCCCGTCGTGCCCGCGCTGCCGGTGTGAACATCATCCCAACCTCAACGGGTGCTGCTTCTGCCGTGGGTAAGGTGTTGCCTGAGCTGAACGGTAAGCTGACCGGGATTTCTCTGCGGGTTCCAGTGCCAGTCGGCAGCGTGACCGACCTCGTCGCCCTGATGAGCAAGGATGTCACCCCGGAAGACGTCAACGCCGCGATGAAGGCAGCCGCTGAAGGTCCGCTGAAGGGCATTCTGCAGTACGTCACCGATCCAATCGTCTCCAGCGACATTGTTCGCAACCCGCACAGCAGCATCTTTGATGCGAGCTGGACTCAGGTGATTGGCGGTAACCTGCTGAAGGTGCTCAGCTGGTACGACAACGAATACGGCTACTCCAACCGGACTGCCGACCTCATTTCCCGTCTGGCCAAGCTGTAAGCCGTCAGCCTATGGAATTCGCAAACCGCAGTCGGCTCACATGCCGGCTGCGGTTTGCTGTTTCAGGAGCCCGATGGATCGACACATGGGAATGTGTTTCGTCGGAGTGTTTGGACTGGTCATCAGTCGATTTTCAGGTCAAGCCCAGATCTCAGGAAATAGTTCGGACAACTTGTGACCAGACGGTTCGCTCTGGACTCGAATGGCGAATCGAATCACAATTCCCGATCTCACTTCCATAGGTCGCTCGACCATTCTGCGATTCTCTGAGAATCAACGTCATGTCATCTCATCAGCCTATCAGTCTACAGACGCTGCGGCAGAAATTGCCGCTGATCGCGCCGTCGATGCTGAAATGCGACTTCGGCAACCTGCAGCGGGACGTACAATTACTGGAGCAGGCGGGGGCCGAGCTGCTGCACCTGGATGTGATGGACGGACATTTTGTTCCCAATCTTTCCTATGGCCCGATGGTGATTGAGCGGCTGCGTGAATGCACTGCGCTCCCATTTGATGCCCATTTGATGATTTCCGACCCCGCAAAGTACCTGGATGAATACATTCGGGTGGGGTGCGATGCGATCACGTTTCATATTGAGGCAGTTCCTGACCCGGTTGAGTTGCTGCGACGTATTCGCAGTGCTGGCTGTGGAGCGGGACTGGCCCTGAATCCCGGTACCCCTGCCGCCGCCGTCGAGGCCGCTGTTGGGGAATGTGATCTCCTGCTCGTGATGAGTGTGGAGCCCGGTTTTGGGGGGCAGAAGTTTCAGCCTCAAGTGCTGCCAAAAGTTCATCAGCTGCGTGAGATGTTTGGTCCCGAAGTGCTGCTGTCGATTGACGGTGGAATTGGTCCCAAAACGATTGCGGAAGCTGCTCAGGCCGGAGTGGAGGTTTTCGTCGCCGGGAGTTCGGTGTTCGATGAACCTTGTTACGAGACTGCCATGCGCACCATGCGTGAACTGGCTCTCTCCGCCCGGTCATCAGGGTAACCTGTTTTCAGGTGTCCAGAATGTCGTATTTTGTGATTCGTCCCGGTGAAACGGAATTCGATGCCCAGTCGCGCATCGCCGGGCGACTGAGTCTGCCGTTGACCGCTCAAGGTCGTCTGCAGGTCGGTCAAATGATTCAGCAGTTGAAAGGGACGGACCTTGATGTGATTTACACATCGGGTACGGAGCCTGCACTGGCCACCGCGACTGCGCTCGCCGATGCCCTCGATACCGATGTCAAAGTCGTCGAGGACCTTGTGAACATGGATCTGGGACTATGGCAGGGGCTGTTGCTGGATGAAATCCGCACGCGCCAGCCACGCGTGTTCAAGCAGTGGCACGATTCCCCTGATGCCGTCTGTCCACCGCAGGGGGAAACCTGCGAAGAAGCCTATGCCCGCGTTGCTGCTGCGTTGAGGAAGCCACTGCGTCGCGGTCGTTCATTTGCAGTTGTCTGCCCCGAACCGCTGGCGACCATCGTCTCGTGCGTGATCCGGAATTGCGACCATCGTTCGCCCGGACCGATGTGCGGCTGTGCAGTCACCAAGCGAGTGGAAGAAATCGCACTGCCGGTGCCTGTCTGATTGTCATGAGGCCTGGCCCCATTGAAAACGAAACCGGCTCATCTCAGGTAGAGATGAGCCGGTTTTTCGTTTGCAGGTAACTCATTCGCCGTTCGAGCGGTGCAGTACGGCGACGAAGCTCAGTTACTTCCCTTTGTGTCCTTTACCGCCCGATTGGCGTGACGGTCCCCCCGAGGAACGCGCGGGTCTGTCCGAGGAACGTGACGGGCCGCTGAAGGAACGCTGGTTCCCGGAGTTCGAGCTGGGACCGTTGCTTCGAGGTTGAAACGCCGGACGCGATTCTCGACTGCTCGGCGAAGAGGATCTCTGGACGTTGTCGGAACTTCGAAACTTTGGTGAGGCCGCAGGAGTAGTTCGTTCG
>JAGQPW010000068.1:19949-30014 GCA_020426515.1 Planctomycetaceae bacterium | reverse complement strand
GTACTGCACGCGGCCGGTGTCTTTCCAGTAGCTGTGTTCGGGGCCGACACCGGGATAGTCGAGACCGGCGGAGACAGAGTGGACGTCCATCGTCTGGCCGTCGTCATCCTGGAGGACGTAGCTGTAGCTGCCGTGCAGGACGCCGGGTCGACCGTAGCTCAGCGGGCTGGCGTGCTGACCCGGAGCGGAACCGAGGCCGCCCGCTTCGACGCCGGTCAACTTCACATCGTAGTCTTCGATGAATGGATAGAAGATACCAGCGGCATTGGACCCCCCGCCCACACAGGCGATGACTTCGTCTGGCAGGCGGCCCAGCGTTTCCAGGCATTGCTGGCGGCACTCCTTGCCAATAACGGACTGGAAGTCGCGAACCATCATCGGGAAGGGGTGCGGGCCGATGACCGAGCCGATGATGTAGTGCGTGGTTTCGACGCTGGCCATCCAGTCCCGCATGGCCTCGTTGACGGCGTCACGCAGCGTTTTTGAACCCGACTCCACGGAGCGGACTTCGGCACCCATGCTGCGCATGAGAAAGACGTTCAGCCGCTGTCGGCGAATGTCCTCGGCTCCCATGTAAACCACGCATTCGAGGCCAAAGCGGGCACAGGCCGTAGCACTGGCGACGCCGTGCTGTCCGGCTCCGGTTTCGGCGATGACGCGTTTCTTGCCCATCCGGAGCGTCAGCAGGGCCTGCCCGATGGTGTTGTTGATCTTGTGGGCGCCGGTGTGATTGAGGTCTTCCCGCTTGAAGTAGATGCGGGCGCCGCCGCAGTGTTCGGTCAGGCGCTCGGCAAAGTACAGCGGGCTGGGGCGGCCCACGTACGTTTTGAGCATGTGATCGAGCTGCGACAGGAATTCGGGGTCCTGTTTGGCGCGGGCGTATTCGGCGGTCAGTTCTTCGAGCGCGTGCATCAGCGTCTCGGGCACGAATCGCCGACCGAACTCACCGAACCGACCTTGCAGATCGGGAACACTCTTGGTTGCAGACATTTTCAATTGACGTTCATAAGGGCGAAAACCGGTTCCCGACACGGGGCGGCTTCCGATGAGGGTTGAGTTGGCATGCTGCCAGCACAGTCATGCCGGGGGCGTCTGGCTCCGCCAGAGCGATTTCTCTTGTCGATTGATCACAGTAGGTGCCACTGGCAGAGCCAGCGGCACCCCCATGGAGTCTCGACCTGCAATGTGAGGACTTAGCCGAGGACCTTGTCGATGGTTTCCCGCAGCACCTGTCCGGAGCGCTGGAGAGCGGTCTGTTCTTTCGGCCACAGTTCAATTTCGATGTGCGAGAGTGCTCCGGCTCGTCCCACGACGGTCGGAACGCTGATGGACACATCCTGTAAACCGTAGGCGCCGTTCTGCAAACTGGACACTGGCAAAATGCGGTGCTGATCCAGAGCGATGGAATGAATGACGTCCGCGATGGAGGCTCCGACGGCGAAACCGGCACCCCCCTTCTTCTTGATCACTTCGGCCCCGGACCCGCGGGTCTTCTTTTCGATGTCGGCAATCAGTTGGGCGGTGACGCCGGGATACTTGTCGAGGGGCAGGCCAGCGACCTGGGCGTGCGACCAGATGGGGACCATGCTGTCGCCGTGCTCGCCGAAGATGGTGACCTGTACCTGGCTGGGGGGGGCATCGATCTGCTGGGCCAGCAGGCTTCGCAGGCGGGTGGTGTCCAGGACCGTGCCGAGTCCGATGACCTGCTGTGGTGGCAGTTCAAGTTCCTGCATCGCCAGATAGGTCAGAACATCGACGGGGTTGGAGACCACGAAAATGATGGCGTCCTTCTTGTACCCGGCTTTCTTCACATCGCCGAGCAGACTCTTGAACAGGCTGACGTTGCGGTTGATCAGGTCGAGGCGGCTCTCGTCGGGCTTGCGGCGAAGTCCGGCGGTGATGCAGATGACGTCGGCATCGGAGACGGTGGACGAGGTGGCGGCGTAGATCTTCTGGTCGGAAATCAGGCTGGCACCATGCAGCAGGTCGAGGGCCTGACCTTCGGCGACATCGAGATTGACGTCAACCAGTGCGATTTCCCGAACGATACCACCAAATTGCAGGGCCGAAGCTGCGCAGGAGCCAACGAGGCCTCCACCACCGATGATTGCTACTTTCATGAGATTTCTACCTGTGACCGTCGTCCTGGCGCCGGCGACTCTGCTACAGAGTGGACGCCTGAAGGTGAATGAGTGTCCTGAGTCCGCAGGATATTCTCCCGAGACCCCGGGTGGCTACCTCAACCGTCCAATTTGCCAGAAGCGAAACTATGGAAAGGATTGACTGAGAGAGATGTTCGGGCGAGATGGCGGAGATTTCGCAGTAACAAGGGGCTTCTGCCTTTAGGGATTGTCGCGATTGCAATCGTTGTCCGTTCGACGGACGGTTCCGTCGATTTGCCATCTAACAGATGTGCCGGGAGCTGCATCGGCAATCCAGAAGAAACTTGCGATCCGGGAAAAGTCGTCGTTGAATGGCGCCTCTCGCTCTCGATAACATCAGAGTTGCGTTTCCTTCAATGCGCCGGTGTGCGCGGAACCGCTGCATTTGAATACCAGCTGGCTCCATGTTTTGGGAGAATGAGGATGAGACCACTGCTCATCACGGGTTTTCTGCTGTCATGCCTTGGACTTGTTGCCCCGGCATCGGCAGCGACTCCTCAGCGCCCGATTACCAACCCCAAGTTCGACCCGAATGCCCCTCAGATTGGCATGTTTGAGGCCATTGCCGAAGACGCCATTGAGGCCAAGCTGATTCCGAAGAGCTCCCTCGAAGGGACCCTGCTGCTCACCAATAAGGGGAAAGAGCCCCTCACCGTGCATGTGCCGGAAGGTTTTGTTGGTGTGCCGGTTTCGGCCCAGTTTGGTGGTGCTGGTGGTGGACTTGGTGGTGGCGGCCTTGGCGGCGGCGGTCTCGGCGGCCAGCAGGGTGGCGGCCAGCAGCAGGCGGTGGGTGGCGGCCTCGGCGGTGGCGGCCTCGGCGGTGGCGGCCTTGGTGGTGGCGGCGGCTTCGGTGGCGGTGGTGGGGGGTTCTTCTCCATTCCTGCGGAGCGGACTGTTGCCCTGAAGATGACGTCCGTCTGCCTTGAACACGGTAAGTCGGAGCCGAATCCCCGCGTTGAATACAAGGTCATTTCTGTTGAGGAATACACGCAGGATCCGATCCTGCGAAAGCTGATCGTGATGGTCGGGACCGGCAGACTGGAAACGGGTGCCGCTCAGGCAGCCGCCTGGAATGTGGCCAGCGGCATGGATTGGAACGCTCTCGCCAACAAGCAGTACAATCGCGTCGCCGCAGCGGATGTCCCGTACTTCTCCCGTCAACAGCTGGTGCAGGCTCAGGCCGTGGTTGCTGCAGCCGAGTATGCGGCCAAGACGGAAACGGAACAGCCCGCCGCAGAAACGCCACGGACGTCACGTACCGGACGTTAAGCGTTCGGGGAAATACACCTGAAGCAAGTTCAGAACAGCCACCAGATCATCTGGCGGCTGTTTTTTATTGCGCCTGGCGGGCCACTCCAAGGACTCGGTGGCACTCCAGTTGCGTGGTCAGTCCGTCGGTAACAGCCTGAGTTGCTGCGTCCCAGAGAGGCTGCATTCCTCCATCAATGGCACACTGTTCCAGGACCTGTGCTGACTGGCGGGTGAGGATCGCCTGAGCCAGTTCTGGTGAGTCGGTCGGCAGGAGTTCGGCGAGCACAAGTCGTCCGTAGTAGCCCGAACCATGGCAGTTCGGGCAATCACTTGCCGCCGAATCATTGGAGTGCTGTTGGCATGGGCAGCATCGCCGGAGCAGTCGCTGAGCCAGAATCGACTGCAATCCGGATCGAATGACGTACGGCTCGATTCCCATGTCTCCCAGGCGGCTCAGCGACGCGGCCGCCGTCCCGGCGTGGAACGATGTCAGTACCAGCTGTCCCGTGAGTGAGGCTTGAAAGACGATCGCAGCTGTTTCCGCATCGCGGATTTCGCCGACCATGATGACATTGGGGTCCTGCCGCATGAGGGAAGCCAGTCCCCGCTGGTAGGTGAATTCTGTTCCCGGTTTGACCTGGGACTGGGCGGCGCCCGGAATCAGGGCTTCGACAGGGTCTTCCAGGGTGCAGATGCTGCGGAGGTGGTCCGTATCACGCAGAATGGTTCTCAGCCCGGCGTAGAGTGTGGTCGTTTTTCCGGCCCCGGCTGGTCCGGCAATAATCAGGACACCGGCTGTCTGCCCCAAAATCTGTCGCAGCTGTAGATCGATGGGAGCTTGAAACCCCAAGTCCTCCACAAAGCGGAACTGGCCCGATGCGACGAACAGTCGGACGACCGCCTTCTCGCCATGAATGGTCGGGAACGTGCTGACACGCATTTCGCTCTCATCGGAGCCCGTGCGGATTCGGCCTTCCTGCGGTATATCCGACCGATAGGTCAGCAGATCGGCCAGAACCTTCAGGCGTGCAATGACATTGGCGGCCAGTTCGTCGAATCTCGCGATGGGTGTCAACACACCGTCAATTCGCCAGTACATCTGCAATGTGCGGTCTGCCTGTGGAACCAGATGAATATCACTGACTCGCTGTGTCAGGGCGGTGCGCAACAGCAGGTCGACTGCCGCGACGGCGAACGTCTCCGGTTTTCGGGGAATCTTCCCCAGGGCCAGGTCGAACGAACTGCTCAGAGAATTCATGACAACACTCCAGGTGGACGTGAGTCTGTACGTTCTACGTCAGTCCAACGCGAATCAGAAGTCTCAGGTGGGGCATCTTCGGCAAACTTGGCCGCTGCTTCCGGGAAGAGAAAGGCGAGTCCCGGATTGGCGGTGCGGCAACCGGGAGTCTTCCGTACATTCGGCAGGACACCTTCGGAATGTGGTCAGGAACCCCCGTGTAGCGGCGTCGGCGTCTTGTCAATTGTCGTTGAAGCCCATCGGGATCCCCGGAATGAAAGTCAAACTCGTGCGCTCACTTCAGGCGATGCTCCCTGCCACGCGATGGTGCTCTGGCTCAATATTCATTCAGGGGCTGGGGTCGATGGCTCTGATGCTGAGCGGAGAATGGCTGCTGGCAGCCGACATCGTGGGCCCCGCACTGCCGTTGCCTGAACCGTCGGCTCCGATGGTGGCCGATGCGCCCGAAGTGGTTCGTGTCGCCAGTCTGGCTGCTCCTGCGGAACCGTCTTCTGAGGGGCAACCCGAAGCAGCAGAGATGCAGTCCTCTCCAACGATGGCGGCGATTCAGGGCATTCCGGAGGATGAGGCTGCGTTCAAATCTCTGCTGACGCCAGGTCAGCTGACTGGCTGGCGAATCCACGAGGGGCGAGTGAACGCCTGGACCAGCGAGGGGCAGACGGTTCGGAGCACTGGCGGCGGCGCTGGCTGGCTGCTAACGGATCAGGTGTATAGTGATTTCATCTTGCGTTTCGAATATCTCCTGCCCGCTGGAGGAAACTCAGGGGTTGCCATTCGCTGCTCCAACGAAGGCAACCCGGCATTTTCGGGGATGGAAATCCAGTTGCTCGACGACGAAGCACCCAAGTATGCCGGGCTCAGTGGGGCTCAGTACACAGGAAGCATTTACTATCGGGCCGCCCCGCACACCAAGGCGCCGTTGAATGCCGCTGGTGAGTGGAATGCCTGTGAGATTCGTTGTGTCGGCACTCAAGTGGACGTGCTGATCAACGGAACGCTGGTCAACTCGGTCAGCCTGCGGACCCTGCCGGATGAAAAGACCGCGGAAACAACGGCCGAGGACCAGATTGACCGTCCCATTTCGTTGGAAGATCGTCCTCCTCTGGGACAGATTGGGCTCCAAAGTCACGTCAGTGGCGTCGAGTTTCGCAATCTCATGCTGCGGGACCTGAGTGAAAAACGACCTTCGGGGTTGACTCTGGTGACGCTTCAGCCGGGCACAGGAGATGTGGCGGCTGAAGGCGATACTGTTGCGCTGCACTACGTGGGCCAACTGGTCGATGGAACGTTGTTCACCAATACCTACGGGACCGGGGATCCAATCGTTGTGCCATTGAAGGATGTCATTCCTGGCTGGCAGGAGGGGATTTCTGGCATGAAGGTCGGGGAACGCAGAAAGCTGATCGTTCCTCCTGAGCTGGGGTATGGCAAGGACGGGGTCGCCAACTTGATTCCTCCCAATGCGACGCTCATTTTTGAGGTCGAATTGTGTCGGGTCGAGCGATAAGTTAAGACACTATCAGATTGCCCGAATGCTATTCCTTGTTCGTGCCCTGCATTCGTGGTGTTCCTGATTGTTGATCCGTGTTCCGTTCGTTCATCCCGACGACCGCCCTTTTCCGTCTTTCTGATGGACTGGTCGGGTTACGCCGTTTCTGAGGTTGTTCATGAGTTCGCCAAATCCCAATGAGGAACCCTGTCCCGACTGCGGAGAAATGGTCCGCGTGAACTCGGTTCGCTGCTGGAATTGCGGCGCGTTCATGAATCGCGAGTTGGAAGTCAAATATCAGGAGATGCAGGCCAATCCGAACCGCATCATTCTGAGCGAAATCCCTCAGGACGACATTCAGAGTGCCGGTGACGACGACGATGACGAAGGTTATCAACTGAGTGTTCAGTCTTCTGATCGACTGTCCACAAGTACTCCTGCGCCGGCATTGCCTCCGGAACCGGCGCCGGTTGAGGAAAAGCCGGCGACAGAGCAGCCTCCAAAGCCGAGCGAATCGGCACCGGCTGTGTCTCATTCCGTGGCCACGGGAGGCGATGCCCTGTTGGACATCGCGAGGCAAGAGGAGGCTGAAGCGAAGCAGCGCCGTAAGGGACGCAAGCTGGCGGGTGTCCGAACTGCTGGCGGTGGTTTTGTCGTCTTTTGCCCTTACGGCTGCAAAATTGAAGTCAAAGAGTCACATCGTGGGAAGACCGGGCGGTGTCCCAAGTGTCAGGCACCATTCATCGTGCCCGTCGATCCTCCGATGTTCAAGAAGGTGGCTGCCGAGAAAGCTGATGCAAGCGATGCCGCTGCGGCTAGTGGCGAAAAATCGACTGAATTGGCTTGGATGAACGACTTGCACGTGCATGTTGTGAATCTTGAAAAGCTGAAACTGAAGGCCGACAGCCTGGCCAAGGAGTTTGTTGAAGCCGACTTTGGATTCTTGAAAGACAAACTCGTCGTCACCATTCTGGCCAAGAAGGCTGGTGGACTGTTTGGCGGCGGTGCAGACAAGAAGAAAGCCGAAACTCGCGAAGCAGTTCGGCAGCATGTCGCTGATGGCAAACCTCTGGAAGAACTTCCGGCTGCACAAAAGTATGTGTTCTCGGTGGATCAGCTTTCAGAACTCAAAGTCGTGCAGCCTGCCGCATCGCGAAGCGATTCCATGTTCCACGGGATTCCCGTGTTCGGCGAAGGTCGGATCGCCATTCAGTTGCCGTTCACGGAGGATTCCAAGGAACCTCTGTACGTTTCAATGGGGATCACGCAGTTTTGGGAATTCGTCAAGGTGGCCGCTCAGACGTTCGACCTGGAAGGACTGGGAGCCGATTGTGGGATTCCGCCGGAACATGTCCATTCTGAGTACAAGTGCCACTACACCGATACTCCCATTCACGCGCTCGAGAACATCGCCTTCTACAAAGCCGATCCCACAGTGGAACTGGTTGTCGCGGGTTACCGTTGTGGAGCGTGTGGTCTTACCGTTAGCGAAACCGGGCGCAGCAAGGAAAAACTGGGGGGCAAATCTCCCAAGGGAATTGCCAAAGCCAAGTGTCCGAAGTGCTCGCAGAAGATGGGTGAGAACCTGCTGTACACCTTGAAATCGGAAGTTGAAGAGCCCTCCATGACGGAAGGCTGATCTGCGGAATCGCGGATCAATCAAGACCTGAACCGATATGCGTGACTGGAATAGCATCCCCAATGAATGCCCCGCTTCCTGTTGAAATCGATTGCCAGAGTGTCGTCTCCAAACTCAAGGCCGGCGAAGACTTTCTGTTGCTGGACTGTCGACAGCCCAGTGAGTTCGAGACCGCTCGGATCGATGGAGCCGTGCTGATTCCGATGGGCGAATTGCAGGATCGCGTGGAAGAAATCGAACGCTACCGCAATCGGCTGGTGGTGGTGCACTGTCACCACGGTGGGCGCAGTTTGCGGGTGACGCACTGGCTGCGCGGTCAGGGCTTCGAGAAAGTGCAGAACATGACCGGCGGAATCGATGCCTGGTCACAGACAGTGGATGAAAGCATTCCGCGATACTGAAGGCGCCGGGCCCTGCCGCTGAGGAACTCGAAGAGGATGCTGACCCTATTCTGCTGATGGGCGATGCCGTGGCGATCGGGCTACTTGTCTCCGGCGATGACTTCCGCAATTGTCTCGGCGTGGTCGCGAATTCGTCCGTAGGCATTTAGTGCATTCAGAAATGCGACTGTCACCTGCGGGGCGATGTGCCCCTCGGACAAGTCGGCCAAATGGCTTCGTCGCAGCTTCTTGATCATCTTGCGAACTTGATTGGCTGGTTCTTCCAGCGATGTGAGCACATGCCGGTTTTGATTGCGGTACGCCGTGTTGACGGATTGCAGGAACCGGGAAATCAGTTCGTGGAGTTGTAGCAAGTCGCTTTGCTGCGACGGGGCAAAGCGCAGGTCGTTCTTGCGCAGCTTCTGGTCGAATCGCAGGATTGTGTCAACGTAATCGCTGACCGACTCATACTCGTCCGCCAGACGCAGTTGCTGGCGGCATTCGTCGGCTACCGAGTGGGGCACATTTCCGGCCAGAAGATTCGTGACAAAGTCTGAGATTTCGTCCTGCATGCAGTCCAGAATCTTTTCGCGGTCCCGGAGGTGACGGGCCATGGCTTCGTCTGTCACATCCTGTTGGAGCAGGTCGTGTAGCCAGGCCAGCATTTTGCTGCAGCCATCACCCATCTTGAGCAGCTCGTTGCGGGACTGCTCAACGGCCAGCAGCGGAGTTTCCAGCATGCGAATATCAAGATCTGTCAGATGCGGCTTCTCCTTGAAGGACTTCGAAGGCACCAGCCATTCCAGCAGTCGAGCGAACTGACCGACAAAGGGGAGAAACAGGATGGTGTTGCAGATGTTGAACACCGAGTGTGCGGCGGCGATCGCGGGCGTGACCGCCGTGTAGAATGGCTTGTCGTCCACCATCACGTTGGTCGTGACATCGCCGGGAATGATTTGCTGAATCAGCCCGATGTACCACTGGAAGATGGCGGTTACCCACAACACGCCAAGCAGGTTGAACATGACGTGAAAGTAGGCGGCCCGGCGTGCAACTGTCGTTGCGCCGAGTGATGCAAGGTACGCCGTGACTGTGGTCCCGATATTTTCGCCGAGAACCAGAGCTGCAGCCGTCGGGTAATTGATGATGCCCGCTTCGGCCAGCGAAATCGTAATGCCCAGCGTAGCTGACGAGGATTGGACCACCATGGTCAGAATGCAGCCGATGGCTGCACATTTCAGGACGCCAAAGTAGTGGTCGGCAGTGAATCGCTGGAACCACATTTCAAAGTCGGGCAGTTTGCGAATGATTCCGCAGGCGTCCTTCATCAGCTCAAGTCCAAAGAACACCATGCCCACGCCCATGAAGAACATGGCCCAGTATCGCCAGCGGTCTCCCTTGGAAAACAAGTAGAGAAATGCGGAACCTCCGAGCAGCGGCAGGCCATACTTGCCCACCTTCAAGACCAGGATCCAGCCGGTAATCGTAGTGCCGATGTTGGCACCCATGATGATGCCGATGGACTGCTGCAGTGTCATCACACCACTGTTGACGAATCCAATCGCCATGACCGTGGTGATGGAACTGGACTGGATGATTGTGGTGACCAGTGTGCCCACGGCAGTTGCCATGAGTCGGTTGTTGGTCACGGCAGCAATCATGCGACGCAGACCAGCCCCGGCAACGGCCTGCATCCCTTCTGACATGTACTTCATTCCGAGCAGGAAGATTCCCAGTCCTCCAATAATCCCGAAAATAAGGTTGGACAATGCGTGCAAATCCATCAGAATTCCGCCGTTGGCAATGGTCTGTCAGAGGACGCAGAGTGTACCGGCCTCGCGGCAGATGTGCCATTGCGTTAAAATTCCGTTAAGAAGAACTTCAGC
>JAGQPW010000068.1:0-19853 GCA_020426515.1 Planctomycetaceae bacterium | reverse complement strand
AGCGCATTGGCCGAAGGGAAGGCCAGCCCCATGAATAGCACGTACCACCCGGGCGATTGGGTCATCTATCGAAAAACAAAGCACAGCCCGAAACCGGGTCGACGTGCTCAAGGAGTGATACCTGCACGCAACGGGGATGAGTATACGTACACCGTTGACAAGTTCTGGGTTGTCATGGAAGTGCGGGACGATGGGTCCCTTGTTCTCAAGACCCGCCGCGGAAAGCAGCATGTGTTGCCAGCGGATCTCCCGAATCTTCACCGAACGAATCTTCTGCAGCGCTGGTGGTATCGAAGTCGCTTTGAGAGCGTTGAGCGGAACCAGGCGGATTCCGGGGAATGTTCTGCCGTTGATGTCGGCATTCAGGACGAAGCCGTCAGCAATTGATTCCGCACTCGCGTTGACCAGTCAGTCCCTGCTCAATCCTCTTCGGTTGCTACCGGGAATTGAACAGGGCGTCGTTGTTGCTGCGACCGATAGATCGCCGTGAACATTTCCACGACAATGCGGCCTTCCTCACCCGGGACCAGCGGCGAACGATCGTCGCGAATCGCCTCCAGAAAGTCTTCAATCTGCAGGCGGTGGTAGTAACTCGTGGCGTCCACCTTGGCGAATTGGGTTCGGTCGATCTGCTCGAATTCGGCGAGTCGGTGTTCCTCGCCGGGAATGGTCCAGACATCGTTGAGCGGCGGTTCAGTGATGCCCGACATCCCCGCGACGAATGTGGCTCCGGAATCAGTCTGCACACCTACGGAGGCTCCGTTGGATCCGTGGATGTGGACCTTTGTATAGATGCCCGGTTTCTGTGACAGGCTGGTGACGACACTGCCCAGAGCCCCCGATCGAAATCGGACCATGGCCAGTGCCGTGTCTTCAACTTCGATATACGGATGATTCAGGTTGGCCCAGTACCCGCTGATTTCTTCAATCTCTCCCATGAACCATTGCAACATGTCGAGCTGGTGGGGCGACTGATTGATCAGCACACCACCCCCTTCTGTGGCCCACTTGCCGCGCCAGGGATCGGAGCGATAGTAGGCTTCGTCTCGCCAGCTGTACATCTGAAATGTTCCGAGGACCGGTCTGCCAATCTTCCCGGTGTCAATGGCCTGCTTGATACGCTGGACGGGTTCGAACAGCCGCCGCTGGCTGACGATCCCCAGCTTGATGCCACTCTCGCGCGCTGCGGTGAGCATGCGATCACACGCCGCGAGGGAGGAGGCCATCGGCTTTTCGATCAGCACATGGACTCCTGCCCGGGCTGCGGCGACGGTAGGCTCTTCGTGCAACGGATGCGGGGTACAGATGAGAACCGCTTCGCAGTTGCTGTGCCGAAGCAAGGCGTCGACGTTGTCGTAGGGCTGTCCGCCATATTGCCCGGAAAATGACTGCGCACGCGACAGTTGCGTATCGCACACGCCGACCAGTTCCGCGTCGGGAATCTGCTGCACAGCCTGCGCGTGCAATTGGGCCACCTTGCCGCAGCCAATAATCGCAACTCGACTTGCCATGCTTTGTGCGCTCCCTTGTTTCCGGACGTGACCTTGAATTGCTTGAAGCTAGCACATTCGTCCGCTGCTTTCCGCAGCGTCCGCAGGCGGGCTGTGGAGACAAGCGACAGCCGGTTGGAATAGAGTAGTCAGCAGCGCATTGCCGGCCTCGCACGTCCCCAGCTCTTCCAAGGGAGAACCGAAATGCTTCGCAGTCTGATTGTCATCGCCTGTCTGGGATGTCTGCTGTACCCCGTGACTGCCTTCGCGGAACAGGGCCGTCGCCCAAATCTGGTCTTTATCTTGACCGACAATCAGGGAGCCTGGACGCTGGGGTGTTATGGCAATCCCGATATCCGCACTCCGCACATCGATCGGCTGGCCAGCGAAGGAATTCGCTTCACCCGGGCGATGGCCAGCAATCCGGTCTGCTCCCCCACGCGGGCCACGTACCTGACTGGACTGCTGCCCTCTCAACATGGAGTCCATTCGTTTCTCGACCCCAAGTTCATGATGGGGCCTGAGGCCTACAACACGCTGGAAGAGTTCAAATCACTGGGAGAAATCTTGCACGATGAGGGCTATGCCTGCGGGCTTAGCGGGAAGTGGCATCTGGGAGCCAACCTCACGCCCTCCGAAGGATTCGAGTTCTGGATCACCAAGCCCGATGGATCAACACGCGAATTCTATGACCAGCCGATCATCGAAGACGGGAAGGTAACCAACGTTGCCGAATACACGACGGATCTGTGGACGCGAAAGGGCGTGGAATTCATTACCACTCATCGTGATCAACCGTTCTTTCTGTTCCTCGCCTACAACGGGCCGTATTGCCTGGGGAATCTGATGCAGCATCCGCCGCAGAATCGCCATGCGGACTTCTATCGTGGGCATCACTTTCTCAGCTTTCCGGTCGACACGATGCATCCCTGGCAGTTCGCGAACAAGGCCTTTCACAATCAACAGGTGGCAATGGAACGTGTTGCGGCGGAGACCAGCGGAGTCGATGACGGAGTCGGGGTCATTCTGAAAACACTCGCGGATCAGGGGCTCGAACGGGACACCCTGGTGGTGTATGCCGCCGATCAGGGATGGATGGGAGGCCAGAACGGCATGTGGGGCATGGGCGATCACTTTCGGCCCACTGGAGCTCACGAGTTGATGATGCAGGTGCCTTTGCTGTTCCGTCAGCCGGGGCGGATTCCCGCGTCGACCACGTCTGACCTGCTCGTCAGCAATTACGACTTTCTGCCGAGCGTGCTGAGCTACCTTGATCTGTCCGAGAAAATGCCGAGTCGACCTCGGTCACCGGGGCGAGACTTCTCACCCGTGCTGCGTGGCGAGGAGGTCGATTGGGACAACGTTGTGTACTACGAGATGGAAACGTGCCGTGCTGTGCGGAACGGCGACTGGAAGCTTGTGGCCCGGCATCCGGACGGCCCGCACGAGCTGTACAACATGCAGGTTGATCCTCAGGAGAGATTTAATCTCTATGGCCAGCCTGAACAGATGGGAAGGCAACGGGCCTTGCGTAAACAGCTGGACGATTTCTTTGCGACCTACGCCGATCCGCAATACGACATCTGGCGCGGTGGGCGATCCAAGGCGCGGCGACATACACCTTAGGGGTTTCTGCGTGTGGAATCTCCCGCGGTGGCCGGTGGCTGTGTTGTAACTGACTTGATGTTGGCACGTTGCGGCAAGTTTTTGGCCAAGTTGTGATTCTGTCTGTTTTGTGAAAATAATGGCGACCCTTGATGCATCTCACTCTTCAGAGCGAGTTCCAGTGTGGCAGATCCCTTCTCAGACCAACTTGACCCCCAGCGATGGTCGGTCTGGTACTCAGAGCAGGGGCCTCGTCTGAAGGCGTTCCTGTTCAGTGTGTTACGGGATCGTCATCGGGCGGATGAGGCGCTGCAGGCGACGTTTGCCAAAGCCCTTACCCACGGTGGAGCGGTTCAGGCAGGAAGTGAGCAGTCCTGGTTGTTTCAGGTGGCGTTTCACGAAGCGCTGCAGATCAAACGCCGGGCTCAAATGGAGCAACGGAATCACCCGCAGGTGGCCGGAGCACGAAGCCGTGAATCCACTCCTGCGGCGGAGGAAGACCTGCTGCAGAAGGAGTTGGTCCAACAGGTACGAGTTGCCCTGGATCAGCTGCCCGTCGAGCAGCAGGAAGTCGTTCGCCGCCGCATTTATCTCGAACAAACCTTTCAGCAGATTGCGGATGAATTGAAGGTTCCTCTGGGGACCGTACTGACGCGGATGCGTTTGGCCCTCAGGAAGCTGCAACAGATTCTGAAACCTTCCTTATGAATATCGACGACTTCAGTTCCGATCGCGACTGGCAGGCATATCGCTATGTCTCCCGCGACATGTCCGCTTCGGAAGTCGAAACGTTTGAACAGCAACTGGCGATCGATCCAGAGTTGTGTGGCGTGGTTGCCGAACTGCAACTGTTGTGTGATGCCATCGTTGCCAGCGGAGTGCCGACGACATCGCCCCGTCGCCAACGCTTCTGGTCAAAGTCCGGACTCGTCTGGACGGCGGTCGCTGTTGCGGGCCTGCTGGCTGTCACGGCCTGGTTGAATGAGGCCGATTTCTTGCCGTTAGGTTCTCAGGAAGGAGCGGTGGTTTCCGTACTGCCTGATGCCCGAGTCCTTTCGGTCTGGTCGTCCCTGCAGGACGATACTGAGTCCGTCGATGCCGCCCCGGGCTTTGAAGAAGAATCGCTCGATCTGGTGGCAGAAACAGTGGCGGTGCCGGACTGGATGCTGGCTGCTGTCATGACTGTCGCAGCGGACGAGACGGAAGGCGTGCTTCCCGATGTGAATGAATCACGAGGAGCCGACTCGCTATGAAATCGATTGTATTGAGTGGATGTCTGATTGCTTTACTTGGGGCCGGAGTTGCCACATTGCTGGCGGCGCAATCGCCGGTTGAGGCGGTGTCGATTCTGCCGGAGCGGGAAGCGGCGGCCACAGCATTTGCCCGCGAACATCATCCGGAACTGGCTGATCTGTTGGCGGGGCTCAAGGGGCGCGATCAGCATCGCTACGGGGCTGCCGTCAATGAACTGTTCCAGGCCAGCGAACGTCTCGCCCGGGTTCAGACTCGCTCACCGGATCGCTATGAGATGGAACTCGATCTCTGGAAGCTCAATTCGCGGATTCGCCTGCTGACGGCCCAAAGCGTTTCCGGCATGCCGGAGGAGCGACGGGCAGAATTGAAGAACCTGCTGCTGGCCCGCCAGGAATTGAAGGCTCGACAGTTGCAGGCGGAGCGGGCTCGGCTTGTGGCTCGCCTGGACAAAGTGGACGCCTCGATCGTCGAGATGAAGAAAAATGGAGACGAGCAGGCGGAGAAGGAACTTGAACGGCTGTTGAAAAGCGTCAAAGGCAAGTCTGTTTCTGTCCGCCGGTCCAAGTGACCCGAAGCCGGTGGGAAGTGATGCCATCACATTCAAACGTTGACTTGAAGAGCTCTATGAACAAAGTCTCCTGTCCCCTTTATGGCTTCGCGACCGTCATGCTGATGTTTACATCGGCTGTGGTCTCGGCAGCCGATTTGGTTCCCGCTGCCAGCGAGCGTTTTGCTGCTGCTGACAATGCCGAGGTTCCGGACTTCCAGAAGCACCTTTCGCCATTGCTTGGCAAGTTGGGTTGCAACGGACGGGCCTGCCATGGCTCGTTCCAGGGGCGTGGAGGTTTTCGCCTCTCGCTGTTTGGCTACGACTTCAAGATGGACCACGAACAGTTGCTGGACCGGATTGATACCAAGGCACCCGCAGACAGCTATGCCCTGCAGAAGCCCACGCTCGTTGAGCCTCACGAAGGGGGCAAGCGGATGGAAGTGGGGAGTTGGGAATACAACCTGTTCCTCAACTGGATCAAGGGGGGCGCTCCTTCGGTTGCTGGAGACCCAGTCAAGTTAGAAGCACTGGAAGTGACCCCCTCGGAAATCCAGTTCACCGCTGCCGGTCAGGAGCGGCAACTGCAGGTGGTTGCCGTCTGGGCCGATGGAACACGGGAAGATGTCACTTGCCTGACGCGTTTTCAGTCGAACGATGATGCCATTTGTGATGTGACGTCCGGGGGATTGATTACGTCGGGTGACAAAGGAGACTCGCACGTTGTCGTCTTCTACGACAATGCCGTGGTGCCCGTACCGATCATTCGCCCGGTGACAGACGAGATTGGCGAGAAATATCCAAAGCTGGCCGCTCGCACTCCCGTCGATGAGCACGTGCAGACCAAGCTGGCGAAGTTGGGAATCATTCCATCGGACGTTTGCACCGATGCCGAGTTCCTGCGTCGACTGCAACTCGATCTGACCGGCACTTTGCCCACAGCGGCCGATGTGGAAGCGTTTCTCGCCGATGCATCATCCGACAAGCGGGCACGCAAAATTGACGAACTGTTGCAGACACCAGCGTATGCGGCGTGGTGGACGACCCGGTTGTGTGACTGGACGGGCTGCTCTGATCAGCAGCTTCAGAATGTCAACCCGGTCAATCGCAACGCCGGGTCAGCCGACTGGTACGCCTGGATGCTGAAGCGTGTTTCCGAGAACATGCCGTACGACCAGATTGCCGAAGGCATCGTGACGGCATCCAGTCGGAACCCGGGGGAGTCTTATCGCGAATATTGTGAGCGGCTGAGCAATTACTACCGCGACAAGGACCGCTCCTATGCTGACCAGCCGGGCCTGGTCTATTTTTGGGGCCGCCGGAACTTTGTCAGCAACGAAGACCGTGCGATTGGGTTCGCCTACACGTTCATGGGCACCCGCATTCAGTGTGCTCAGTGTCACAAGCACCCATTCGATATCTGGACTCAGCAGGACTTCGAACAGTTCGAACAGTTCTTTGCCCGAGTGAAGTTCAGCCGGGGTGACCCCAAGGAATCCAAGAAGATTCTGGAAGAACTCGGCATCACCGGAAAGGCTAACGGCAATGACCAGCGTCGGGCCATTGAAAAGGCCATTGCTGATGGCAAGACAATCCCGTTTCCGGAAGTGACGATCACATCCGACAACAATCGGCGTCGAAAGTCGAAAGACAACCCGGAAGCTGGCATGGCCAAACTGCTGGGGGAACAGAGCGTCGATCTGGCCAATATTGATGATCCCCGCACCGCCCTGATGGACTGGCTGCGGAACAGTCCCACAAAGCTGTTTGCCAAGTCGTTCGTCAACCGCGTCTGGTCCAATTACTTCAGTCGGGGCATTGTGGAGCCGACGGACGATCTGTCGCTGGCCAACCCTCCTGCGAACGCCGGTCTTCTGGATTACCTGACCGACGGCTTTATCGCACACGGCTACGACATGAAGTGGCTGCATCGCGAAATCGTCCGGAGCGATACGTATCAGCGAACGTGGCGGCCCAATGCCACCAACGCGGCTGATGAACGCAACTTCAGTCGGGCAGTCGTGCGTCGGTTGCCTGCCGAAGTGACGTACGATGCCCTGACGGTCGCCACGCTCAATGATGAGCAGGCCGCCAAGTTCCTGGAGAGTGTCAGCGGACGGGCCATCAGCGAAACATCGCCGCCTCGCAACAATGCCAACAACGGACGTAACTACGCTCTGGCGATCTTCGGACGGTCCATTCGCGAGAGCAACTGCGATTGCGATCGATCCATGGAAGCGAGCCTGCTGCAGACTCTGTACACCCGCAATGACCGCGATGTCGAGTTGCTGTTGACCGCCAAGAACGGCTGGTTGACCCAGCTGTCACGCGAGCTTAAGCCACAGAGCGAATCTGCTGAACGGGAGCTGGCGGCTGCCGAAGCCCGCATCGAGCGATTTGAGAAAGCACTCAAGACGGCCCAGAAAGCCGATAACCAAAAGCTGACTGCCAAAGCACAAGAGCAGTTGAAGTCAGCGCGTGCTGATGCTGCTGCGGCTCGCAGGGAACTGAATACCAAGGCTGCAAAATTTGATCCGCAGCAAGTCGTCACGCAGGCCTATCTGCGAACACTCAGCCGGCTGCCCACTGATGAAGAACGGAACGTGGCGGGAGGCTATCTCGCTGCAGAGAGCGACTCTCTGACGGGCGTTAAAGATCTGGTGTGGGCGCTGATTAATACCAAGGAATTCATGTTGAATCACTAGGTGGGGAACAGGCCAGGTGACGCGGCTTCTTATCGGGCCGCGTCACCCCCACCTCCCTCATTGATTTTTGAATGCATCTGACTCGTCAGCAGGCTTTTTCCAACAGGAACCGACAATGGCAGTTCACTTCACATGCGACGGGATGAAGCGTCGCGACTTCCTGCAAATTGGTGCACTGGGAGCAGGTGCATTTTCCTTGAGTTCGTTCCTGAGGCTGGCCAGTGCCGGTCAGGTGGATGCGGCCGCCAAGGCGAAGGCTGCCATCTTCATCAATTTGCCCGGCGGTCCATCGCATATGGACACGTTCGACCTGAAGCCGAACTCCAGCGATGAGTATCGCGGTGAGTTCAGCCCAATTCAGACGAAGATTCCCGGCATCGAAATTTGCGAACACCTGCCGTTGCTGGCCTCGCAGATGGACAAGTTCGTCATCCTGCGCGGTGTGAGCCACACACTGGCCGCTCACCGGTTGGGATCGGAATACGTCAACTCGGGCAACCGTCCTCTGCCATCGCTGGAATTCCCCGGCTATGGGGCTGTGGTGACAAAGGAGCTTGGCGGGCCATCGGACTTGCCGCCATTTGTCTCCATTCCGAATTCCAATCAGCGGCCAGGATATCTTGGGGTGCAATACGCCCCGCTGCATACCAATGCCACTCCGTCAATTGGCAAGCCGTTCTCGGTTCGCGGCATTTCGCTCAGCAATGGGATGACAGTTCAAGATGTGGAAAAACGTCAGGGGCTGCTCAATAAGCTCGACACGGCGTTCGCCGGATTCGAAAGCAGCAGCCAGTTGCTGGAAGGTCTCGACCGGTTCTCGCAGCAAGCGTATTCGATGATTACGTCGCCGCGTGCTCGCGACGCATTCGACACCAGCAAGGAAAGCCCGGCGTTCGCCGAGAAGTTCGGCGATAGCGGGTTCGGTCAAAGCTGCATGCTGGCCACACGACTGGTGGAGTCTGGCGTGCGTTTTGTGACTGTTTCGACCGGCGGCTGGGATACGCACTCCAACAACTGGACCAACCTGAAGTCCAAGCTGTTGCCTCCTCTCGATCAGGGGTTGGCGGCACTGTTTTCTGGACTGCAGGAAAAGGGACTGCTCGAATCGACGGCCGTCTTCGTGACGGGTGAATTCGGGCGTACCCCCAAGATCAACACCACTCGGGGTGGGCGCGACCACTATCCTCGCTGCATGTTCATGCTGATGGCGGGCGGGGGAATTCAGGGTGGGCGGGTGATCGGTGAATCGAACGAGAACGCGACCGAGCCACTCAACGAGGCGATTTCACCAGACGATGCCGCCGCTTCGTTCTACCATGCTCTGGGAATCGATCACACCAAGGAATACCACACAAATACCGGTCGACCGGTGATGATTGTGCGCGACGGCAATGTGATCGATTCACTGTTTACGTAGGCATCACAAGACCGGCTGAATGACATTTCGCGACCGCCAGCGGGAAACTGCTGGAGGTCGTGTTCGTTTCTCGCGGTGATCCAATTCGCGCACAGTTGATTTGACCCTGCGAATTTGCAGCCGGGATTGCATGTAAAGCGGGTTCCTGACGATGATGTGATGCACCTCATGATTGACAGGAGACAACTTGTGAACGGACTGCGGAATGTACTCTTGGGTGCCCTGCTGTTGGTACCGACGGTTCTCGACGCTGGTGACTGGCCACAGATTCTGGGGCCGCACCGCAACGGCAAAGCAGCATCGGATGAGCAACTGCTGAATGAATGGCCTGCCAGTGGTCCGGCCGAAGTCTGGTCACGACCCGTGGGTCATGCGTTCGCAGGTGTGGCTGTGGCGGGACCCCGCGTGATTCTGTTTCACCGGGAGGGAGAACAGGAAGTCACGGAATGCCTCAATGCCGCCGATGGGCAGTCCGTGTGGAAACAGGGGCATGCCACCACGTTCTATCCGCAGGTTGGCGGCGGCGATGGTCCGCTGTGTGTTCCAGTCATTTCAGGTGACCGTGTTGTCACGTTTGGAGCTCAGGGTGTTCTAAGCTGCTTTCGCCTGGCGAGTGGAGAACGTTTGTGGATGCGAAAGACGCACGAGGATTTTCGTGCGCTGGAAGGCTATTTCGGCGCAGGGAGCAGTCCAATCGTGGTGGATGGTCTGGTGATTGTGAATGTCGGCGGCGGTCGTCAGGAAGCGGGGGTGGTCGCTTTCGATCTGCAAACCGGGGAAACCCGCTGGACTCAGACTCAGGAACCGGCAGGATATTCGGCCCCCGTGCTGGTTGCGTTCGAAGATCGCAGTTACGTGCTGATGGTCACACGGTACAAGTGCGTGCTGCTGGATGCCGAGACCGGCGCGATTGGTTTTGAATTCCCCTTCGGTCAGCGTGGCCCCACCGTCAATGGGGCATCGCCGATTGTGATCGACAACGCGAAACTGTTCGTCACGGCCAGTTATGGGGTAGGGGCCGCTTACGCTCAGTTCAGCCGGCAACACTTCGACATGCTGTGGCAACGAGACGATGTCCTTTCGGCTCAGTACTGCACACCCATTTACGAAGACGGAATTCTGTACGGCATTGATGGTCGGGAAGATGTTCCCCCGGCAGATCTGAAGGCCGTGGAATTGAAAACCGGGAAACGTCTGTGGATCGAGCCGAGCTTTGGCTACGGAACACTGATCTCTGCTGACGGCAAACTGCTGATTCAGAAGACGGATGGGGATCTGATTCTGGGTAAAGCGTCGCCCGAAGGGTTTCGGAAACTGGCCCATCACCGAGTATTGAATGGCGAAGTGCGTGCGTTGCCCGCTTTGGCGAACGGACGCTTCTACGTCCGCAATGACCGGGTTCTGAAGTGCTTCCAGGTGGGCCGGTAGCAGCATTTTCAGTTCAAGCTCGACGGTCGAAAGCGAACATGTTCGAATAAATGTTCGGTAATCTGTAAGCTGTGTTGAAGATTGGGTTCAGGTTCGGAAGCACACGTTGATGAGGGATGCAATGCGTTGGACTGCTATTGTGGCTTTGGGGCTGTGTCTCGCGGTGAATCTGACCGCAGTTGCGGATTCGTGGCCTCGTTTTCGAGGACCAAACGGCACCGGTATCAGCGAACTGAAGGGAATCCCTTCGACCTGGACCGAGCAGGATTACGAGTGGGTCATTGACCTGCCCGGAAAGGGCCATTCATCACCCGTGGTGTGGGACAAGTTTCTGTTTGTCACCACCGGCACCGATGAGGGGGCACGGACCCTGCTGTGTCTCGATGCCGATTCCGGCAAGGAACTGTGGAAGGTGACGCAGGAGTTTGCTGCCAATCATCTCCACAAGAAGAACAGCTATGCCTCTGGAACACCGGTGGTGGATGGCGAACATGTGGTTGTTGCCTTTGCTGATGAGCAGCACTACATCGTTTCCTGCTACTCCATGCTGGGTGAACTGAAGTGGTCCAAGGACCTGGGGACGTTCAACAGTCAGCACGGTCAGGGCGTCTCGCCGATCATCTATGAAGGCATGGTGATTGTGCCCAACGACCAGTGGGGCCCCAGTCGCGTGGATGCCTACGATGTGAAAACCGGCCAGCTGAAGTGGTCATCGGAACGCAAGTTTGTGAAGACTTCGTATGCCACGCCCATCGTTCTGTCCGTCGAGGGTAAGGATCAGATCGTCTGTCTGAGCGGCGGGGTTGGTCTGGCAGGAATCGATGCCAAGACCGGCAAGGAACTGTGGTCCTCGGGGGAGTTGCCTCAGCGGACGGTTGCTTCACCGCTGGTGACGTCCAACGGACTTGTGCTGGGAACCTGCGGGCAGGGGGGACGCGGAACGCTGATGGTGGCGGTTGATCCCAGTGGCAGCGGCGATGTCTCGACGACTCATGTGAAGGCCACCCGCGAGCAGAACCTGCCTTACGTTCCCACGCCGATTGTGTTCGGAGATCATCTGTACCTGTGGAACGATGACGGCATCGTCTGCTGTGTGAACACTTCGGGCGACATGACCGAGAATGTGTGGCGGGCTCGCGTTGGCGGGAACTTCAGCGGATCGCCGATCGTCATTGACGGTCGCATCTTCTGCATTTCCGAGGATGGCGAAGTGGTCGTGCTGGCGACTGGCGACAAGTATGAGTTGCTGGGACGCAGTCCGCTCGGTGACAACTCGTACGCCACACCGGCGGTTGGCAATGGCCGCGTCTACTTCCGCACGTTTCACAAACTGGCCTGCCTGAAGGCCAAGAGCTAAGGACGCTGCGGCGAGATCACTCGCTGACAATTTCGACATTCGCGCGCGGCACGGTGACTCGTTCACCCTGCTGCGTGTTCACTTCCAGCACTCGGGCTTTCGATCCCGAACCCAGAACCTGCGGTTCCGAGGGGAGTGCAGCCACTTCTCCCAGGATTCCGAAGTAAGGATCGCGGATGAGGCGGACGGGCGTTCCAATTTCCAGGACGCCGCCGCCCACGCGTGATGCGGTCTCTGCGACGGGCGCATCGTCCAGCCATGGAATGACAATCTCAGGACGCAGCACGCCTGCACGAATTTGCGTCGCTCCATTCACGGCGGCCGCCGCACCCTGCCGGGTCTGGAACAGATGGAACGTGTGGTCGGCCATGGCGATGTCGCCGAAGCCTTCGGTGATGATCAACGTCAGTCCCAGTGTTTCCGTGCCGGTGATGGCCACACCGAGGTCGTACCCCAGGATCTGCTTGAGGTCTTCATCGTCGATTCCCCCGGCAATCAGGGCGACAGCGCCTGCTTCAATGGCGCGCGTCACAGCATCGCGATGTATCCGCCGGCCGCCCACAACAACTTTGCCTTTGCACTCTGGCGACAGCGAAGCCGCAGTCAGGTCCTGATCGGGACGATCGACGACGACCTTGATTTCCCCGTACTGTTCACCGCCAATCCCAAAGATGCCCTGAATGAATGTGGCGGTTGCTTCCACGATGCAGCCTTCGTCCGGAATGACCTCCGCCACCGTGCCTGTGGCGAAGGCCTTCACTTCCACGGGGACGGGGTCACCACGCAGAATAAGTTGGCCGGTGACGTTGGAAACCGACTCAATGACACCCGCAACGGTCGCCTGGTAGGTGGTTTTGAAGAACCCGAAGATGCCGTTGGTCCGAGCCAATGGTTCTCCGACTTCGACGAACTCGCCCCCTTTCTTCAGCAGGCAGCGAGGGACTTCACTGGGAGGGGTTCCGAGGATGTTCGACAGATTGAGCGGCGTGACCGAGCCGGGCTGCTGGGTGCGGGCAATGACCTGTTCTGCCTGGATGCGGTCTCCCTGCTGCACAAGGACTTCGCCGGCAATTGGCAACAACCGACGGGCCCGGTATCGGGTTCGCGCCTTCACCTGCAGGCCGGGGGTGTATGCGTGAGCCATGCGGATTCACTTCATCGGGACCAGGGTGCGAATCAGGGCACGAATTGACACTGACGGCGAGTCGGAAGACACTCCTGCGGCAGAATTTCAATCCGCGTGATTCGCAGCTTAATCCAGGGAGTCCCTCAATGTCGATGCGTGCCTGCTGCTGGAGCCTGTTATTGCTGCTGGTGGCAGCTCCGACAACGGGAGCCGAACCATCTCCGATTGAGTATTGGGAAGTGCTGACTCTGCAGGGCAACCGCATCGGGTACAACCACGCCGTGGAACGTGTGGTGACGATGGATGGAACGCCTCGCATTGTGACGGAGACGTTCGGGAAGATGCAGCTCAAGCGGGCTGGTCAGGAGATGCAGATCCAATTTCAGATGCACTTCGAAGAATCGACAAACGGGGAACTGCTGCGTTTCCAGTCGGTCCAGTCCAATCCTCCGGACAGTAAAGTGGAGACGATTGGCGAGCGGACCGGAACTGAACTGCGGGTGACGGTGATTGCCGGAGGTCAGCGTACCGAACAGGTTGTTCCACAGGCCGACCAGCTTAAATTGCCCACGTATGTGGACCGCCTCATCAAATCGCAGGTCATTCCGGTGGGCGAGACACGCGAATTTCAGGTGTACGATCCGCAAGCGAGTCAGGTAGCGACGATCACGCTGTCTTCATTGACCGAGCAGTCCACCGGCGTTTGGGGCGGCAAGGAACGGAAGTTAGGCCGTCTGGAGATGGTGCATTCAGCGCTGCCAGGCATTACGACCACAGTTTTCGTGGACCCAAAAACCCGGGAGATTGTCAAGACGGTATCGCCGCTGATCGGGATGGAAACGTACCGCGTGAGCAAGGCTGAAGCGATTAAGGAAATTGAACCATTCGATCAATTGACGGCGTCGCTCATTCCTCTCAGGACAAAGGAAAACCTCGTCTCCGCCA
Source organism: Planctomycetaceae bacterium (assembly GCA_020426515.1). GTDB lineage: Bacteria > Planctomycetota > Planctomycetia > Planctomycetales > Planctomycetaceae > JACKHO01. Next base: position 5,979 of record JAGQPW010000068.1, on the reverse strand, counting down.
GGTCCGCGACCTATGTGGTCCGGGTCGATGGACCGCTGGATGAGAAGCTGTTTCCCTCGGGACCGACTCAGCGAGTTGAGCATCGCCCCGATGGCAGCCTGCTGGTGACGGTCAAACGACTGCAGGACGACGAAGCTGAGAAGAGCGCGACGGGAGCAAAGCCTCCGGGCGAGGAGTTTCTGGCTGCGACAAGGTTTCTGGAGTGCAATGCGCCGCTGATTCAGGAACTCAGCCTGCTGGGACGCGGGGATGCGACGACGCCTCGGGCTCAGGCAGTGGCCTTGGAGAAGTTTGTGCGGCAGCGAATTCAAAATCGCAATCTGTCCACGGCGATGGCGACCGCACTGGAAGTGGCGCAGAGTCGTGCGGGTGACTGCACCGAGCATGCCGTCCTGCTGGCCGCGCTGCTGCGGGCGGCCAAGATACCAGCCCGAGTCGCGGTTGGACTGGTGCATGCCCCTTCGGAGCAGGCCTTCATCGGTCACATGTGGTCCGAAGCGTGGATTGATGGGATGTGGGTCCCTCTTGACGGGACGCGGGCGCGAGGGGGGACGACGTGCGAATACATCAAGTTGACCGATTCTGCACTGTCCGGCGAAGGAGCCATTCCCGGAACCGAGTTTCTGTCACTTGTCTCGGTGCAGGGACGGCTGACGATCACACTGGAAGCGGTGACGCGATAGTCGCACTCACCAGCTGGCGATCTGCCCGCCACGCTTGAGAGGTTGCCCATCGGCACCGGGAAGCTGCATGTTCCAGTCGAGATGTCCGCGCTCCTTGCGTGCGAAGAGGTGTTCATCCAGCACACCGTCGGCGAGCTTGTCTGCCTTCAGGCGATTGTAAACGGCTTCGGGAACCTGTTCCCCCCAAGTGGCAAGGTGGGACGTGTTTCCAGTTTCGCGGTCGCGAATTGGAAGTGACACGCGCTGGCCATCGGGAGTGACTGCTTCGACGATGACATAGTAGCCGGAAACGCGGGTGCCGGAATCGTCGGTGAAATCACGGCGGGCCGCGCTTTGTCCCGACTGCACAATGCGCACCTCGTAGGTGGCCTGCAATTGTTGTGCGAGATCGGAAAGCTCGCGTTGTGCCGCATCGAACGCTGAAGTGTTGGATTGCCCCAGAGCAAGTCGGGCCTCGTCCGTCAGCTGATTGATCTGCTGACGGACAGCGGGTTCACTGGCCCATTCCAGTGCTGACGTCGAGAGCCGGGCGAGTTCGTCCTGCTGATGGCGGAGCACTGCCGCCCGCTGCGTTTCTGAGGAAAGAGGTGCATGGGGGGCAAGGAACAGCCACCAGAGGCTGCTGCCCAGTGCCAGCAACAAAGTTCCGCTGATCAGGAGCTTCCAGCGGCGGATGTAGAGATGTGCCAGCAGAACCTGCAGGCCAAATTGCGGTTCGCGAAAAGTGTGCAGGTTGTCGAAGTACAGCTCAATAGCGGCATCGACTTCTTCGGGGGTCGCGGTTTCCCCGGTCAGTTCCGTGGAGGCGAGCAGCCGCTCTCGCAAGCGGCTGACTCGCTCCTCGTGACTGAGTTCTTCCAGCACCATCTCCCGATCCTGCCGCATCTCGCGAGCGACATCCATGATCTTCAGCATGTCCTGCAGTGACAGGTCGGGCATGGGCTGGCGAAGCAATCAATTACTGTTTGCGGCGAAGAGTGAAGTTCACCGTCATCGATCCGCGATCCGTGGGAACCATGTACGAGGCACTCGGCTGCAGGTACTTGCGGATGACTTCGTATGGAGGGAGTTTGCTGAAGTCGAGGGCTCCTTCCAGTGCGCTGTCGAATTCTCCGGCACGCAGCTTTTCGTACATGGCTGGCGTGACCTTCGTAGGATCGGAAAACGAAGTCATCGACATCTTCTCTGGGAGATGTGTTGCCACGGACTTGTAGAAATCGGAACCGGTGAGCGGGTTTCCGGTCCGACCGAGGATCACGTTTTGCACGCGTTCAATCGAATCACCCAGGAAAATCTGCTTGTCGAAGATCGCAAAGGCGCCATGTTCTTCGTCGTCACCATTGGTAATGACGAACACTTTGTGACCCTGGAAATCCTGTTCCGTAACGTTACCGTTGGATGCACCAACAATGGTCGTCAGCAGCTTGAGCGCCTTCGCTTCGTCGGTGACGCCAATGCTGACGACCCCATCAAACGGGACCTTCGCTTCTTCCGGATTGATGTCGTCCGGGAAGATGAAATAGGCCTGGAAGACGCCGGTCACGGTGTCGATGATGTCTTTCTTCAGATGCAGGCCAGGATTTCCGGGCTGCTGCGACAGTCCGTCCATCAACTGATCCCAGGCTCCCGGGGCTCCCTGGAAGGTGTCGTAAATCGACCCGATCGCTTTGTACGCGGTATCGAGGTCCCAGTGAGCGGCGGTGTACTGGCTGGCTGTATCCGGTACCCAGACTGGTGGTCCGGTCAGCGTATCCGGGAATGTGAAGACCTTGATCAGACCAGATGCCGGAGGATCCGCCACAGTGATTGAACGAGTTACGAAGTCGTACTTTTCGGTGGCGATTTCCACAGTGCCGCCCATCGCCTTGAGCTTGTTCAGTCCCAGCGTGGGGAGATAGGCAGAACCGATGGCAGCGAACATTTGCGTGTCGCTGTTCATCGACAGGCCAGCCATGATGAGTTCGACGGGTGTGAAGAACCACTTGAACACGGGTGCCGCTCCTGCATCGGGCAGGGCACGAGACATGACATCTTTGTACAGGGCCGATTCTGCGAAGCAGTCGGCATTGGTGCCGTCCCAGCGGTCGATCAGCGTTTCGAGCACGGCGGTCGAACTGCCAACCGCGAGGACTCCATCTTTCACGAGGTAGGAGAGGTTGAAGGGCCGACCTTTTTCATTGGGAATCGTGTAGACGATGACTTCGGTGCCGTCGTAGTCTTCGACTTCCTTGGTCGCTTCTTTGGCCAGAAGTTCCTTATCGAGTCGAGCCAGCAGCTTGTCGAGAATGTCGCGGTGATCGCCCACCTCAATGGTCGCGATGATGCCGGGGGTCTGACCGAGCGGACGGATGACGGCAAATGTGGCTTCGCCAGACATCAGTGCGGGGAGGTCGGAGAGCGGCATGCCCAGTTCGGCTTCAATGTCCTTGGAGCTTTCCTCGAACTTGGCCATCAGTTCGTCTTTGATGGCATCGAATCCACCGTCCTGCAGCAGCGCTCCGTAGGACGTATCCTGGAAGCGAGAGTGCATTTCCTCGACGCTGGGGCAGGAGGCGTACAGCAGCACATTGGCTGGCAGTCGTCGTTCGGTGGGAACGCGATCCGCAGCGAAAGTCGTTGCTGCCAGAGACAGCAATAGAGCACAGGCCAGCGCGGAACGCTGCGGCAATGACGTCAGCAACATAGTCAATCCTTGTTTAGAGTTGATTGGAGTCACGTCGAGGCAATCGACCGGACTAATCCAATCCTGCGTTCAGTGGATGTAAATCTGGAGGCACAAATCGACCATCCTGACGGATCAGTTCTCCATCAAAGTAGATCCGGCCGCCTCCATAGGCGGGTGTCTGGATCAGAACCAGATCCCAGTGGACCTGGCTGCGATTTCCGTTGTCAGCCGTCTCGTAGGCGTTACCCGGCGTAAAGTGCAGGGAGCCGCCGATCTTCTCGTCAAACAGGGTGTCGAGCATGGGCTGGCGAATGCGATTGTTACAGCCAATCGCCCACTCACCGATGTAACGGGCTCCCTCGTCGGAATCGAGGATCTCGTTCAGTCGATCCCGCTTGCCACGGCAGTCGGCATCAACAATCTGACCATCCTTGAATTCAAACCGAATGTCTTCGAACACGGTTCCCTGGTACAACGAACTGGCATTGTACTGGATCACTCCATTCACGCTGTTTTTCACAGGAGCGGTGAAAACTTCGCCGTCCGGAATATTGCGGTCTCCGGAGCAGGCGACCACCGGAATCCCTTCGACCGAGAACGTCAGGTCGGTGCCGGGGCCGACAATGTGAATCTCGCGGGCCGCTTCCATGCGGGCCTTGAGCGGTCGCTGGTTGACTTCCATCTGCGCGTAATCAGCGGTGCAGACATCGAAATAGAAGTCTTCGAAGGCCTCGGAACTCATGTGAGCCGACTGGGCCATCGATGCGGTGGGATAACGCAGCACGACCCACTTGGTTTTCGGAACCCGCACATCAATGTGCACGTGTTTCCAGATGCGTTCCTGCACCAGTTTCATTTGTGGGCCGGGGACATCGGCAAATTCGTTGCTGTTTTCCGCACCGCGAATTCCGATGTAAGCGTCCATCTGCTCCATCGTGTGGCGATCGAGATCGCCAATCAGTTTGAGGCCTTCGTCGCTGGAATTCTGGTAGATCGATCGCAGAATGCGATTGCTGCGCCACTGGACGAGGGGAACGGCTCCTGCAGCGGTGGCTTTCTGCACCAGCTCCAGAACGAGGGTCGGCTCAGGCAGGTCGAATGCTTCAATGAGAACTTTTTCGCCCGGCTGCAGCTTGCAGCTGTGCTGAACGAGAACATCGGCCAAGGCCGCCAAACGCGGGTCTGCCACGAGAATCCTTCCCTTCCTGCTCAAAACGAGGCTGAGTCACACTCCGATTGCAGCGTCTGATTCTGGCGAAACCCGCACGGGGGTTCAATGGCAGCCCAACGTCAGAATTACCCCGCAAACTGGTTCACGGTTTCGCTGTCGGATAAGGTGTAGGAAGAATTGGAGCGGCAATTCGAAGACTGAATGTCCATTGAGGCGGAATTCTATGTACTTGCGTATGGCAAAGCGGCTGCTGCTGGAAACGGACAAGCGGCTGGTCTGGAAACTGTTCTGGAACATGGGAATCAAAGGGGCGCTCTCGGTCCAGCGATTTAAGAGAAAGCTCAAAAAAGGCGAAGTCTTCCCGCCGTTCCTGTACATCTCCATTATCAATTCCTGCAATCTGCGCTGTCAGGGATGCTGGGTTGATGTCTCCGCCAAGCAGCAGGTGATTGACGTTGAGGCGATGGACAAGCTCATCAACGAAGCCAAGGCGAACGGCAACGTTTTCTTTGGCATCGTGGGCGGTGAGCCCTTCATGCATCCGCAGATTCTGGAAATGCTCGGTCGGCATCCCGACTGTTATTTTCAGGTCTTTACCAACGGGCACTTCCTGACCGACGAAGTCGCCAAAGAGCTGCGGGGGATGGGAAATGTCACTCCGCTCATCAGCGTGGAAGGAACCGAGATTGTCAGCGATGAGCGCCGCGGCCGACCGGGCGTGCTTTCCAAGACGATGCAGGGCATCCAGAACTGCTTGAACAACAAGGTTTTTACAGGCGTCTGCACCAGCGTGTGCAAGACCAATCTCGATGACCTCGTGACGGAAAAGTGGGTCGACCGGCTGATTGAAATGGGTGTGTTTTACACTTGGTTCCACGTCTACCGACCGATGGGCCCGGACTCCAATCCGGACCTGTGCCTCTCCAAAGAAGAGATGCGTCGTATTCGCAAGTTTGTGGTCGACATGCGGGTGAAGAAGCCGATCATCTTCGTTGATGCGTACTACGACCATGCAGGGCAGGCTCTTTGCCCGGCGGCCACCGGTATCACGCACCACATCAATCCGTGGGGCGGCATTGAGCCTTGCCCGATTGTGCAGTTCACCAAGGACAACATCCACGCCGAGGGCAAGAGTCTCAAGGACAAACTCGATTCGCCGTATCTGAAAGACTTTCGCGAACTGGCCCGCGATACCACGCGAGGCTGCATTGTGCTGGAACGTCCTGACCTGCTGCAGAAACTTGTGGAATCGCACGAGGCTGAAGACGGCACCGCCCGTCATACGGCGATGGAAGAACTGAAGGCGATGCAAATTCGCCCTTCGCAGTACAGCCCGGACGATGCCATTCCCGAACGCAGCTGGGCCTACTGGCTGGCCAAGCGAATGTTCTTCAATGACTTCAACGCCTACAAAGGCCGCGACCACAGCCAAAACTCCGCTCCAGCCATGCTGACCCGCG
>JAGQPW010000067.1:18983-30085 GCA_020426515.1 Planctomycetaceae bacterium | reverse complement strand
CTTGAGTCGGAAATGGCCAGCGGCGCCACCGAACTTCAGGCCTGGAGTCGGGCCGTGCAGGCCCTCGTTGGCAGTCTGGACTTCCGCTTTCACTGAGTTTTGTTTCCCGTCCACGGTCGCACGAGCGGCCCACTACTGAACGATGAGTCTTCCACAGGTTATCACCATGCGCTTACTGTCGATTCTGCTGCTTGTTTTTGTGAGCACCCCCCTCACGGCTGCCGAGCCTCTGAAAGGGCTGATCATCACGGGAGGCTGTTGTCATGACTACGAGACGCAGAAACGCATCATCGCTGAAGGGATCAGTCAGCGGGTCAACATTGTCTGGGACGTTGTGCACGAAGGGGGCTCCGAACGCGATCACAAAGTCTCGACCTACAGTGATCCCGACTGGGCCACGAAGTACGACGTGATTGTCCACAACGAGTGTTTTGGCGGCGTCGCCGATCCGGAGTTCATCAAGTCAATTACCCAGGCCCACTTCAAAGGCGTGCCTGGGATTTTCATTCACTGCTCGCTGCACAGCTATCGAGCCGCCGAAGCGGGAGCCGATCCGTGGCGGGAGTTGATTGGTGTCACCTCGCGCAGCCACGAGAAGCACCACCCGATCAAAGTCCGCCGACTCGATGTCAAACATCCCGTGCTCAAGGACTTTCCGAAGGAATGGGAACTTTCCATGGCTGAGCTCTACAAAATTGAACACGTGTGGGACAATTGCACGCCATTGGCCGTCGCTTACGGAGAGGACACCAAACAGGATCACTTCGTCGCCTGGGTGAACAAGTTTGGGAATGCCCGTGTGTTCGGAACTTCGCTGGGGCATCACAACGAAACGATGAACAGCGACGTCTGGCTCGGTCTCGTCTCCCGAGGCGTCTTGTGGGTGACGGGCAAGCTGGGCGAGGATGGCGAGCCGGTTGAAGGATATGCCGGAACGGGCATCAAGCCGATCGAACTGCCCGGCTTGAAGCCGATTCCGAATCCCAAGACGAGCCAGAAGTCGGCGGCCGCCAGGTGAGGGACATTCGGCATTTGCTGTTTGAATTTGCAAACCCGACGCGGCACCGTCACAATGCGGAAGCCGTGTTGACGTCAACGATTTTCAACTGCGTTTCGAGTAAACTCAGTTCTGATGCCGGGAGCATTCCGTGATTGAACAGTTTCAAATGGGCGTCCTGTTGGCTCAACAGGGGAACGACCTGACCCCCTGGATGGTCGGACTGGTCATCGGTGGCTTTTTTGTCGTCATCTTTGGCCTGATTTTCTTCTTCATGCTGGGGAAGTATTTCAACCTGTGGCTGCGTTCCTTCGTGACTCGCGCCCGGATCAACCCGTTTTCTCTGGTCTTCATGTCGTTGCGGAAGGTGAATCCGAACGTCATTGTGGATGCGAAGATCAGCGGTGTGCAGGCCGGGCTGGATCACATTTCCACCCAGGCCATGGAAGCACACTATCTCGCCGGAGGAAACGTGACCAAGGTGATGCGGGCCCTGATTGCCGCTCACCGCGCACGTATCAATCTCGACTGGGACACGGCTGCCGCCATCGATCTGGCCGGACGTGATGTGCTTGAGGCCGTTCGCACCAGTGTGGACCCTAAAGTCATTGACTGTCCGGACACCCGTCACGGCCGGACGACCCTGGATGGCGTTGCCAAAGACGGCATTCAGCTCAAAGCCCGTGCCCGCGTGACGGTTCGTACGAACCTGAAGCAACTGGTTGGCGGAGCCACCGAAGACACGATCATCGCTCGTGTGGGGGAAGGAATCGTCTCGGCGATCGGTTCCTCGGCGAGCCATCGTGATGTGCTGGCGAATCCCGCTCTCATCGCTCAGGCGGTGCTTCGCAAGAGCCTGGATGCCCAGACTGCCTACGAAATCGTCTCAATCGACATTGCCGACATCGACGTCGGAGACAACGTGGGCGCCCGATTGCAGGCCGACCAGGCCGAAGCGGATATGCGGGTAGCCCGGGCCAAGGCCGAACAACGGCGGGCTGAAGCGGTGGCAAAAGAGCAAGAAAGTCAGGCAGACACCCAGGAGAACCGTGCGAAGGTCATTTTGGCCGAGGCGGAAATCCCGCGTGCGATTGCAGATGCGTTTCGCACGGGACAATTGTCCGCGACGGAATAGGAATTGCATTGCGAGTGGAAGAGTGATTGCGCACAATGTGTGCGGCGGATTCTGCCGGTTGAGGCAGTTGTCCAGTGCGGCGGCGGAAGTGCAAAGTTTTGCTGCTGCGAGTACGATCCAAGTAAGGAATGCGTCCAGAAAGTTGACGGGCGCCCCAATTTGAAAGCCTCACGGCTGGAGTCGCTTCGCGAGATCACGGAAGAGATCCGAAGCGGTTGATTCCCAACCGTTTCAGCTACCCAAGTGATCACGATGAGTGAACTCAAATTGCAGTTGACCCGCAAGCAGCAGGAACTCTTGCTCCGCGGTTTGCGTTATGTTCGTAGTTCGGTTGCACTTGAGCCGATGGACTGGACGGAAGCGGTCGAGCTTGATCGCCGTCGCCAGTACAACGAAATCAAGGAACTGGAAGATATGTTGAACGGCGCTCGCATTGTCGAGTCTGCCGCCGGTGTCTCCTGAAAGTCGCTCCCTCCCGGGATTTCACCCGCAGCCCGCCTGTCGCCGATCGTCTCCTCGGCTGACAGGTGGGCTGCGTTGTTTTTCATCCGGGACTCGATACGCTCCTCGGCATGAAATATCGACACGTCTGCGTTGAAACAATTGCCTGTACGCTCCCGCCTCACGTGGTGACTTCCGAAGAACTGGAAGCCCGCCTGGAACCGGTGTATACACGTTTGGGATTGCCCGAAGGTCGCCTGGAATTGATGACCGGCATTCACGAGCGCCGGTTCTTCGATCCCGGGACGCTCCCCGGTCAGATCAGCGGCGAAACCGTTCGCAAAGCGATTGCTCAGTCCGGAATTCCTCCTGAGGCCTTCGGAGCGTTGATTCACGGCTCCGTCTGTCGCGATCAGATGGAACCGGCGACAGCGGCATACGTCCATGCCGTTTCCGGATTGCCTCAGAATTGCCTCGTGCTTGATCTCAGCAATGCCTGCCTGGGGCTGTTGAACGGGGCGGCATTGATCGCTGATTTGATTGAACTGGGGCGGATTCGAGCAGGCGTCGTTGTCGGAACAGAAATTGGCCGACCGCTGGTCGAAGGGACCATCGACCGACTGCTGCGGGATGAAAATGTAACGCGCAAGTCCATCAAGCTGGAATTCGCGTCACTGACGATCGGGTCTGGCTCGGCAGCCATCGTCCTGTGCGACGAGAAGCTCAGCCGCACCGGGAATCGTCTGCTCGGCGGCATTGCCCGGGCCGATACGTCGCATCACGAACTCTGTGCCGGAGGCGGTTCGAACTCAATCGATGCTGACGGCCGCCCACAAATGAGCACCGATTCGGAAGCCCTGCTCTACGCCGGTGTCGCTCTCGCCGAAGAAACATGGGAACTGACCCGTCGGGAACTCGGCTGGACGAACGACTCGGTCGACAAGATCGTGACCCATCAGGTCGGAAAGGCCCATCGTCAATTGCTGCTCGACAAACTGGGACTTCCACTGGAGAAAGACTTTCCCACCGTGCAGTTCCTGGGGAATACCGGAGCAGCTGCATTGCCTACCGCGGCGTCTCTGGCGGTTGAGCGCGGGCAAATTCAGGCCGGAGACCGCGTGGCGTTGCTGGGGATTGGCAGCGGCCTGAATTCCATGATGCTGGGCATGCACTGGCAGAAAACGCTGATTTGAACTGGCCCCCGCTTCTTTCTTGCCGCTGTCTGGCTCAGACTTCGATTGCGGCAGCACAGTTGACTCAATCCTCGTAGTCGACACAACCGATACATCTTGTCAGCGGCGGCAACTCGCGCTGCGCAAAGCGTGCGCAGTGGCGGGATCTGCCGAAGTTCCAAGGATGGTTGAATGCGAGGCGTCGGACGACTCTGGTGTGTTGCGCTGCTGGTTGTGATTCCAGTTCTGGGGTCAACCTGCGCAGCCCAGGAGTCGGATTCGCTGTTCGCCCCTCTATTGAACTGGGGACGTTTGGAAACTCCACCCGAGCCCTGGTCGCTGGATGGGGCAACCCCGTTTATTCAGCGAGTTGGGGTTGGACATCGTTTTGGCGATGGGCTCGGCTTCGACAAGGGGTTTACCGATGTTGAATGGATGGTCCCGATCAAGGTGGATGACCCGTTCGACATCCTGTTTGCCGATGGCCATATGCTCGTTCACGACGATGGGCAAATTGGGGCGAATTTCAATCTGGCCTATCGCGTTTACAACACGTCCGACAATCGCATCTACGGGGTGTATGGCTTTTTCGACTACACGCCCACGCGGCTTAATATGTTTGGGCAGATTGGTCTTGGGGTCGAAAGCCTCGGGCCGATTCTCGATTTTCGTGCCAACGTCTACATCCCGGACCTGTACGGCATTCGCGGGGCGCTGCCCAACGTGTTTGTCGGCCACAACATGATTGTAGACCGCGCCGATGTCGCCATGACCGGCGGCGATCTGGAAATGGGTCTCAACTTGCCGGAAGTACTCAACGTGCGCAGCCGCGTCTATGGCGGTGGCTACTACTTCAACGGGCACGGCAACGGGAATGCCACCGGCTGGAAGGTTCGGGGAGAAGCGGAACTGAATCGCAGCGCGTGGGTTGATGTTCGGCTGCAGGATGACAACCTGTTTGGACGCACGCTGAGTGTCGGGATGACGTTCCGCTATTCGCACCGCTTCCTTGGACACCAGCCTGCGACGGAGACGATGGATCACAAGTTCTTCCGGACGCGGGGAGTCAACTACTCGGGCGATATTTCCGATCGCCTGACCGACCCCATCGCCCGCGTTCAAAACATCCCGCTGGTGCGTGACTCCGGCGAAATTGCGACCGACAGCACGGGGACTCCCATCAACTTCCTGCACGTCGCCAATGGGGGCGTCGGCCCTGGCACGATTGGAAGTCCGTACGGTTCTCTTTCCGCAGCACTGGCCGATCCCGATGCCGCTACCAGCGTGATCTACACCCCCTTTGGCGGCACGTTTGTTGAGGATGTGACGCTGATTGATGGAGCGACCGTCCTGTCCAACGGTCCGGTCCAGACCGTCGCCACCCAGTATGGCGATCAAATGTTGCCGTTCTCGGGATCGAGTGTCGACCTCAGCAATCTGCCGACCATTACCGGCAATGTGACCCTGGCCAACGATGCCCTGTTCTCCGGCTTCGATATTACTGGAGCGATGACTGCGAATGCGGTGAATGACTTCACGGTCGAGAACTCGGTCGTGACCAATCCTGTTGGCGATGCGGTGACCGTTACGGGCGTTGACTCGGGCACCTTCGACAACCTGCGGCTCACTTCAACAGCAGGCCGCGGCATGCTGATCGACGATTCGGCGCCTGCCTTGACGGATATTACGGTGGTCTCGGCAACCGATGATGGTGTGGAAGTCCGCACTGGGGCCAACGATCGTGAAATCGCCATCACCAATCTGACTGTCCAGTCGGCTGGGGCCGTCGGTCTTGATCTGATCGTAACCGGGGCCGGGGATCTGACGTTCACGACGTCAGGGACGACATCGCTCGCTGCAACAGGGAACGCCTTCAATGCGGCCCTTGATGGCGGTTCCACAGGGAATCTGATCCTCGCCTTGAACAGCGTCACAATGGCCTCCTCTGCCGGGGCCGGAGCCAACCTGGATGGAACGGCAGGAGGGGGCACGTTCTTCGTAACATCATTCCTGGACAACGCCGTTACCACTGCGGCAACAGGCGGAATTCTCATCGACACCGTCACGTTCGACTCCAATCTCATCGCCGGCGGCTTTCAGCAGGTGGCCGGGAATACGCTCACCATCGGCAACTCGTCGGATACGACCGACGTTCTCGGCGACGGACTGCGGTTGATTGATCCAACCGGGAACCTCGGTTTTGGCGATATCAACATTTACAACGATTCCGGCACCGGACTGCTGGTTGATACCAAGGGAGGCGGCACCACGTTTGCCCTGTCGAACACGGGCGGAACGATCATGACGACCAATGGACCCGCGATGAACCTTGATCCGTTGGCCATCTCGATGCAGTTCGACAGGGTTCGCTCCGACAACAGCCCGACCAACGGCATCGTGCTTGATACCGTTTCAGGCGGACTCGGGGTCACGACGACCATTCTCAATGGTTCCATCGGCACGCCGATCGTGATTTCGAACACTCCTGCTCAGTTCAACGTCGATCTCGGAAATACCACGATTCAGAGTACGATCAGCAATCTGCCGGCGGATAACGTCGACACGACGCTGGGGAACGGCATGAACCTGAATCTCCAGTTCGACAGTCTGTTGATCACCGGCCCATAATCCCCCGGTTTCTCACCTTGTGCTCGGTCAATCCCCTTTCTCGGGAACCGGAGCTGCTTCTCGCGTGACTCAGGCGAGTACGTGCTTGCCCGGGTTGCCGGACGCTCGTTACATTGGCTGACATCACCATTTCACCACGCATTCCATGGATGACCATTCGATCATGGCAGACAAGTACGCACTGACCTGGGATCTGGATTCACTGTTTCCACACCCGGTGACGGCTGAGTTCAAAGAGCATCTCGACACGTATCGCAACGATCTGAAGGCCCTCGCCGACGATTCCGAATCCCTGCCGCCAATCGGAGCGGAGTCTGCCAGCCACTGGGCCGATTTTCTTGATCGCGTCAGCCAGATCTTCAGCGACAGCACCGATCTGCATGCTTTTGTCGGCTGCCATGCCGCAGCCGATGCCGAAAACAAGCTGATCCATCAGACGGAAGCCGCTTTGGCTGCCGTGGGCCCGTTGCGGAATCAGGTCTTCACGAACATTGAAGCCGCGTTTCGCGGACTCTCCGATGACAATCTCAATGCCTTTTGCGAAGCGGATGAGAGGCTGGCCAGGGTGCGATTCTTCCTCGAAGAGTGCCGCCTGAACGCTGATCTGCGACTCCCCAAAGACCAGGAGATGTTGTACGCCGACCTCTCGGTCGACGGCCTGCACGCCTGGGGTCGGCTGTACGATCGCCTCTCTGGCGAACTCAAAGTCGAAGTGATGGAGAAAGGCGAACTCGTCCGCAAGTCGGTCGGACAGGTCCGTATGGACTCTGCTGAACGATCCGTCCGCCAGAACAATTTCTTTGCTACCGAGAAGGCCTGGACGAAAATCACGGACACCTGTGCCGACAGTCTCAACCACATCGCCGGTGCCCGTCTCACACGCTACCGCTACCTCGGCCTCGAGGACCATCTGGATGTGCCGCTGCACTACAACCGCATGCAGCGGCAGACACTCAACACCATGTGGGACGTTGTCTCCCAGCGCAAGCAGACGCTGCTGAAGTTTTTCGAACGCAAAGCACAACTGCTCGGTCTCAAAAAACTCTCCTGGTACGACCAGCTGGCCCCGCTGCCGCAGGCCAGTACTGGCGAGAACAAGATCAGCTACGACGATGCCTGCGACAGCATCATCAAAACGTTTGACGAGTTCAGCAGCGAACTGGGTGACTTTGCCCGTATGTCGTTCAAGGATCGCTGGATCGAAGCCGAGGACCGCAGCGGCAAGCGACAGGGGGGCTTCTGTACCGGCCTGCCGACCCGCAAGCAGTCCCGCATTTTCATGACCTACACCGGATCACCGGACGACATGTCGACGCTGGCCCACGAACTGGGGCACGCCTATCACTCGTTCGTGCTTCGTGGTCAACCGTACTTCCTGACCGACTATCCAATGAATCTGGCCGAGACCGCCTCGACGTTCGCCGAAGCGATTCTCGGAGACCGCCGTCTGGCCGATGCGAAGTCGACAGGTGAGAAGCTCGGCATCCTGAACAGCATGCTCAGCGATTCGGTTGCCTTCATGATGAACATTCACACGCGGTTCCTGTTCGAGAACCGGTTCCACGTAGAGCGCAAAGACGGCGAAGTCTCTGCTGACCGGCTCACCGAACTGATGCTGGAGGCCCAGAAGGAATCTTACCTCGATGCATTCGCCGACTGGTCGAACGTGTTCTGGATTTCGAAGCTGCATTTCTACATTACCGGAATGCCGTTCTACAACTTCCCCTACACCTTCGGATATCTGCTCTCGCTGGGCGTGTATTCCACGGCCAGCGAGTTTGGTGACAGCTTCCCCGAGAAGTACCGCGAACTGCTCATCGCGACCGGTTGCATGACTGCCGAGGATGCCGTGAAGTCGACGTTGGGTTATGATCTCACGCAGCCGGATTTCTGGCACAAGAGCATCGACATTGTCGATCAGCGTGTCGCTGAGTTCCTCAAGCTCTCGGATGAGTTCGTATAGAATTCGCAGGTTGAGGAATTGGGGGACTCGGGTGCAGCTCGGGCCCCCCTTGTTCCGCCAGTGTGTTTCAGTTGGCCCTGATCGCAGGACAATCAAACAACTCACTGGCATTCAGATCCGGCAATTCCTCAGTAAATGACTGCCCGTACTCCCTACTGGACTCCCATGCCTGAACTTTCTCCTGAAGACGTTCGCAAGGTGGCTCGGCTGTCGCGGCTGAAGCTGACTCCTGAAGAGGAAGCCCGTTTTGCTCGTCAGCTGGGCGATGTGCTGAAATACGTCGACATGCTCAACGAAGTGGATACCACCGGAGTCGAGCCGCTGGCCCATCCACATGAAATGACGGATGTCTTTCGCGCCGACGAAGCCCGCCCCTCACTTCCCCGCGAGGCAGCCCTGTCCAACGCCCCCAAAACTGATGGCAAGTATTTTCTGGTGCCGCAGATTCTGGAGAACGCGTAGGGCCATCGATAGTCGTTGACCGCATTCCAGCCCGATTGGATCCCGTTATGTCGAGTCCGTTCCCCGAGATGGTTCGATTGCGGCAGACGTTTCCGCGTCCGCAAGTGACCGATATCGCCGGGACTGTTCGCAGTGAGCTCGACAGGCTCAATCTCTCGCAACAGATTCGGCCGGGGCAGAGTGTTGCCGTCACTGTTGGGTCCCGCGGAATTGCCAACATCGCGGAAATCACGCGGGCAGCGATCGATACTCTGCGCGACTTGAGGGCGGAACCGTTTATCGTTCCCTCGATGGGAAGTCACGGCGGGGCGACGGCCGATGGCCAGCGTGAATTGATTGGTCGCTATGGCATTACGGAAGAGTCCATGGGGGTACCGATTCGAGCCTCGATGGAAACGGTCATCGTGGGCGAACTGGGCGAAGGGGTTCCGGTTCACTTCGACAAGTATGCTTTCGAAGCGGACCATGTTCTCGTCGTTGGTCGGGTCAAGCCGCATACGATGTTCGTGGGGGACATTGAATCGGGCCTGCACAAGATGCTGCTGATTGGCCTGGGCAAACATGCCGGAGCATGGACCTATCACCGGGCGATCAAGGAATACAGTTTCGACCAGATTATCCGAGGCGTCGCCCAACTCGTCCTCGAAAAGTGCCGCATCGTTGCTGGACTGGCAATTGTCGAAAACGCGTACGATGACACTGCACTGATCGAAGCCGTCCCCCCGGAAGGATTCTATGAACGTGAGAAGTCACTGCTGGAACAGGCCAAGGAATGGCTGCCTCAACTCCCCTTCCCTGATGTCGACCTGTTGATTGTCGATCAGATTGGTAAGGAGATCAGCGGCTCTGGAATGGATACAAACATTATTGGTCGTAAGTACAACGATCATGCCGCGACAGAGTTGGACCGGGCACGCTGCAAACGCATTCTTGTGCGTGGCCTGACAGAACAGACGCACGGCAACGCGCTGGGGATTGGTCTCGCCGAGTTTACACTGCAGCGTGTGGTCGATCAGATGGACCCGCAGTACACCAGAATCAACTGCATCACCAGCGGGCACCCCACCGCAGGCATGGTGCCGCTGGTTTATGAGAACGACCGCAGCGCCATTGAAGACGCCCTGCAAACGATCGGACTCACTCCCCCGGAACAGGCCCGCCTGATTCGCATTCGCGACACCCTGCACCTCTCTGAGGTCTTCGTCAGCACTGCCTACGAAAGCGAATGGCAAGTCCGCTCAGATCTCGAAGTGGTCAGTGACGCCGGCCCGCTGGCATTCGATACTGCGGGGAACCTTGTCGACCGACTCTAAGTTCACATCGTGAAGTTCCGGGAGCCGCCAGCGCTTTGCCAGGTGTGCTGAGTCCGATCCGTCCGGTACGCAACAAGCCCCTACTCCGCGTTCGCGACGGTCACCGTGAGGACAGACCGGGCAATGGATTGCACTCGATCGTTCCCTCGGGCGATCACAGTGAGGACATGCTTGCCGTTCCCGTGTCGCCCGGTGTCCCAGCGCAGCGGGTCTGCCGCTTTGACTGCTGCGACGACCTGGCCATCCACATAAAGTTCCCACACGGCTGGGGAGATTTCCTCAGTCGATTCGGTTTCAGGTTGTATTGTGACCGTTCCGCTCAGTGGGGTATCTGTATTCACGCCCATGTTCGCCATCGAGAAATTCCGTCGCCATGGCTGAGCCAGCGGGTCACCCACAATCAGCAACTGGTAAGGGCCCGTGACCGATTGATAAAAAGCTTCCACCAGCGTGCATCCGCTCACATAGTGCACATGAACGAACGGTGACGGAAACTTGGCCTGAATTGCATACGGCTCGGTCACCGTCCCCGAAGCCCCCGCAGCACCGTGCTTGAGAAACTCGGTTAGCGGCGTCTGTCCGGCGCTGCTGGCCATGGCTCCTCCAAAACTGGTCAGGTGCTCGACAATTGCGCCGGCCAGTATTGTGCTGCCGCTCTTTGACCAGTCGAAGTTCGCGGTGCCAATCACGGCGCCTGCGACATCGGGTTGGTTCTGTGGAATCACTCCGTCTTCGACGACCGCATTTACCCCAAGCTGTTGAAGCTGGCGGGCCGCATTGTGGAAAGCCCATTCGCGAGTGGTGGAGCGGACGTCTTTGTTCCGCTCAAAATAGATCGTCCCCGAGGGGTGTGTACCGTCCGCTTCGACCGTGCGACGTAGTCCGGCCAGAGCTTCGTCGACGGTTGTTCCCCGACCCGTGGTGCATGCAAGTACCGTGGAGAGCAGATAGCGCGGGGCACGGGGGTCCGCCGTTGGTGCGCCGTTGGGAA
>JAGQPW010000067.1:9634-18884 GCA_020426515.1 Planctomycetaceae bacterium | reverse complement strand
GCCAGCCGACGACCGACCGAAATCCGATCGCTGGCTGGACGTCGAAGTCACTTGTTTTCATCTCGTTGAGCAGCGACTGAAAATCGTCTCGTTCTCTCAGGCTTTTCAGATCCTCGTCCTGGGCAGCCTGTGCTGCGCTCCACCATCCGGCAGCAACAGCCCTTTCCAAAGCCGCGACGGCATCGTCGGCCTGTCCACGCAGCGCCAATGCACAGCTTCGGTTGTAGTGCAGCTGGCTGGAATGAGGATGAGACTGCAACAGGTTCTCCAGTGCTTCGTTCGCTTCCTTCAGTGCGGCGTCAAAATTCTTCTGCTCATCCTCAGAAGAAGGCTCATCGTCATTCTTCTGGCGTAGAGGTTGCCTGTGCTGCTGCCACTTGGTCATGACGGAGGCGTACCGCTGCCGCTCTTCGGCGGTCCATGGTGTATCGTTCACATCACTCAGGATGTGGCGGGCGTACTGGTTGGCATTGAGGTCGATGTAACGCAGGTCTTTCCGCATCACGAACTGATACAGAAATGTCAGCCCGTTGACTGAAGCCACCGGTGTGAAAACCTTGGGCAGCTTTCGATCACCGATATCACCGCGAATATCAATCGCGGTGGGGATTTCTGCTGAATAGGCAATGAGATCAATCTGGGACAGCCGCTTCCGCTCGGCCAATGTCTGCAGCACCGGGCCAAGCAGCAGCTGTCGGAACTCGTCGACCGAGATCTTCTCGTTGTTTGTGAGTCCCGTAACTGACACGACATTCCCCTCAGGAATCCCGCGCAGCTGCACATATTCTGCGGCAATGGTCTTCGAGGCTTCACTGTCGCCATTCACGACCACGGCCACGTTCTCCGGAGCAATACCCGCGAGTAGTTGCGCTCCCAGCAGCAGGTGTGTCGCCAGAATGGCCAGCGGTGTTCTTCGAAGCAGCATCGGAGTCATCACAGTTCCCAGGTACGATGCGGAAAGTTGCAGCGAGTAAGTGACAAGTAAACTCGAAACGCGACGTAATGGGTAGCGTCGAAGACCACGCAGCCTCCGTGAAGTCCACCAGACAGGACGAATTCGCAATTTGGTAGCCAGCAAGCGTATAGGCGGCATCGCTCCGCAGGGATTTTCCATGTCCCGGAAACGAAAGTGAGCCAGACAAATGCTGGCTCACTTCGTTTCATTGAATCGAGGACTCAACGCCTAGTGGACGCGCATACCGGGCTGGGCGCCGTCGTCCGGGTTGAGCAGGAAGATTTCTTTTCCGCCGGGGCCGCAGGCGAGGACCATGCCTTCGCTGATGCCAAACCGCATTTTACGGGGGGCGAGGTTGGCACAGCAGATGACAAGCCGACCGACGAGGTCTTCCGGGTTGTAGCAGCTCTTGATGCCAGCGAAGACGTTCCGACGCACATCACCGCCGAGGGACAAGGTGAGTTGCAGCAGCTTGTCGGCCCCTTCCACATGATTCGCCTCGATCACGCGGGCAACCCGCATGTCGACCTTCACGACATCGTCGATGGAGCAGTTCTCGGCTACGAGTGGCTCTTTTTCCAGAGCTTCCGGGCCATCGTTGTACTGGGCGGCCGCATCTTCGGTGGCAGGGGCGGAGGCTTCTTTCGATTCTTCAATCATGGCTTCGACTTTCTGAATATCAACGCGGTTGAGCATATGCTGGAACTGGCCGACCTCGGTGCCGGTGAGAGGCGATTGGGCGTCCGACCAGTGTTGAATGGGTGAGCCGAGCAGTTCACCCGTTTGCGCCGCCAATCGAGGCAGCACCGGGGCGAGGTACACGGCAATTTGACGGAACAGATTGAGAGCGATGCTGCAGGTGTCTCGCAACTCCTCTTGCCGGGTCTCGTCCTTACGGAGCTTCCACGGTTCGCGAGCTTCAATGAACTGATTCGCCCGATCGGCCAGCACCATGATTTCGCGCACCGCCGCTCCGTAGTCGCAGTTCTCGAACGCTTCGGCAATCTTCTCCGACACCGCGGCTCCCTGTGCGAACAGCCCGCCATCATCGGGATACGCAGCACTCAAGGGCTGTCCGGCGATGAACTTCGCAGTGCGACTCGCGATGTTGACCACCTTGCCCACGAGGTCGCTGTCGACCTTCGCTTTGAACTCCTCCAGACTGAGGTCGATATCATCAACACGCGACGAAAGTTTCGAAGCGAAGAAGTACCGCAGGTACGAGGGATCGAGATGCCTGGCGTATGTTGATGCGGCAATAAACGTTCCCTTGGATTTGCTCATCTTCTCGCCATCCACGGTCAAAAAGCCGTGAATGTGAACTTTCTCCGGAAGCGAGAATCCGGCCGTTTTGAGCATGGCGGGCCAGAACAGCGTGTGGAAGTAGGTAATGTCCTTACCGATGAAGTGGTGAATTTCAGTCTGCTCGCTGTTCCACCAGTCGGCAAGGTTTTCCCCTTCTCGCTGGCACCATTCCAGCGTGCTGCCGATGTAACCGATGGGAGCATCGAACCAGACGTACCAGTAATTCCCCTTGGCGTCGGGAATTTCGAACCCGAAGTACGGAGCGGGGCGGGAGACATCCCAGTCTCGCAGTTCCTGCCCGAGAAAGTGTCCCTTGAGGTAGTTGGCGACTTCGGTCTGAAGGTGCTGTCCCGACTGCGTCCATTCAGCGAGGAAGTCGTGCAGTTTCTCGATCTGCACAAACAGGTGTGTTGCCTTGCGCAGTTCCGGTGTCGCTCCGCTGAGCGTACTCTTCGGGGCGATCAACTCTGCGGGGCTGTGCGTGTGACCGCACTTGTCACAGGAATCGCCGTACTGGTTGGGGGCGCTGCATTCGGGATTGGGGCAGGTTCCCTTCACGAACCGGTCGGCCAGGAACGTTCCCGCCTCGGGATCGTACAGCTGTTCGATTTCCTTCTCATTGACGAGTCCCGCTGCGCGAATGGAGGTCCAGATCTGTTCGCACAACTGACGATTCTGATCGCTGTTCGTCGATCCGTAGTTGTCGAACTCGATGTCGAACTTTCCAAAGTCCGCCACATGGGCGGCCCGCATATCGGCGATGAGTTCTTCTTCCGGTCGGCCTTCCTGTCGGGCCCGGATCATGATCGCCGTACCGTGCGTGTCATCAGCACAGAAGTAGCGGCAGTTGTGTCCGCGCAGCTTCTGGAACCGCACCCAGATATCGGTCTGGATGTACTCGACGAGGTGCCCGATGTGAATGTGCCCGTTGGCGTATGGCAACGCTGCGGTCACGAGGATTTGACGAGGATTCATCTGAAAACGCCTTCCGGCCAGCTGCGGAGACTCGACCCGCCGCGCGGATCATTCCCGGGGAAACCGGGGATTCTATTAGAGCGGCCACCGCGTCGAAAGGTTCGTTCGATGGCAATTGCCGGCAATGTTGCGGCAAGTGAGTCTCACGAAAGGCGGAAGGACGGCTTGAGAGTCAGTTCCACTCTGGATGATCGCAGTCGAGCGAGAACAGGCGGTGGGCGGCTTGAGACTCACTGAGGGCTCGGTCCCACACGGAATACGGGGCTTCGTTGAACACATAGTCGCAACAGCCCTGAACGGTCAGCCAGTCGCCCCGCTCCAACTCTCCTTCCAGTTGGTCGGGAGCCCAGCCGGCACAGCCGCTGAAAACGCGAAATTTGAGTCCCGGCTCCCCCTCCAGCTTGGATTGCACCACCGCCTCAAACACCTCGGCACTGCCACCCATGTACAGGCCGGGCAGGACCGGGTTCTCGGTCGGATCGAGGTCGGCGGAGTTGTGGATCATGAACAGAGCCGAAGGCTCCACCGGTCCGCCGGTGAAAATGAGCTCACCATCTTCCGGGAGTTCAAAGTGCCCGTTCAACCCGTTCGCGAGGGTGACCGACGAGGGGCGATTGATGATCAGCCCCATCGCACCCTCCGGGCCATGTTCCACCATCAGGACCACGGTCTTGAAGAAATTCCCATCCCGTAATTTGGGGCAGGCAATCAGGAAATGTCCGCGGAGGGAATGACTCATGAATTTTCGATAGAACAGTCAGTGGCAAATGACACCGGACAAGGGCAAATGACACCGGACAAGGGGCACCTGCATGATATGAACCGCTTGCCGTCCCGAATAGTCCCGATTTCTTCTTGCCTCGATTTCTTCAATTGGCCCCGTCCTCTATCGCGTTTCTTCAACATCGGACAGTTCCCGCAGATTGAGCCGCGGTCGGTATGTTCGGACCAGGCACGCCTGCCAGGCCAGTGGGCTGGCCTCGGAAACAGCACACGAGAGCAGTTGAACCGACAGTGGCTTGCCAGTCTTCAGCCACGATGCCGTTTTCTCATCGGCGAAATGCCGGGAAAGGCGATCACGCAGGTTGAGCGTTTCGCCAGCGTACAGCCGGTCGGACCGGCCCGAAGTGACGAGGTACGCACCGGAACTGTCGGGCAGATCGTCGATGCTGAGCTTTTCAGGATCGACGGATTGCAGCAGCTTCTTGGGAACGGTCAGGACGTGACTGCGGGTGCGAGCCAGTTTGGCCTGTTTGCGCAGTTTGAGGGCGGCCCAACGGTACTCGAATGGAGTGAAACCAGGAGCGAGTTGTGCAGCCCGCTCATCAAATTCACGAGCCAGTTCAGGATGACAGAAAATCTCGTCGAGACTTGTGGCCCGGTTCTCGCTAAGCAGCGACTGCCATGCCAGCTCACTGGCAAACAGGAACGGATCGCAGTCAGCCCACGACACTTCCGTCTTGCGGCTGGTTTCCAGCGCTGCGAGCTTGCCCGCTTTACGAAGTCGAAACAGTAATGAGTTCCATGTCGACGGATCTCCGACCAGTCCGAAGCGCCGGCATGTTTCGGTGAACTGGTCATTCAGGTCGGGGTCAACCACCACCCGGTCGGCAGAATAGCCAGCGTGCGTCAGTTCGAAGGCCGCGGCGATTCCCGAAAGAGTCAGTTCCAACTGGGCCTGTTCAAAGCGGCTTTCCAGACCGGCGGCCTTTCCGGCAGCAGCAGTGTCGATGTTTGTGCGATGCTGGCTGCGGCTCGTCTTCCCCTGAAAGGTTTCCGGAGCGCTCATCTTAGGTTCCGGCGCACCTTGCAGCCGGTCTCCCACACAGACCGATTCCAGTCGCGACAGGCCGTGTTTTACGTACTCATCGGAGAGCTCGAAGCCGAGATACCGACGGCCCAGTTTGCGGGCCACGACCAGCGTGGTCGCACTGCCGGAAAAGGGATCGAGGACCGTTTCTCCTTCGTGCGAGCACAGCCGAATGATGCGGCCCAGCAGTTGTTCGGGCATCTGGCAGCCATGAAATCCTGCCCGCTCTTTGAATGTCCCCGCCACGCGGGGGAAGTACCAGGTGTCCTCGTCGGCCTGAAAACGCTCGGCAAGGTCTTGTGGCCGCAGCGTCCACGTTTGCTCCTCATCAGCCGGAGGTGTGACATCCGACGGTGACCAGACGCCAGCGTCGTCCATCAAATCTCCTGCGACTTCCTGTGGTCGAATGATCCAGGTGTCGTCGGGCAGGCGCCCCTTGGGGTTTGCGCGGCGGTCGTTGTAGACCAGTTGCCGGGCCGAGGGGATGCGGTTCTCCAGTTCGTCACTGCGGAACGTAAACTGCTGCGGGTCTTTGACGAAGTAGAACAGGTGAGCGTGCGACCTCGAGAACTTTTGTGCGCAATTCACTCCAAACGTGTAGTACCAGATGACCCAGCTACGGCAGTGAAAACCGACCTCCTGGCTGATCAGTTTGAGTTCTGCGGCGTACTCATCGCCAATCGCCAGCCAGAAAGTTCCATCTGGACGCAGCACGCGATGGACGCCGGCAATCCACTTTCGGGACCAGTCGAGATATTCTTCCCGTGCCCGCTTGTCCTCGTACACATCGTAGTCGTAGCCGATGTTGAACGGGGGATCAGCGAAGGCCAGATCAACACTTCCCTCCGGCAGCGCGGCCATACCGGCAATGCAGTCGCCGGGGACAATGGTATTCAGGGGCAACTGAGCCACCGTGCTCTCCAGGAAGGGACGCAAATCACGAGATGAAAACCGCGGCGCAGTCTAGCAGTGTCGGGATGCGACGTCATGCAACCGGGGTTGCTGTTCTGGCAGATGCAACTTCTCCCCCTGAGATGCCGGATTACGAGTGAATTCTGTGGTTACAATTCAGCTCTCTTGGTCTTCCCCTCCTTGCCGCTGCGCGTGCTCTTGAGTATTGTTTGGAACAGGCAGGTCTGCGCTGATGTGTTGGCGGTTTTCCCCCACGATCAGGCGGACGCTCCTCCCCCCACCTGACCGCTCGGGCGGCTCCATCGCGAAACGCCGCTCGTTGTTCACACCGATAGAGCTCACACATGAAGTATCTGCCATCTGTCTGGTTGACAGTTCTGTTCCTCACCAGTTCCATCCCTCTGCATGCGGAAACGGACTGGACCTACTGGCGAGGTCCCCGATTCGACAACGTCTCCACGGAAAAGAACCTGCCGGAC
This sequence comes from Planctomycetaceae bacterium, assembly GCA_020426515.1. Classification (GTDB taxonomy): domain Bacteria; phylum Planctomycetota; class Planctomycetia; order Planctomycetales; family Planctomycetaceae; genus JACKHO01. The sequence continues at coordinate 12,448 of JAGQPW010000067.1, read as the reverse complement.
AGCTGGGACCCGAAGGGGGGCGACGGAAGCAACGTCGTCTGGAAGCAGCCGATCGGCACCCGTTCCACTCCAATCATCATGCAGGGACGCCTGTACGCCCTGTCGACGGACAATCCGGAAGAGCCTCAAAAGACGCGTGAAAAGGTCGTCTGCCTGAATGCCGATACCGGCGAAGTCATCTGGGAATACGCCTTCAACGTGTACCTGAGCGATGTCCCGGTCGAACGTCTGGGCTGGTCCAGCGTGGCAGGGGATCCTGAAACTGGCAACGTCTATGCCCTGGGGGTCTGCGGATACTTCTGCTGCCTGAATGGCGAAACGGGCGAGGTGGTTTGGGACCGCTCGCTGCACGAAGAATTCGGTTTGCTGAGCACCTACGGGGGACGAACCAACTTCCCGCTGATTCACGAGAACAACGTCATCATCAGCTCGGTTGTCATTGGCTGGGGTGACATGGCCAAGCCAGCGCACCGCTTCATCGCATTCGACAAAACCAACGGACAGCCCGTGTGGTTTGAAGGAACCAAACTTTTTCCGCACGACACGACCTACAGTGCTCCTGTGCTGGCCGTGATTGGCGGTGAGTTGCAGATGGTGTTTGCCTCGGGTGATGGCGGAGTGTATGGATTCCAGCCACGCACCGGGAAAAAGCTGTGGAGCTACGACCTGTCGGGACACGGAGTCAACACATCGCCGCTGGTCATTGGCGATAAAGTGATCTGTGGACACAGCGAAGAAAACCTTGATGCCACCGCAATGGGGGCGCTCGTGTGCCTTGATGCCACCAAACGTGGTGACCTGAGAGCGAATGATGGTGTGTTGTGGAAAACCAATGAGTTATTCGTCGGTCGGTCTTCGCCAGTGCTGATTGACGGTCGCCTGTACGCCGCCGATGACCGTGCCAAACTGTGGTGCCTGAACCCGGACACCGGCGAGATTCTCGGCAAGGAAGTCCGCCTTGGAACAATGATGCGGGCCAACCTGCTGTACGCCGATGGCAAGATCTACGCCAACGAAGTCAATGGCCGCTCGTACATTCTGAAGCCCACGGATACCGGCGCTGAGATTACTCATCAGGTGCGAGTTCGCAATGAAGAGTTCCATGGATCACCCATCGCCTGGAAAGGTCGCGTTTACATTCCGACCACAGCAGCGATGTACTGCATCGCTAAGCCTGATGCTGAACCGGCGGCCGATGAACTTCCACCAGTTCCGGCAGAGTCACCTCGCGATGAAGACATGACTCCCGCTCAGGCACAACTGGTGCCTGTCGAAAGTCTGTTGCGTCCGGGAACACGGCAGGAGTTTCATGTCCGGCTGTACAACGCCAAGGGGCAGTACATCCGCAATGCGAATTCCGAAGAGATTGAGTTCACGCTGAGTGGCCCCGGCGAAATGGAAAAGGCCCGCTACACCATTGGCCGCGATCAGTCTGCCCAGGCCCCTGTGATGGTTTCCGCCAAGGTGGGCGAACTGACAGCCAAGGCCCGTATTCGTGTGATTCCTGATCTTCCCTGGAGTTACAACTTTGATGATGGCAACATCCCAATGACGTGGGTCGGAGTGCAATACCGCCATGTCGGGCTGGACTTCGATCTGCTCAGCAAGCTGCGTGCGGAAGACCCGCGTGCGGCCGATCTGTACATCTATCTGCATACGGCCTTTACCAACTTTGGTCCGGGGCCCAAGAGCTATGCGGATACGACGCCCAAACAGGACTGGACTACGCTGTTGCGGTTCCTGAAGTTGTCTGACGGCGCCGACAAGCCAAAGACTGTTGACGAAGCCAAAGAGAAACTCGGACCCGCGCTGCAGAAGCTCATCGACGAAAAGGTGCTGGCCAGCGTGGAGTGGTCGACATGGGACCGCCCGACCGGTGACGGGGACAAGACGGTTCCCGAACCTAAGCTGACCGTCACCAAGGGCGAACGGAAGATTGATGGCAATGGTGTGCTGTGCAAGATCAGCACAATTCCGCTGGGAACCCGCAGTCAGGGTTGGACCGGCCATCCCGACTTCCACGACTACACCATTCAGTCGGACATCTACGCGATGAATCGTGATGAGAAACTGCCTGATATCGGGCTGGTGGCTCAGCGATATACGCTCGATCTGATGGGAGCGTCACAGAAGTTGCAGATCCGGACCTGGACACCGCAGCTCAATCGGTTTTCGGTTGATGTTCCCTTCGAGTGGCAGGCCGAAACCTGGTACACGATGAAGTTCCAGACTGCGACCGAAGGTGGCAAGGCTGTTCTCAAGGGGAAGGTCTGGAAACGTGGCGAGCCCGAGCCTGCCGATTGGACCGTGGCCGGCGAAGATGAACTGGGCAACGTTCAGGGCAGCCCTGGATTCTTCGGCAACGCCAAGGACTCCGAAATCTTCTACGACAATTTGACCGTGATTCCCAACTAAGGGCCTCTCGGTTGACGGTCGGGCGTCCTGACCGCATCCATTCGCGCGTCCCGACGATCGTCGAGTTGTCGCAGCGCACCATGAGTTTTTGACCCACAGACTAAATTGCGATCAAGGATAGAGAGAATGACTCGCCATAACCTGTTGACCGGCCTCGTGCTGGCCGGATTGTTCTGGGGCAGTGCCCTGCCCGCCCATGCTGACGACCCCACCGCGGGTGCCAAGGCAGAAATCAGCAAGTTGAAGGTCGCTCCACTGGACTGGCCTCAATGGGGCGGCTGGAGCCAGAAAAACAACACCCCAGAGGGTAAGGACATCCCCACGGACTGGGATGTTGACGGCGGGGAAAACATTTTGTGGTCGGCCCCGCTGGGTTCGCAGACCTACGGGAATACGGTA
>JAGQPW010000067.1:0-9536 GCA_020426515.1 Planctomycetaceae bacterium | reverse complement strand
ACTGCCGAGCGGTCGCGTCCACGACTGGCCAGATCAGGGGATCTGCTGTTCGCCATTCTGTGATGGGGATCGGCTGTGGTACGTGACGAGCCGCGGCGAAGTGGTCTGCCTCGATGCCGAAGGATTTCTCGATGGCGAAAACGATGGCCCCTATCAGGCTGAAGACAACGAAAACAAGAACGAAGCCGATGTGATCTGGAAGTTCGACATGATGGGGGCACTCGGCACATCGCAACACAATATGTGCAGTTGCTCCATCTGCTGCGTCGGCGACACGCTCTATATCAACACATCCAACGGTGTTGATGAATCGCACATCAACATCCCCGCACCGAACGCCGCAAGTTTCATCGCGATGAACCGCGAGACGGGCGAAGTTCTGTGGAGCGACAAGTCACCCGGGCTGAACATTCTGCACGGTCAATGGTCGTCCCCTTCGTATGCTGTTCTTGGCGGACAGGCTCAGATTCTGTTTGCCGGTGGCGATGGCTGGCTGTACAGCTTCGATCCGGCTGGTGATGGCCAGGGGAATTCCAAGCTGCTCTGGAAGTGTGACTGCAACCCCAAGGACGCCAAGTATTCCGTGAGCGGACGCAGCGAGCGCAATCACCTCATTGGTACTCCGCTCGTTTACGACGGGCTGGTGTACATTGGCGTGGGCGAAGACCCCGAACACGGTGAAGGCAATGGTCACCTGTGGTGCATTGATCCCACCAAGCGTGGCGACGTGAGCGCCACGCTGGCCGTGGATAAGGATGGAAATCCGATTGTGGATGCCAAAGACGGAACCCGTCGGCTGCAGGCCATCAATCCTGATGCCGGTGAGAAGGCGATCGAAAATCCCAATTCGGCCATCGTCTGGCACTTCAGTGGTGAAGACACCAACGGGAATGGTGATCTCGACTTCGAAGAAGAAATGCACCGCACGTGCGGAACGGTCGCCATCAAGGATGACATCCTGTACGTGGCCGACTTTTCCGGAATCTTCCACTGCCTGGATGCCAAGACCGGAAAGGCGTACTGGCACTACGACATGTTCTCAGCGGCCTGGGGATCTCCCTGTATTGTTGATGGCAAGGTCTACATCGGTGATGAGGATGGCGATGTGGCGATTTTTGAGCATGGCAAGGAGATGAAAATGATCGGTGAACCCAACTGCGGGAATTCGATCTACAGCACGCCGATCGTGGCGAACAATGTGCTGTTCATCAGTAATAAGTCGACTCTGTTTGCCATCGGGACCAAGTAGCTAAAGCCGCTGGCGGAAGTCGGCTGGCAAATGACGACATCGAGTCGGAAGGGCGAGGATCGGTTGATCCTCGCCCTTTTTTTGTTGGCGATCCACTGAATCAGTGGTTTGGGAGGCGGCTGCCGTGCGAGTCCAATGGCGGACTTTACGTCATCTCGCATGTGGGATGCGTGGAGGATGAACGCATCGGGGGAGACATCAGCGGCTCACGGTTTTCGGAACAGGAGGATCGTGCGGATCGTGAGTCGGCTCGGAATGCGCAACGGCGCATTGGGTCGACAGGGAGAGCCCTTGGTCCGGGGACTCATCACTGCCGCATCCGATGTTGCATGCAGGAGAGGAAATGTACCTTCTGCGATCCGCCGCGACTGACCGGCACTTGGGGCATCACTTCAGTCGTGATGCTCTGGAGTGATGTGGTGTACGCACACCATGACGAGGCGTCTCGCAGGACTCTCTCGGAAGCCGAATGGCTATGAAACATCATCATCGAAAAAAGGACGTTCCGATGCGCTACTTCATCCTGGCACTGGCCGGCATGGCGACACTGACAGACTCGTTGTCGGCTCAGGTTCCGCCTCCACCGTCAATGGCTCCAGTCCCCACATTGGCCGCCCCGCTTCCTGCTCGAAGCGAAGCGATGTCGTCCGGTTATGGAGACGAACTGGATGATTCTGCCCCCCAGACCTACCAGATGCTGCCGATGCCGGCAGGTTCTGGATATGGTGATTACTCGGGGCCGGCGAACGAATATGCTCCCATCCCGTTTTCGGATCTCTCGACGCTGTCTCCTTGTCCGGAGTACGGCCCATGTCCGGACTGCCCGCCGATGACGCCTTATCTTCCTGTCCCGGTTCAACCACCGGTCTATGCATCGCCAGCAGTTCCACTGGTTGCGGGGTATCCGTTTTATCGTGCTCCCATGCCGGCAACGTCCCTTTCAATGCACATGGCCGGGCATGCCTTGCGTAAACGAGCATTCTTCCACGTCAGTCCTGGCAACATGTTGCCTTCTCGCCCCATTTATCCCGTCGTCGGAGGATCGTACTACTTCCGTCCATACACCTATGGAGACGTTAACGATCAGCAGGTGCAGGCGTCGGCCTGGAGAATGCATCCTGGCTTTCCCTACGCCGAAGTTGCCGCCGTGGCAGAGTACGCGGACACCGCTGCCTGCTTGGCAGAACCGCAAGGTCTTCCCAGTGGAGGGTCAGTGCATGCTTCTCCTTCACGGGCATTTCATCGGTATCAGCCGAGCAACGGACGCGAATAGCCCATGCGACGCTCTCTCTCCCCATGGGCAAGGCTCGTCATTTCGGTAGACAACACCGGACTCGGCCTTGCCCATGGAGAGGAGCAACATCCTGAGAACGAGACCTGCGCTCTACCGCAATTCATCACTTCTGCGGGAAGAATGTCTCGTCCGGCGAGCGAAATGGTGGCAGGTTTCCGAGGTGCGAACGGTTTGTGTTTCAGTTCATGCAGTGATGGGAGATTGACAATGAAATGTGGACTCTTGTTTCTTGGGATGCTTGTTGCGAGTCTCGGTGTTTTCATCGACGCCGCCGATGCCGGGGGACGCTTCGTCTACCGGGGGCGTGCCGTCGTGCGGGGACCGGTTCCTGTGGTCTATGGGCAGCCTGTGGTCTACGGGCCTTCCAGCATGTACGCACATCCAACCGCGAGCGAGTATTTGACCTCACCAATCTACAACCCCTACCAGCATCCACTGCTGCCGGTTTATGGGACCTGGTCCGCGTATCCCGGATTCGCTGTGCCCTATGGCGATGTCCCATATGGCGTCTACGGTGCTCCTGCTGGCTATGGGTACGGCTGGTAACTCGATGCTTGACGGGTCATGTCAGAATTGAGACCAGATCAGCAGCATGACCAGGGACGCCGTCAGCGGGACGGCGTAGGGGATCTTGTAGATTGCTGGCGGGTCGTCCATGGGCTGAGCGACGGAAGCTGGAAACGTTTGCGCAGCGGTATGGACACTCTGTGCGGTCAGGCGTTTCCAGATCAGGCAGATGCAGAAACTGATCAGCAATGCGTAGAGGGTTTCTCGCGTCGAAATCCAGACGCCAACGGCTGTTCCCAGTTTGACATCTCCGGCTCCGGCCCCGTTGATCAGCCACAGGGCGATCAGAATGGCAAACGCAAGCGTGGCCCCTTCCAGAGCACTCAGGACAGGCCAGACACCGATGGTGCCTGCCGATCGCAGGTGAAAGGCAATTCCGGAGGCAAAGCAGGTCAGGGTCAGCCAGTTGGGGATTCGCCGACTTCGAACATCGGTGATGGCCGCGACCGCAGCGAAGATGATTGCGACACACAGTTCGGTTTGCATGGGAAACGCCTTCCTCGTTAGTCGGCAGCGCCGCGGTTGGTTGACTCGGGCAATGACCGTGACGGCTGAACGGAGTGCTGCTGCAGTGTGTTGAGACATTCGTCAATTGCCTGTTGTGCGTACTGTCGGACGACGGAATTGTCGGCACAGACCAGCTGATTCAGCGATGTCAGGGCAAAGTCATGCCAACCAAGCAGTCGATCCAGTGCCAGACTGGCCTCGACTCGCTCGATCCCTTCGGTGACTGGAAACAGGCAGACTGCTTTCTGGGAATCCAGAAGCGGATGTCGCCAGAGGTCCAGCCGCTTGTGTACGGGCAGGGCTTCGTAGTCCGCGATAAGGTGAGCCTTCCAGTCGGCGTCGGAACTCTCGTGTCGCATCTCGATTCGCTCCTGCGGTGAGAGCGAGGCCTCATTCAATGCGGGCGTTGCGACCGGTGGCATTTGAGGGCGAACGCTGCCTTGACTCTGCGTCTGAACCTGACTCTGCATCTGAACCAGTTCAGCGTCAGACGTTGAGTTGGTCCAGGGGATGCCTGGCAGGAGAGACGGAACCTTGAGTGCCGGTTCGACGCTGCTGAAGCTGGTGGTCGAGATAAGTTCAGGTTGGCTGTCCGTCGGAATCCAACTCGAGGACTTTGCGGCTGAGTGCCAGATAGTGTCGACCGGTGTCCAGTGGCCATTGCTGACACGTCGCTGAGTGGAGTTCGCGAGGCTTTCAGCTGCATCAGCCTCGTGGTCGAAAGGTGGAGCAGCTGGCGTGGGAGTCGTACTGGACGCCTGAGATGTTGCTTCAGCAACAGCGACGAGACCGAGATGAGCCGGTTCACCTGGAGTCGAATGCGAAACGGTTGTCACGGGCGTTTCCAATGACGAAAGACCTCGCGATTCAGCAGCAATGGTATGCGTGTTCTGCTGCAATGGCGGAAGGGTTTCATTCGATCGGGAACTGGCTGCCAGGGAGGAGCCTTGCTCAACGAACATGGAGGCCGCCGGAACGACAGGACTTTCCGACCGCGCGTTGAACTCGGCAACACCGGTTTTCGATGCCGCAGGCCTTTTCCGTGCATTGACGATGGAATCAAGAGGCAATCGCGAACCGATCGAAGTAAGTGATTCGCTCTCCGGAGAAGAAGCAGATCGTGCCGTCGTGTGGTTACCGATATCGTCTTGGGCAGATGCGGGCACAACAATCGTTCCTCCCGCGAGGTACTGAGGGGCCGCAACAAAGCCATGGCCACGCAGAATTTCGTTTGCGTTGGCCAGACTCCGGGCGCTGGCCGCTGCCTCGCCAGGTGATCCTTTCGGATAACTGCCTGCTTGCGAGAGCTGAATAAGCCCTTCCGCCGCGGCACGATTGTCGGGGTCGACCGAGAGCGCCTTGGAGAAGTAGCGGTGCGCCGTCGTTGGCTGACCAGCCTGTGACATGGCAAAGCCAATTCCCGCAGCGGCTTCCGATTCTTTTCGCGACGATCGGAGGAGTGAATACGCTGAATCCACATCTCCGGAGACCGCCAGTGCCATGGCGAGATTGGTACCGACTCGTGGATCGGCGGGGTTGATCTCCTGAGCCTGCTGCAGCGCAGCCACGGCCTGTCGATGCTCTCCCTGAAGGTAGAGCGCGTAGCCCAGATCGTTGAGGATGTCCGCGTTCTCCGGAGCCAGCTGGTGAGACTGTTTCAGGAGTTGAATGGCTCGCGCATTGTCGCCCTGAAGTTGACACAGAATTCCCAGGCGTTGAGCCGACTCCGGCTGATCGGGATATTTTCTGAGCAGTTCCTCGTAGCGTTGCCGGGCCTGAAGCAGCTGACCCGATTGCTCGACGAGTCTGGCTGATGACAATTCCTGAGCGTAGTGCTGGCTCCGGTGAGGCATCACGCTCATGAGTGGTTGACTCCATTGCGCGCAGCCAATGGCCAAAAGGCAGAGTGAACTCACCAGGAGTCGGTTTGGAGGCTGAATGCACATGGTTGACTGCCGGATTGAAAAGACGCAGGGAAATCGCGGAAACAACAACTGAAAACAATGCATCAGTAGAAACCTCCTCCACCACCGCCCCCGGCCCCTCCCGCTGAGCCGCCCATGCGGCCACCACCCGATAGGCTGCCATTTCGACCAATGCCTCGCTGATAGATCTGCTCCGCTTCATTGGAAGTCAGTCCAGGAGACAGTGCCGGACCAACAACAACACGCTGTGAGGCCCCAGGGACACCCATGGCGGTCAGAATGTTGATAATGCGTTCGCGACGCATCTGATCGATTCCACTGCAATTGAATGACACGGGTTGTCCCGTTGCCGGAGATGCTTCACTGACTTCAACTATGATTGGAAAAGGGGCCGATGGAGAACGGGCTGCGATCTGCTGCAGGTGGGCAACGCCATTCGGGGTGAGTTCTGCGGTGTTCGTGACAAACTCATGCTGGTAGATCACGAAATCATTGGCCTCGCCTCCCATCTCCTGTGCCTCCAGGAACGGATTCACCGTACTGCCCAGCTGAGCCGGTGGTTGGGGTAGCGGCAGCGGGATGGATGCCCGGGATGACCAGCATCCGGGAACGAGGATCGCGAGGCCCAAGGCGAGCGAACCGTATTTGAATGGGGCTGTGATGTCGTTCATGTCTTCTCTCGCAACCGGATATCCGTGAATTTGTGATAACGGTGATGTCAAATGCAGCCCCGCGTGTGTCGATCAGACTCATTCAACCGGACCGCTTGTCTACTTGAGGCCAGCTCAGCGTGTAGCATCGCTCCATGGGAGCAGGAACCAGCGAACATCCACTTACTTGCTGAATCCGACATCGCCGCTCATGAAGAAACGTGCGCTGCGTTCGTAAGAGTTGAAGTACAACTTCGGGTGAATCAGCTCATCGCGATAGTTGTCCCACACTGTGGACCGATGGTGATGTCCGGGACGTCCCTCAATGCGGTTACGCAGATAAAACTCTGTGTCGGTGGGCTCCGTTACTTCCATGCCGGGAAAGAGGACCGGAGCATCGTCGGCATCGATGGCCTGGACGATTTCCGGGCTGATGACAACGAGCAGTTCCGTTTCTGCAGAAGTCACATTGCGACGGCTCAGCAGCGTGCCGACGGCGGGCCAGTTGCCCAGGCCTGGCAGGCGAGTGGTGTCTCCGGCCTGCTGCTGTTGGGTCAATCCGGCGATCGCCAGCACCTGTCCCTCTCTCAATTCCACGGTAGTCGATGCCGATCGTGTGTCGACGCCAAAGATCCCGTTAACGCTGGTGGCCTGATTGAGTGTGCTGAACTGCGGGTTGACCTGCAGTCGAATCCGGTCTTTGTCGAGAACAGTTGGTGTGAAGTTCAGCAATGTGCCGTATCCTCGGAAGTCGGTCGTCGCCGCAGAGGCGCCAGAGATCCCCACAACAGTCGGGACGGCAAACTCGCCCCCGGAGATGAATGTCGCTGTCTGTCCGCTCATGGTCACGAGTGTCGGCTGAGCCAGGATCTTCGCGACTTTGTATTGTTCGAGTGCTTCCAGGACGACTTCAAACGAATCCGCCCCAAACGTCCCGCTGACAATGGCGTTGGCGGCACCAGCCAGGCTGGAACCAAACAGAAAGTCGCCCACCTTGACGTCGAAGTCGGCGGCCATTTTTCTCGCTGCCGAGCGTTTCAGTTCGGCAATGCGAACCTTTAGCATGACCTGCGTTGCCCCGGGGACTCGCAACAGATTGATGACAATCATGCCCTCAGCAACGTTCAGCAAGTCGTCGGGCAGGACATCGGCGGCCTGTCCGGATGTGACCACGTTGGTGCCATTGCCAATCGATTGTGCCTGTCCGCGACGAAGAATCGAGATGATCTGTGTTGCTTCTTCCACGTCGTGCGCCTGCCCCTTCACGATCAGCTTGTCGGCAATGGGAAACAGGCGGATGGTGCTGTTGGGAAACATCAGCGAAATCTGGCTTTCCAGCTTCCGAATTTGTGCTTCCCGCTCTGTCTGCAGATGTTTGCTGGGGAGGACATTGGCCACAAAACTGAGCAGTTCAGGAGCTTGCTTGTCGCCCATCCAGATGGCGACGCTGGTTGAGCCTTCGGACTTGCCGATCAACTCGATCTCCTGTTGACCGAGGAGAACGGGTTCGGCGATCGAAGGATCGGCAACGGATACTCTCAACAAAGGAGTTCGGAATGTGAGGATGCGCGAGTGCCCCTTCTCGACCGAAAGTTCCGACTGCGGATCGGTAATACGCGAGATTGCGTTGTTAATCCGAGCTGCCTCTGTGTCGGGGATCTGAGCACTGGCGAGACTTGTCGTCATGTACGCAGTAGTCACACAGAAGGCCAATGTCCATCGCCGCAACCGACACGTTTGCACATGTCCTGGCTCGGATTTCAATTGACGTCCAAGATTCGTCGACATTTCCGACCTTTCCCAATCGTTCAGCCAAAGCGTGCGTTCAAGCTGCAAAGTCATTCCGTCACACAGGGCACCATCAGCGGTCTGGTGCGTGCCGTTTTGTGTGGCCTAGGCTCTGATCGGGTTATGCAGGTTGTGCGGATGACACGTATTGAAATGAGATTTGCGGTATTGCGGAGGATCGCACATATGCCGATGACGGCATGCGCGAGTGCTCCTGGCTTGAGACCCGACCGCACAGCACTTCCAGCCGAATTGTGATGGCGACTCCGAAGAAGAGTTCGGCTGCATAGCCCACCGGGCCGAGGGCGTTGCGGCTGCGCTCAATTCATTGCGCACTGTGCATCACGAGGGGCGGGCCACTTGCGAATTGCCGCAAATGCAGTGGATTCAACGCCCCTCACGCAAATGTCGCGCTTGTGTTGCAATCGATGTAACTATACGAAGCGACATTCACGGAAAAACACGACTACTCTCCTCCTGGAATGGATTCCAGCATAGGAGTCGCCATCGGGGCTCTCTTCCCGCCTGGTGCGTGGAATGTCCCCTTAATGAGACTGGCGGGTAGCAGCGTTACACCGGAGGCGGCAATCACGATCACCTGAGTTCGTGGTGCCGCGACTGAGATGCAGGAGGCAAGGAGGCGTCTGAATGCGAATCGAGATAGGCTGGATCATCTGTTTGCTGTTCTATGGAACGACCGTAGGTCACTCTGCGGATTTCGCGCCCTCAGCCCATCTGCCCTGTGAGCAACTGCACAAAGCTCGGCACTACCTGTCGGTGGGCGACTTTGCCCGCTGCGCCGATGAACTGCGGACCGTTCGCCAGGCATGTGATCATCGTGAATGCCTCGAACAGGCCGAACTGCTGCAGCGAGACTGCGAGTCGAAAGCCATGATGGCACTGTTGAAGTCACCGCCACCCGCTGCTGCGGAATTGAAACTAAACCAACTCGCCGCGAAACCGTCAGCGTTACAAACGACCAAAGCTGAGCCGGACCTCAGTCTGCTCGCGAATGCTGAAGCTGAGCCGAAAGTCGGAACCGCCGCAGTTGACGACATCCCGCCTGGAGTGCTCGCAGAAACCATTTGGAAACCGGCCGCCGCAAACGCACATGTGGCATCAGAGGAAGCGGCGCTGCTGGCATCTACAGCGGCAGCACCTGAGGATGTCTCCCGGTCGTTGTCAAACGACGATTCGAATTTGAGTCTCACGCCCCCTCACGCAACCGGCTGGTCTGGTCTTGCGACGTTACTCCAGTCCTGGAGTATCACGCTATTGCTGATCGGGATTTTCAGTCTTCAGGTTCTGATGTGGACGCGGCGGCGGACCTTGTCCAACGCCGTGAACTCTCACGGAACAGCTGCGGGGAACAATCAAGGCGAGCGGTCACGAGAAGCGGACGTATTCGCGCAGATCATGCTCAAGAACGTTCATCTGCGCGAACAGCGCGGCGATTCGAATAAGCGACGGCCTGCGACGATGGAGGAAAACTCCCTGGCCAGTACGACTCGAGTGAAGTCGTTGCCAGGCGAAAACTCAGTCACATCTTCGCGGGC
>JAGQPW010000066.1 GCA_020426515.1 Planctomycetaceae bacterium | reverse complement strand
CAACCCCGACAGATTGCAACGACGATGCCGCAGCTTGCACATGGCCCATTTCCTGAGCCTTCCGGCGCTGAGCCAGTCCATGCACCACCAATCGGCGAGCAACCACAGTCAGGTAGGTGGCCAGTGCGCAGTTGCCTCGAAAATGCCGCAAGACCGCGAAGTTGTTGGCCAGCAGCGTGACAAAAATCTCGCTGCACAGGTCTTCCACATCGGAACGAGAGATTTCAACGCTGTGGGCGTGAGCGGTGTGGTTAATCACGTGGATGAACACACCGAGAAATCGATCAACAAACTCTTCCCAAGCCCCCGGCTCGCGAGCCAGGCACTTCCTGAGAAGCTGCCGATCCTTTTCGGTGTAGGCCACAGATCTTTCCCCCGCGATAGTCCAGAACGGCTAATTTTATCCCTTAGATCGTCAAGGGGCCAATAGAGAATTCAATTACGTGGCAAAACTCCCGTTTTCGTAACAACTTGCGCTGCCCAACCTGCATCTTCCCGAGACTCGACATGGACAACGACTGCATGGCCGGGGGACTTTTGCGCTCCTGCTGCAGCCAGACTGCCAGAGCCAACGCCAGGACGATCCCCCACAGGGCGATGTAGAGCCACCATTGTTTTTTCCCGGGACCTTGCCGGGATCGCTGGCCTGCCACCGAAGGGCAACATGCATCTGGCCAGACACGGCCTGGTCGCGAGGAGGCCAACAACGTGGTTTCTTCCTCCCGTTGCTCTGTCTCGCCATCTGGTTCCAAAGAGTCAACACCCTGCGGGAGATCTGGGGCAAGTGCTTCGCCAGTCAGATCGCTCCAACGACAGGTCGGGAGTGAACCAGCCCCGAACATGGGTGTCCGTCGCAACAGATGGTGCAACTGACTGCGATGCAGGCGACCAGGTACCAGACTCATCGCTCCCGGGACAGCGGTTGATTGATCCCGAAACCATGAAGCCGTCCGATCAAGCCCGGCGGCCTTGGTTGTCACCAGCCGCTCGATCATATGACGAGCTTCCTGAGGCAACTGTTTCCAGGCAGGATAGCTCATCAGCGTCACCGCACGTCGACGCTGAAATCGCAGCAGCCATTCCGCAGCCGAGGCATCGCCCACCAGCAGGAGAAACAACAGCCCGATCTGCTGCCCCCATCGGCACTCCTCGGCGACAATCTGCTCATCGCTGATCGAGAGCATCGACGACAGCGGGTTCCAGCGCAGCTGTCCGGAATGTCCGAGGTGAAAGTCACTCAACTCCAGTGGTTTCGACAGCCAGATCGGCTTGAGCTGCTGCAGTAGCTCTGCGAATTGAGCAACGAGTCGAGCCGCTTGCCGCCAGGGCAACGGGCCACGCGCCCGCACAACTTCACTGAGCGCAGGCCCCTCTTCGTAGTCCAGCACGACGAGACCGGAGAAGTCCGCAGCATCGCTTAATGGAAATTCCCGCAGCGCGATCAGGTTCGTATGCCGCCGATCTCTCCACCATTGGAATAACTGCTGGAACGTTGTCGGCGGGTCCGGCCATCGCTTCAGGCGACGTTCGAGCTGGCACATCACCAGTCTCTGTGTGCGAATGTCTTCCGCCACAAAGGCGACTACGTCGGTGTCACACGAGCGACGTTCGAGTATCTTGTATTCTCCGGCATAGGTTGAAGTCCGCCCCTCCAGCAACTGGCGGCCCTGCCAGCTGGACAGCACCTTCTGACGCACCAGCAATTGAGCCAGTTCTCCGGGCTTCAAGTGATGCTGATCTGCCAGGAATTCATGCGCCCGCCGCATCAGCGAGTCAGCCACGATTCGACTCTCTGCCAGCCGTTGCATGAACTCGTGGAAGTTTGTGGGGCGTCGACGAGCTGTCACATTCGAAGTCGTTGCAGAGGTGCGTGACACATCGTATCGGGCGGTCGACAGAGCTGAGCCATGGCCGCGGGCGGACATGCCCCTGGAAACCGGTAGCTCCGAGTGGGACCGACCTTTGGCCCCAACCCTGCGGGTCGCGGGCGACGATACTGTTGTCGCGTCGCTCATGGCCCGAGTCATCCTGTTCAAGTAGAAGAGTGTTGTCGCCTTGCTGCCAGTTTTTTGATCTGGTGGAACTTCAGTCCAGGTAAAAAGAAGCTCAGTGCCGAAACAACCCCGAAAATCGTCAGTGCAAACTGCGGGAACAATGCCATTGGTATCGCCGTCAGAAACAGCACAATCGCGTGGATGTAGAACTCCCCCGACAGTATGCCCGCTTTGGCCACAAACACGCTCCCCGCAATCAATGCCAGCACAGGCGAGAGCGTGAGCGGAGGAAGTTTCAATAACGCCTCAACCCCATACAATGCGGATGAACAGGCCATACTGGCCGCCCAGATGTGCGCGATCTGACGCTCGACGAAAGTGACCGGGCCCGCGCGGTGACGCAGGTTCCAGAAAACAATCGCCCACGTCCCCAGTCCGACAATCCACAGCAGCATGTACGGCCAGCGAGAGACACCTCCCTGAGCATGAATAACATCAGTGACGATGCACAGCACAAGCAAAACCGCGGCATGCAGCATCCACAACAATCCCCAGTTTTCCAGCACACCAATATGATGGGTGGGCCGAAACGCACGTGAGAGGATTTGCGTGAATTGCGATGAACGGGCCGAGATCGGTTCGTGCTGCAGATAGGCCGTCAGATCATCCGCCAGGGCATCCGCCGTTTGATAGCGAAGGTCCGCCGGTTTCTGCAGGGCCTTGAGAATGATCATTTCCAGGTCGCCATCGATCTGCGGATTCAGCAACCGAGGCGGCGGCGGTTCCTGCTCCAGAATCATCAGTATGGCATCGACCGGAGTCGCCGCCTGAAACGGTGCCCGCCCCGTCAGGCAGGCATAGAGCACCGCCCCCAGGCTGTAGACATCGGTCGCGGGGGTCACGCGACCGCGTTCTCCGATGGCCTGTTCCGGAGCCATGTACCCGGGCGTTCCGAGAATGGCTCCGCTCTGCGTGAGACTTCCCACTCCGGCAACAGCTGACTCTCCGGTTCGCACCTGCTTGGCCAGCCCAAAGTCCGACACATAGGGATGCCCCTGCGTATCCAGCAAGATGTTGGAAGGCTTCAAATCACGATGGAGCAGCCCCTGCCGATGAGCGTGCGCAATGGCCCGGCAGACCGGCACCATTAATTCGGCCGCAGCACGATTAGACAACGGCCCCTGCGCGATGCGGTGCGCAAGTGTCGTGCCATTGATGTGCTGCATGCTGAAGAAAGGCTGCGAGTCGAACTCGCCCACTTCGAACACTTTGACGATGTGCGGATGATCGAGCTTCGCAGCCGCCTGTGCCTCAGCCTGAAACCGGGCCAGGTTTTGAGGCGTCTCGAAAGCCCCTCGCAGCAACATTTTGACGGCAACCGAACGTTGCGGCGTTTTCTGACGGGCGAGGTATACAATTCCCATTCCGCCCCGCCCCAACTCATCCTGGAGTTCGTAGTTCCCCAGCTGACGTGGCAAAACAGGCTGCGGTCTACTGCCTTCCATCAGACAGGTTGAATCAGCAATGTCCGCGTCCATCGCTTCGGATCGATCCAGACTGTCACTGCCGGGAGCAAAGTTCTCCGCCACGACAACTGTCGCCCACATCGAACGAATGTCCTGCTCCAGTTCCGGATGGCGACGAACCTGTTCATTCACGTCAGGAGTGACACCTGCATGCAGTTGATCCATCAGTTCGCTGAGTACAGCGGCCAGGATGTCGTCGGACATGTCCAATGATGATGAAGCCGGGTCGGAAGGAAATTCGGCAGTCGCTTTCTTTCGGCTCGTGCGTCCTGCAGAATCCGGAAGTACCGCTCGTGCTTTGAGTATGGTAGGAGCGAGCCAGGATTGACCAGTGACTCATGATGAGTCTCACGGCGGAATGTTTCATCTCACCTGTGGATCACTGCAGATTGGACTCGTATTTGCACGATGCCTCCGACTCCCGTTGAACACAGCCCGCTTCACCAGATCGCGATCATGCCCCACACGCACCGACTGACTCCTGGAATGCCCGTTCATCTGGCTGAGCACAGCACACGGGGAGCTGACCATCACCCCAGTCGACCGGATGCGGAAAAGGAGTTTCGCAAACTGCGTCATGAGTTGATTGTCTGGCAGCAGAAACTCTATGCCGAGGGGCGTCAGAAACTGCTGATCATCTTTCAGGCCATGGATGCTGGCGGGAAAGACGGAACCACACGCAAGGTGTTTCGGGGCGTCAATCCACAGGGGGTGCGGGTCACTTCGTTCAAAGCGCCAACGCATGATGAACTCGCTCACGATTACTTGTGGCGGGTGCATCGCAATGTGCCTGCGGCCGGAATGATTGGTGTTTTCAATCGTTCTCACTATGAAGACGTGCTTGTTGTGCGGGTGGATGAACTGGTACCCGAAGAGGTCTGGCAACAGCGGTATGAACAGATCAACCACTTTGAACAACTGCTCACCGCCACCGGAACGCGAATCCTGAAGTTCTATCTGCACATCTCCAAACAGGAACAGAAGGAACAGTTCCAGGAACGACTCAACGTTCCGGAAAAACACTGGAAATTTTCAAAGGCCGATCTCGAGAAACGCCGCCAGTGGGATGATTACATGACTGCGTACCAGGATGCTCTGCAGCGCTGCACCACCCCCTGGGCTCCGTGGTACGTTATCCCCTCGGACTCGAAGTGGTATCGCAACCTGGCTGTCATGCGGATCATCATTCACACGCTGCGAGAGATGAATCCAAGCTATCCGCCGGGCGAAGCGGGAATCATGGACATCACGATCGAAGACTGACGCGGGACAGTTTGCATGCCCCGCCACTTTCGTCCCGTGGTCCGGAAAACGGAAACGTAACCGATGGGAAACCGGGTTACCTCCCCGTCACGGGCCCCGGCACTCGACCATCCTTCCACTGCTCGGCAGTTGGGCTCTCGGCAGCGACGGAACGTATCCACACCTGAAAGGCCGTCGAGGGCCCGGTACGTGCTCCGGGGATGGCATGATTGGCAATCTTGGGCGGAAGGTTGACCGTTTGCGAAGGCCGCACATCGGGCAGAACCCAATCGGCATACTGACCGCCTTGCGTTTCAATGGTCACATAGTAGGTCATGCTGCGGAGCGGCGAGATGTTCTTCAGCCGTCCTTCGGCCCCCACCAGTCCCTGTCCATTCCCAACCGCCTTGACCTGCACCGCGCCGAGTTGTTGCTGCTGCTCAACGTATCCAGGACGCATCGGGTCTCGAAGATCGACCTTCTGCCGACGGATTCCCAGTTCGATCGCCGGTCCAAACCCGGACTGCATTTCTCGGACGCTGTGACCAAACGTTTCCTCGAACAGTTGCAGTCTTTCGCGGTTTCCCAATTCAGCCAGCGGAGTCAGCTGGGACAGTCCCGCCACATAGTCCTGATACGCGTCCTCGTGCTGTGTGACCAGCATCCAGTGCAGGCACCAGGCGAGCGTGTACGCATCTCCGGCCAGAACATCAGCCGTGAAGGCTTGATCATCGGCAATGATGGTGCGCCAATCGACGCCGGTGGCCAATCGTTGCGACTGCCGTGCGTAGCGTGAGTTCACCTGCACCGGGTGGACGTTGATGTTCTGCCCGTTGGCTTCGAATCCCGTGGCAATGCCTTCATCAAACCACTTTGGAATCGGCGCCAGACGCTGCAGCACGCGGTTGTACATCTGCTGATGAATCGCCTCATGCAGAGGGACTTCGAAGGTGTCGCAAGTACTCATGCGCACGGCGAGCCAGTTGGTCAGGATGGAATAAAATCCCGCGATATTCGCTGCGCTGATACCACGTCCTCCAGTGGCGAGCTGGGCATAGCTTTCGAAATCGTCATCCGATTCAAAGATCAGCAGGACCAGCGGAAACTGGAGATCCCGAATCGGGAATTTCATCGAGCGGGCAAACCGCAGAAACACGCCATCGACGTTCTTCATAAAGGTACTGGCCTTCTTGATGAACTGCGTGCAACGCTGCTCACCGACCCTGTCCAGTGCTCCATCCAACACCATGCTGACGAGAAACGGGGCTCTACTCTCGAACCGCACATTCTCCTCGCCGAACAGTTCCGTCAGCAGGGACTGCATTCCTGGGACATCAATCGGGTCGGGGTCTCCCACCATCTCGCGAGCTTGAATCGCCCCGGTGGGAACGAGCTGAATCTGACCGTCCCAGCGTTCCAGCGCCTGGAATCCCTGTCCGGCCCCGATCAGCCTGGCCCTGGTAGTCACCTGCGTTCCATCTTCCGTGACGTACCGAAATTCATCGCCGCGCGCCGGAAGCGTCAGCCAGAGCAACGCACATAACCACCATGCGGAATTCCGCATTTCACCGACTCCTTAGACCTCAGGCATGTCTGCCAATTTCTTGCGCAGGTATGTGGCCAGTCCCGGACCAAACTGCACATCGGCCAGCGCGAAATCGACAAACGCCTGGAAGTAACTTTCAAAGTTTCCGATATCGAAGCGCGGCTCATCAGCAGGCAGGCGAATTCCAATTCCCTTGCCACCTTTGGCCATCACGGCCCGCATCGCATCGGTTAACTGAATTTCGCCCCCTTTACCGCGCGGGGTCTGGCGTAATTCATCAAAGATCGACGGATTGAACACATACCGGGCGGCGACAGCCAGCCGGCTGGGAGCTTCGTCGATGGAGGGTTTTTCAATCAGGCTTTCCAGCTCGAACACATCGCCGGTTACCGGACCGCGAGGCTTGGCGATGCCGTAGTTCACCACTTCGCGTGGATCGCTGAGTTCTTCGAACGCGACGACGAGATCGGCTCCAGTCCGCTCATATTCCTCAACCATTCGCTCGACGATTCTTGATTTCGCGTGCAATCCGATAATTGAATCGCCCAAGGCACACACGAAGGGCTGATTCCCCGAAAATGGCTCACCAATCAGCACTGCGTGCCCCAAACCAAGCTGTTCACGTTGTCGCGTGTAGGCGTACTCAACTTCGTTTCGCTCAAAGGCCAGTTCCGCCAGCTGATCTTCCTTGCCGTTGTGCCGCAGGTGATTGATGAGCTGATGATTGATGTCAAAGAAGTCTTCAATCGACGACTTTCCATAGCCGGTAATGAACAGAATCCGCTTGATTCCCGCCCGGGCCAGCTCTTCGACCACATATTGCACAACCGGTCGGCGCCCGACGGGCAGCATCTCCTTGGGCTGACTTTTTGTGGCGGGCAGCAGCCGCGTTCCCAACCCGGCTACCGGCACAATCGCAAGATCAACGGACATGGACGTTCAAATCCTCTCTGAGAAATCATCAGGGCTAGAGCCGAAGCGTCTCACATATCCCTGTGATTGTCGAGACTCGTTTTCGTCACGCTCGCCGAACGAGTGCATTCGCCAGATGGTGGTGAGGAGAATCCAGATTCGCCGGACTCAGCGAGACTCTCAGTCGCAATAGCAGGCCGGTCGATGGGCGTGATCTTGTCCCTGCCGGTCGAGACGTCCGCAACGAACGGGGGATTCACCGCAGAGTTCGCAGAGGAACGCAGAGAAACAAAGAGAGGGGGCGCCGCACAGATCAACCTCCATCGCACTTACGGCTGATCGCCCTGAAGACTACCAGCAGCAGCCGCTTTCTGGTTCGCGGCATCCCTATTTCCTTCTCTGCGTTCCTCTGCGTCCCCTGTGGTGATTTCCTTTCATTCGAAGACCGAGCGGCGATTGGCCATCATGCCACCACCACCATTCAGTGAATGCACGCTCGCCGAACAGGCCTCCGGACAATTACGCTGTGCAGGAATTTAATCCGCTCGGCCACCTTTCCGATAAATTACAGGGAAATCTCATGTCCGCTCGTCCTGTCGTTCTTGTTACCGGCTCCGCCACGGGTGTTGGCCGGGCCACCGCTGTCCGCTTTGCCCGCGAAGGCTTCAATGTCGTTGTGAACTACTCGCGCAGCGAGGCCGAGGCCCGAGAAACGTGCAACCTGGTCGCTGCCGCTGGCGGAGAGTCACAACTGTTCGCCTGCGATGTCAGCAATACGCCCGCCGTGGAACAGATGTTGGCCGAAATTGACGCCCGCTGGGGAAAACTCGATGTCCTCGTCAACAATGCCGGCACGACGTTCCCGGTACCACACGCCAATCTCGATGAAATGACCGAAGACAAGTGGGACCGCATACTGAACGTGAACGTCAAGGCTCCCTTTTTCGTGACGCGTGCTGCGGTGCCACTGCTGCGCAAGGGAGCCAATGCTGCCGTGGTGAATGTCAGCAGTGTGGCCGGACTGGCGGGCATGGGCTCCTCCATCGCGTACTGCGCCAGCAAAGGAGCCTTGAACACGATGACGAAGTCGCTGGCTCGCGTGTTGGCTCCGGAGATCCGCGTAAATGCCGTCTGTCCCGGCCCGATTGATACCCGCTGGCTGCGAACCTGGATGAACGAAGAGCAGATCCAGGCCTTCGTCGCCGACTACCCCATCCCCCGCTGCGCCACCCCCGATGACATCGCCGACACCATTTACTATCTCGCCCGCGGCACAAGCCTGACAACCGGTCAACTGCTGGTGGTGGATGGTGGGCGAGTGATGTAACCGGCGAAGGACTGCCCCCCTACTCCAACTGAAATCTCCCCCCCCTAACCACTGATATCATTGTGACACCGACGCTGCAGGAAATTGTCGAGGACACGAACACTCCACAAGGAAGAGTATTCGCATACTTCATCCAATCTCTGATCGTACTGTCCCTAATCGCGTTTTCGATTGAAACGTTGCCGAATCTCTCTCCGGCAGTTCGGTCGGGCCTGACGACCTTCGAATACGTGAGCGTCGCGATTTTCACGGTTGAGTATTTACTGAGAACTTTCATCGCCACATCAAAGACCGGGTACATCTTCAGCTTTTTCGGAATCCTCGATCTGCTGGCCATCCTCCCATTTTATGTTGGTCTGAGCGTCGATCTGCGTTCGCTGCGGGCATTCCGCCTGCTGAGGCTGTTTCGAATTATGAAGCTCGTCCGCTACAGCGCCGCAATGCGTCGCTTCCATGTGGCCCTAACCATTGCCAAAGAGGAGTTGATCTTGTTCGTATGTGTTACGGCGATTCTCCTCTTCCTTGCGGCGGTTGGCATTCATCACTTCGAAAGCCAGGCACAACCAGAACAGTTTGGTTCGATTTTCCACTGCCTGTGGTGGGCCGTGGTCACGCTCACAACTGTGGGCTACGGCGATGCCTATCCAATTACCGTCGGCGGACGTGTTTTCACGTTCGCCATCCTACTGGTGGGACTGGGTGTCATCTCAGTTCCTGCCGGCCTCGTCGCCTCCGCTTTGGCCAAGGCTCGACAACTTGAAGACCAAGAGAGATTGGAATCTCCCGTCGAGAAGCCGTGAATTGAGCTTCCAGTCGATGCACTTCGTTACTTCAAATGCCGGTCAATTTCCGGTCGTCCTCTTCAGTCCGGCCGGAAAGATCACTATCATTTGATGCGTAGTGTCCTGCCTCATCCCGCCTGAGTTTCCTGCCGCGACGGGTCCTTCCATGCGAATGTGCTTACGTTTTGCCGTACTGATGCTGACTGGCGTCATCGGTTTCCTGGCGAATTGTCAGGCGGCTGAGCCGGTCAACTTTACGACACAGATTCGTCCGCTGCTTTCGAACAAGTGCTTTGCCTGCCATGGCCCCGATGAGGAGGAGCGGCAGGGTGGGCTGAGGCTGGACGAGCGAATCAGCAGTCTGGGGGAACTCGATTCCGGAGCCACCGGGATTGTGCCTGGCGATCCAGATCAGAGCGAAGTCATTCGTAGGATTACCTCGTCCGATGAATCCGAACGGATGCCCCCTGCAGAGTTCGGCAAGCCGCTTACGCCCAGCGAGGTGGATCTGGTCAAACGCTGGATCGCCGAAGGGGCGACGTATTCCAAACACTGGGCGTACATGCCTGTGAAGCGGCCTGATGTCCCCCAGGCAAACATCGAAGGTGGACAACCAGCCGTCAATCCGATTGATCAGTTTGTGCGGGCGAAGCTGGCAGAACACGATCTGAAGCCGAGCCCGCCGGCGGATTCTTACACGCTGATTCGCCGCGTCACGCTGGACCTCACGGGGCTGCCACCAACTCCCGAGGAGGTCTTCGAGTTCATCACTGCCGATCCGTCCGACGCATACGAAAAACTGGTCGATCGCCTGCTGGCCAGTCCAGCCTATGGTGAACACTGGGCCCGCAAGTGGCTCGATCTCGCCCGCTACGCCGACTCGGCTGGCTACGCTGATGATCCGCCCCGGACGATCTGGGCCTATCGCGACTGGGTGATTCGGTCCATCAACAACAACATGCCGTTCGACCAGTTCACCATCGAACAGCTGGCTGGAGATCTGCTGCCCAATCCGACCGACGACCAGCTTATCGCCACGGCATTTCACCGCAACACACTCACCAACAACGAAGGGGGCACGAACGACGAAGAGTTTCGCAACGTGGCCATCGTCGATCGCGTGAACACCACCATGGCGGTGTGGATGGGAACGACCATGGCCTGCGCCCAGTGCCATACGCACAAGTACGATCCCATTTCGCAGGAGGAGTATTTCCGCTTCTTTGCGATCTTGAACAACACAATGGATGCGGACCGTCGCGATGAAAGCCCGCTGCTGGAAATTTACACCGACGAGCAGCGGCAGCAACAACGGGACTGGCAGAACGAACAACAGCAACTGCAGACACAGCTGGCCACACTGACGCCGGCACTGTCGGCAGAACTCGAACAGTGGACACAACACTTTCGCACCGAACTCCCGTGGCAGCCCCTTATCCCCACATCTGCTCAAACAAGTGAGAAAGCTCCCGTCCGGTTGCTCGATGATGGTGTCGTGGCCATCGACGAAGCTCGTGCAAAAGATATTCTGACAGTCAATCTGACGATGCCCGAATCGCTCGGTGATCAGCCCCTGACAGCACTGCAATTGAGAACGCTTCCCGATGCTTCACTTCCTGGCGGGGGAACAGGCTACGGCGGAGGAAACTTCGTCATCACGCGCATCCTGGCTTCTGTCACTCCTGCTGGCGATCCGCGACTGAGCGGACGTTTTCTTCGGGTCGAAATGCCCGGCCAGAAGCAGTTTCTTTCGCTGGCGGAAGTGCAGGTTTTCAACGGCAGCGACAATGTCGCCCTGCGTGGTCAAGCCACACAAAGCAGCACCGATTACGGCGGCCCGGCCGAATACGCGATCGATGGCAATACCAGCGGCATATTTACTGAGAAGTCGACCACGCATACCGCGCTGGACATGAGCCCTTGGTGGGAAGTCGATCTGCAGGCGATGCAGCCGGTCGACCGTATTGTCATCTGGAACCGAGCCGATAATGTCGGCTCGCGACTGTCGAAGTTCAAAGTCAGTCTGCTCAATGACGAACGTCAACCGATCTGGGAACAGCTGGTGGAGCAGTCACCTGATCCGCAGGTGGAGCTACCGCTCAGTGGCGTTCGGGGAATCAAGATTGTCGATGCAGTCGCCGACTTCTCCCAGTCCCAGTTTGCCGCCAGCAATGTTCTGGATGGGAAAGATCCCGAGAAGACCGGCTGGGCGGTGAGTGGACAGGCAAATCAGCCTCACCAGTTGACACTGATCCCCGCCGCTCCCGTGACGCTGAAAGCAGGCGATCAATTGTCGCTGCAGATTGAACAGCAGTCGCAGTATGAGAACCACACGCTGGGCCGAGTCTCCTTCGCGTTGACAACTGATCCTCAGGTGAGCATCCAGTCACAGGCCCCTCCAGCCATCGCGGCGATTGCCCGGCAGCCTCGGGATCAGCGTTCTGAAGAGGCGCAGGCGAAACTGGTCACGCACTACCTGCAGAACGTCTCACCAACTTTGGAGCCCCTCCGCAAGCAGTTGCAGCAGGTCAACAAGCAGCTGGCCGACTTCAAGCCCTCCACCACCGTACCGATCCTGCGGCAGTTGGCCGAGGACAAGTATCGCAAGACGCATATCCAGATTCGGGGCAACTACCTCAGCCTGGGACCGGAAGTCACCCCCGGTGTCCCAACTGCACTGCATGAGATCTCGATGGAGTCGGAGCCAACTCGGCTCGATCTCGCTCACTGGCTGGTCGATCCCGAAAACCCACTCACCCCGCGCGTGATTGCCAACCGGTACTGGGAAGCGATCTTTGGCCGGGGACTGGTGCTGACCAGTGAGGAATTTGGCTCACAGGGCGAACTCCCCACACATCCACAGCTGCTGGACTGGCTGGCTTCGGAGCTGTTGCGGCTGAACTGGGACACCAAGGCCTTCGTGAAAGAACTGGTGATGTCAGCCACGTATCGACAATCGTCGGTTGTGACCGAAGAAGCGTATCAGCACGATCCCGACAACTCCTGGCTGGCACGTGGACCTCGCGTCCGACTCACCGCCGAGATGGTCCGCGATCAGGCCCTTCAGGCTGCGGGGTTGTTGAGCCATAAACTGTACGGTCCACCGGTCAAGCCGATGCAGCCGAACGTTGGTCTCAATGCGGCGTTCGGCAGCGGTATCGACTGGCAGACGAGCAGCGGCGAAGACCGGTATCGTCGAGGTCTGTACACCAACTGGCGGCGATCGAATCCCTATCCGTCGATGGCGACGTTTGATGCTCCCAACCGGGAAGTCTGCACCGTCCGCCGCGATCGAACAAATACGCCGCTGCAGGCGCTGGTCACTCTGAATGACCCGGTATACGTGGAAGCGGCTCAGGCACTCGCACGAAGAATGGTCGCTTCGGGGACGTCGCCAGAAGACCATATTCGCCAAGGGTTCATGCTGTGTCTGGCCCGCCCGGCAGAAGACGACGAGATCGTTCAGCTGACGAACCTGTATCAAAAGGTACGTGACCATTTCAGCAACAACATCCCCGCGGCCACACAGTTGGCCACCGTTCCATTGGGGGCCCTTCCCGAAGGAACCGATCCTGTCGACTTGGCCGCCTGGACCGCCGTGGGGAACGTGCTGCTCAACCTCGACGAGATGTTCATGAAGCGGTAATCGCCAGCAAATTCGATTATGGTGAACGGTTCCTGCTGAATTTTAACCTCCGTAGATTTCCTGAATCACAGGGCAACTGATGACTGACGACAACACACCACAACCCGCCAACGAGACGCAGACGCCCGAACAGATCGAACGGGCCAAGGCACTGGAAAAGTTGCCGCCGCCACGCTTCGAAACATTGATCCAGCTGCTGTCGTCTCAGGCCGTGTTGGCACTGGGTATGATTCCGGGGCCGGATGGAAAGCTGACCAAGGAGCTTCCGCTCGCACGTCACTTCATTGATCTGCTGTCGATTCTCGATGAGAAGACCAAGGGAAATCTCTCCGACGATGAAGCCAAGCAACTGGAAGTCACCCTGCATGATTTGCGAATGATTTTCCTGCAGCAGTCCAAGTCTTGAACCGGTCACCCACTGGTGGCTCCGGCGAATCCGACACACGGTTTCACCCGCAGACGGGATTCACATCATGCTGAGCATTATCTCCCCCGATCAGCGTTCGAGTCGGCGTGAGTTCCTGCGGATCGGCCAGTTGGCATTGGGTGGGCTGACACTGCCCTCACTACTGGCAGCGCGACAGGTCATGGGGGGATCGTTAATTCACCCCAAGTCGGTGGTGTTCGTCTTCATGCATGGCGGGCCCAGTCAGACGGAAACATTCGACCCCAAGATGGATGCCCCGGTCGGCATCGCCAGTGCGACGGGAGAAGTCAGCACCAGGTTGCCGGGCATTACGTTTGGGGGTACGTTTCCGAAGCTGTCCAGTCTGGCGGATCAGCTCACGATTGTGCGCTCCTTTCAGACCGGCGATGGCAATCACGACATCAAGCCAATCGTCGGCAAGGCAACCGCCGGAGCGAATATCAGCAGCTACTACGCCCGCATTGCCGGAGCGACACGCCCAAACGGCATGCCCTCCACGGCCGCACTGTATCCACAGGCGGTGGACGATTCGACGATGCCGGCGTTCAAGAACTTTGGGGATTTTGAAGCAACCGGTCCGCTCAGTTCCAGCTACGCACCGTTCGCCCCTGGAAGCGGCGGAACGATGCAGGAGAACCTGAAGCTGCAGATTGAGCCACACAGGCTGGATGATCGCCGCGCCCTCCTGCGGGGAC
The DNA here is from genome assembly GCA_020426515.1 of Planctomycetaceae bacterium. Lineage (GTDB taxonomy): Bacteria > Planctomycetota > Planctomycetia > Planctomycetales > Planctomycetaceae > JACKHO01. The sequence goes on along the minus strand of JAGQPW010000066.1, from coordinate 16,168 downwards.
TGGATCGCATTCGTCGCGAGATGGATGTGCGTGGGCGCTGGGACGACTTCGACGAGATTCGCGAACAGGCCTACACGACAATGCTGGGTGGCACGGCGGATGCCTTCGATTTATCGCGGGAAGATCCAGCGACGATTGCCCGCTACGACACGGCTCCGCTGGTTCGACCAGAACAAATCAGCCGCAAATGGAACAACTACGATCGCTATGTCGACAATGCCAAGAGTCTTGGCAAGCTGATGCTGCTGGCCCGAAGGCTGTGCGAGCGAGGCTGCGGCTTTGTGACTGTGACCACAAACTTTGTGTGGGACATGCATGCCGATGCCAACAATGCCGGTGTCGAAGAAGGGATGCGGTACATGGGGCTGCCGTTTGATCACGCGATCTCGGCATTCATTGAGGATCTCCATGAGCGTGGTCTGCAGGATGACATCCTGCTGGTCTGCTGCGGCGAGATGGGGCGCACGCCCAAGATCAACGCCCGAGGCGGACGTGACCACTGGGGAGGTCTGGCCCCGCTGTTACTTTCCGGTGGTGGAATTCCCGCCGGACATGTCGTGGGACAATCGACTCGCGATGCCAGTCAGCCGTTGAGCACGCCAATTAAGATTCCCAATCTGATCTCAACGATCCTGGGGACGCTGATCGATTCGTCCGAGTTGCGACTGCGGACGGGAATTCCCAATGAAATCACGCAGGCCATCCAGCAGCCGCCAATGGATTTTGGCTGAGTTCCCGACCGGCTGCTACGTTGCTGAAATTGTGACGTGTCCGGTGAACTGCGGATCAGGCTCCGGGAAGTCGCTGCGATAATGGACGCCTCGACTTTCATGTCGGGCCCGAGCCGACTCGCTCATCAGACGAGCGACGAGAAGCATGTTCTGCAGTTCCCAACCGGTGGTGCTGTTGAATTCCCGCCGCGAGACGTAGCGATCCCAGAAATCGACCTGTGATACCGCCGCAGCGAGCCCCTCCTCATCCCGGCGAATTCCCACATTGCGCCACATGATGGCACTGAGAGAATTTTGCAGGTCGACCAGATTCAAATCATCCCGCTCGGGATTCATGTTGGACCAGTCGGACTCCAGAGGTGTGATGCGGAAGTCATCGGGAATTCCCAATGCGGCCTGCGATGCCCCACGTCCTGCCTGCAATCCGTAGTACAGCCCTTCGAGCAGACTGTTTGAGGCCAGACGATTGGCACCATGCAAGCCCGTGGATGTCGCTTCGCCCGCCGCCCACAAACCGGGAAGCGTCGTCCGTCCTTCGAGGTCGACGGTCACGCCTCCGATCATGTAATGGGCTCCCGGTCGCACGGGGATGCGGTCGGTCGTGAGATCGAGTCCAAATTCCCGGCAAACCTGAGAGATGTGCGGGAAGCGGCGGTGAATCAGTTCATCCGGCAGATGTGTCAAATCGAGGTACACGCAGGGATGCCGCGTCTTTTCCATCTGGCTGGTGATAGCCCGGCTGACGATGTCGCGGGGAGCGAGTTCGCCACGGGCATCGTATTCGGACATGAAGCGATGTCCGGTGACATCAACCAGGTACGCCCCTTCGCCACGGACTGCCTCGGAAATGAGATGCCGTGAACTCCCGGCGATGTAGAGCACTGTCGGATGAAACTGCATCATCTCCATATCGCGAAGTTCGGCGCCAGCCCGATAGGCCAGTGCATGTCCATCGGCAGTGGCAATGTCGGGGTTGGTGGTTTCGCGAAACAGCCGCCCTGCTCCGCCGGTGGCGAGAATCGTCTGCTTGGCCCAGACAAAGGACTTGCCGTGCTCCGGGTTCCAGACGATCGCTCCCTTGCATTCGCCATTGTGGGTCAGCAGGTCGATGACAAAAGTACGTTCCCAGATTTCGGTCTTGTTCGCCCCGCGCACCGTTTCGATCAGAGCCCGCATGACCTCCTTGCCGGTCGCGTCACCGAGGGCATGGGCAATGCGGGGATGGCTGTGCCCCCCTTCCATGGTGAGGGCGATGTCTCCATCTTTGCGATCGAAATTGGCGCCATAGGAGACCAGTTCACGAATCAGCGCGGGGGCCGCCTGAACAACCTCCTGGACCACATGCTCATCGCACAGCCCTGCCCCGGCCACGATTGTATCGTGCACGTGATTCTGGACATCGTCAGCCGGATCGAGAACGCCGGCAATGCCGCCTTGCGCCCAGGCACTGTTGGAAAAGTCGACGCGGTCCTTCGTAATCATGACCACACGTTGCGTCGGATCGACTTCCAGCGCTGCACGCACACCGGCAATGCCGGTTCCCAGAATCAGAACATCGGTAAAGATGTGGGGGACGCGTTTGGGATCGAACCGCACCAGGTAGCGACGGCGGGGGGCGTAATGTAGTGCGGGCATCAACGGAAGTCGTTGTTGTGAAATGAACTCAGCTGTGATTACTCAGCGCTGATAAATGGGGAGGTATCCGTACTCGATCGCGAGGGCCAGCACAGACAGGCTGGTCGAATAAATCCGGCCAGCACCGCGTTCGCTGCCGTGCGTTGGCGTCCAGCCGCCGTCGGCATCCTGAATGGGGAGCAATGTGTCAACGAGATGTTTTCGGCTTTTCATGGCGTGATCGCCACCAATCTTGTACATCCCCACGCCGGTGTAGTAGACGCCGTAGTAAAAGTAACTGTCGCGCTCCCGCAAGGGATTCGAATCGAGCCAGATCGCTCCATCCATGGCTTCCTGCGTGTGGTGAGCTCCGCAGACTTCGAGGCACGTAATACCAGTTCCAGTCAGTGTCGGTGTGGGCCCATTGCCAGGCTGATAGCCAAATCCCTTATTGCCGCGAACCGAACAGTTCTTCACGTACTGGATCGCATAGTCGATGGAATTTGCGGGGACATCGCAGCCGATATCCTTGGCGGCTCGCAGAGCCAGCACTTGCCAGCCAGTCACACTCAGGTCGCTGTCACGACTGTCGACCTGGTACCGCCAGCCGCCGGCGTGCCGATCATTCTTTTCGTACTGCTGACTTTCCAGAATCAGCCGAATGGCTCGTTCCAACGCGCGACGGACTTTCGGCGCATCCGCCTCGCCCATCATCCCGACCACCTCGGCGAGCATGAGCGTACAGATCCCATGACTGTACATGGGCCCGTGCGTCCGCGCGAGATTGACGAGCATGCCGTTGGCCTCCTGCAGGTCGACCACCCACATCACCGCTTTGCGGATGCGTTCGCCGTAAGGACCTTCGTTGGGAACATGTCCGGCGGCGAGAAAGGACATCACGGCCAGCGATGTAATGGCTGTCGATTCGCCCCAGGCTTCTGTTCGCCAACTGCCATCGTCCTGCTGCTGCGTCGCCAGAAAGTTGAGGGCACGGGCAATCGAGGCATCAACAGCCTGCTCGTTAATGTCCTGCGCATGCACCGTCGAGGGGGACAGTCCCCAGATGAGGACCAGTCCCAGCAGGAACGGCAATCGCAGTTGCATTGGCGGAAAGGATGGCATTCCAGGACTCAGAAACAGACCACGGGCATCACACAGGGCTGTCATCATACAACAATTCCAGTTCGTCTGCTGTACATCCCACAATCTGAACATCGCCAGACTGCAACTCCAGTGCGTTCCCCGAGGCCAGTGCCGCTCTCAATTCCGGGGCCCGGGTCGTCAGAACGAGCAATCGGCGATCCGACTGACGGTGAGACTGCAGCAGTTCGATGATGCGTGAAACCGGTTGCCGCATGGTGACTTTGACGCGGGCAAACTGATCCAGCAACTGTTCCGGTTGTCCCTCGCTGAACTCGCCGAACCAGTCCAGAATCTCTTCCCCGACAAGCTGGACGTTGAGCGTGGTGTCGCGACTGCTTCGCAGTTGATCGAGGCACAGGGTGACAGCGAATCGCAGCAGCAGTTCCGCCTGCGGTTCCTGTCGAGGGGATGCCATGTGAACATCGACCACCACCTGTAGATTCCGGTCGCGATTTTCCCGAAACTCTTTGACCATCAGTTCACTCATTCGGGCCGTCGTGCGCCAATGGATCATGCGAGGATCATCCCCGGTGCGGTATTCACGAATGTTGTGCATTTCGTCATTGAAGGGTCCCGGCTTGGGGCGGACCTGCGTGACGAGTTCCATCGCGCTGGCGAGATTCCGACGCCAGCGAGGCAGCATGTGTCCCACGCGTGGATACACCAGCAGCTTGCCGGTCACCGCGAGTCCCACTCCGCGCTCAATCAGCCCCAGGGGAAACCGCGTATCCACTGTAATCGGGCCAAACTCGTACTCGCCCCGTTCATGCAATCGCATTTCGTAGTGTCCCCGCTGAATCGACCGGGGCGGAATCCGCATGAAGATCACCTCCGGACGGAGGGCACCCTGTTCGTTGCGAACCATGTCGCGAACGACCATCACCCAGGCGGAGAGAAATCGTTTGGAGTTTTCCAGCAGCAGTGTCACGGTAAACGGCTCGCCCGCCATCACCCGATTCGGAAGTTCGCGCGAGACATCCAGCCCCCGGAGCATCACAAAGGCGACATTGCCGTTCATGATCAGTGGCCCAATCATCAGGGCGAATACCATCATCAGCGTGTTGGAATGTCCGATGAGCGAGCCAATCAGCAGCACGATCATGATGACCAGATAGAGGGCTCCCTCAACCGGCAACCGGAAACGTCGACCGCGCTGTCCCAGCCAAGGCCAGAGCGAGGTGATAATTTCCTTGAGTCCCCAGATCGACAGCGAGGTTCCCACCACGAAAATCAGCCAGTGAGATACCCAGCCCTGACGGTTGAGCATGAAGTTTGTCAGGAGTTCGAATAACACGAACCCAAGACCGACAAGCATCGTCACTGTTCCGACAACCGAATGTTTGCCGGTCACGATGGCGCTGGTGGGGGGCTTCATAGGAAAGACGGCACTGGGAGGAAGGTCAGGCGATGTGCCGAGTATCCCTGTCGAGCCGACGAAAGACAATTCCAGCCGCCAATTCCTTGAAACCTGCGGCCGATTCGCGTTCCGGGCGACAGGCCAGGAGCAGTGCTCCTCAGGCGGTTTTTCCCTGAGTCAACTTCATGAACGCGGTTTCCATATCCATAGCTTCAGGCTGAAACATCCGTACGCGGGCCTGTAATGCCAGCAGGCCCGCCAGCAGATCTTCCGGAGCCAGGGCATCGGCCCGCAGGTGGATGGCCAGTCGATCAACCTGCCGTTCCACGTGATCGACGCCCGGAAAGGCTTCGATCCGACGCATCAATTCGTCATCCAGATTGAGGATCTGCGTGTGCACAATCTGCAGCAGCCCCAGGCGAGAATAGATCTCCTCCAGCGAGCCTTCGGTGATCAGCTGCCCCTGTTCGATGATACCGATCCGGGTACACAGCTGAGCCAGTTCATGCAGAATGTGGCTGGAGATGATGATGGTCTTGCCCATTCCCTTGAGGGCCTTGAGCAACTCGCGAACTTCGATGCGTGCACGGGGATCGAGCCCGCTGGCCGGTTCGTCGAGCAACAGCAGATCGGGGTCGTGCAGCAGCACGCGGGCGAGACCGAGTCGTTGTTTCATGCCTCGCGACAGCGAATCGACTGCGGCCTCCGCTTTTTCGGAGAGATCCGTCAACTGCAGCACATCAGCGATGGTCCGTTCGCGCTGGCCGGGCGGAATGTCGTAGGCGGCGGCAAAGAAGTGAAGGTACTCCGCCGCGGTCAGATCTTCGTAGATGCCGAAGAAATCCGGCATGTAACCAATCCGCTTTCGAATGACCATCGGATTCGACGGGACATCCACGCCACCGATGCGAACCACCCCGGACTCGGGACGCAGCAACGTCGCCAGCACCTTGATCGTCGAGGACTTCCCGGCCCCATTGGGACCGATGAACCCGAACACTTCTCCTTTGGGAATGTCGAAGGAGACTCCACGTACGGCGTGAATTTTGCCGTAGTAGACATTCAGATGCTTGATCTGCACAAACGACATGGCCCCAGTCGCACGTTAGTGAAGCAGGAGTTCCGGGGAGAGCGCGGAACGGGTTCCCGGGAGTGGTGGATTGTCCAGCGATCGGAACGTAAAGACGACGGAATTCTTGGTTTCGTTGGAATAGTTCCGGGTGGCCGCATGCAACGTGCGGCAATGAAAAAACAGCACATCGCCCGGTTCCAGTTCGGCCCGCACCTCGCGACTCAGCAATGGCTGATTCTCTGGAACGTCGGTACGAAAGAAGGTGTCATCGTCAAACTGGGCCCGTTGGAACTTTTCCCGGTGTGAGCCAGGAATGATCTTCAGGCAACCGTTCTCAGCCCGCTCCTGCCCCAGCGCCAGCCAGACGTTAACAAGATCTGGTCGTGTGAACGACCAGTAGCGAATATCCTGGTGCCAACCCGTATCGCTACTGAACTGCGGCTCCTTGGTCATGATGCAGTTGTGATGCGCCAGCGGACAGAGGTATTCCGGGCCGAGCAGTTGCTTTAACCGACCGGTCAGCTGTGGCGAAGTGAGCCAGCGGGTGAACACGTAGTCGCGGCCGTGTGCCTGCAGCAGTCGCCGAACCGTTCGGCCCCCCAGTGCGGCTGGCGATTCCGGGGCCCCCGGATACTGCAGGTCGACTTCAAATTCGATGGGCTCAATCAGCCGCTGCACATTGTCGAGCGTCACCGCCCGCATGTGATCACACAGATCCGGCTCGGCCAGTCCACGCACAATCAGGTACCCGTCCTGTTCAAAGGCAGCAAGTTCATCGGGTGTAAACAAGGAGGCAACAACGTTGGTGGACATGGAGGGCACTCAAGAACAGCGATCGACACCCAGTGTGCTGGGATGGTCTGATTGTCGCCATTCCGCACGAAAAGAAAAGGGGGCCAAATTCCGCAGGCCAACATTCCAATTCACTCGAACAAACACCGGCAAGAGGCGTCGCTCCAGTTCGCACGAATCTTCTCATGGAATCAGCTCGCTGCTTTGCGGGCCTTACTCCCCTTGGCCTTTCCGTCTGCTTTCCGCGGGAGTTCCGGGACATTTTTTTCCGGGATGAATTTCTGCAGATCGCGTTTCAGGGCCGCGTACGCAGGGTCATCCGCGAGATTATGCCATTCGTAGGGATCGGCATCGTGGTCGTAGAGCTCCTCGCTGGCGTCGGCGTAGCGAATGTACCGAAATTGTTCGGTGCGGAAACTGTGATTGTTGCGGTGATATGTGGTCAGGGCCGGTCGATTCCACGCCGCCTGCGGATCCTGCAGCAAGGGGCGGAGGCTGTGGCCTTCCACGTGTTCGGGAATCGGAAGTCCCGCCAGATCGCACAACGTGGGATAAATGGTCATGAAATCGACAGGCCGCCCGCAGATGCCGCCAGCTGTTGTGACGCCGGGCACCTTCCAAATGAATACAGTGCGTGTCGCTTCTTCCCACAGGGCAAACTTTCGCCAGTGTTCTTTCTCACCCAGATGCCAGCCATGATCACTCCACAGGACAACGATGGTATTGTCCTTGTGAGGTGAACGTTCCAGTCCTTCCAGCAGTCGACCGACCTGTGCATCACAAAATGCAATCGTGGCCAGATACGCCTGCACGGCCTCTTTCCAGCGTCCGGACTCAAGCATCATCGCGTGATCCCCGTTGGGGCGGGCCATCTTGACGCCAGCGGCCGGGATATCGACCAGATCATTCTGTGTGTGCGGCGGCAACTCAATCGACTCCAGCGGGAACATGTCGAAGTAGGCCTTCGGCACACTGAACGGCATGTGCGGCTTCACCAGTCCAATGGCCAGGAAGAAGGGCTTTTCGTGCTTCCGCTGAAACTGCTGGATGCCGTAGTCGACGACATGATAGTCAGGCATCTCCTCATCGGGATTGGCCAGTGGGCCGAATTTGATGCCACCGACGCCATCATCAGGTGCCGAAGGGTGAAGCTTCAATTTCGGCCCCTGCCCTTCGAAGTATTCGGTCCACTCGCCCGGGCGATGAACGCTTCCGTGGTAGATTTTGCCCGCTCCCAAAACGTCGTACCCAGCATCGAGAAACTGCGTCGTCAACGTCTGAGATTTGTTGATCACCGGCTTCCAGTCCTGGCCATTGTCATACACGCCGGTTGTGCTCGGGCGCAGGCCGGACATCAATGCGGCACGCGATGGATTGCAGGCAGGTGCAGCGCAGTTCGCTCGTGTGAACGCGACCCCTGCCGCCGCCAGCCGATCGATGTGGGGAGTGCGGGTCTGTGAATTGCGTCCCAGGTGACCCACCCAGTGGTTTAGGTCATCGATCGCAATGAACAGCACGTTGGGGCGATCTGCGGCATCAGCGAAGCCGCCGCCGTAAACAATCAACAGCAGCAATGGCAGAAATGTGCGTACCATGACGATTCCCGGTTTCCCGCAATCTGAACACCAATGGCCGGCATCCCGAAAACAGATGAGCCGAATTCACGTTGCATCAGCAGACCTGGATGAATATCTTCTTGGTGCATTTTCTATCAACAAACCTCTCAAGTTCACATCCCACTGCTGGAGATGGTCATGGGCGAAGGTGGCGGACGCTTTGGTGGAATTCTGATCACGATCGGAATTCTCGCCATCCTGAATGGGTTGAGCTATGCCTTCAACTGGGGTTGGTTCTTCTATTAAGCCAGCCCCGGTCGATGAGTCCTCGTTGCCGCGCTCTCAGCTGCATCGCTGGGAGCGTCTGGAAAGCCTGTTGCTTGGCCTGACCGTCCTGTATTGGACTGTCCGGCAGGTGCAGGGCTCGGCTGCGCCCTGGCATCCGGTCTCTCTCGCGATCGCGCTGCTGAATACAATCGTCGCTGGACTGCTGGCATTTCGCACTCCAGCAGAGCGACTGGGATCGTGGCGAGACTGGTTATGGGCGATCCCCTGTGTTGCCATTGGGGGCTTCTTCTTTCACGGGGCGCCTCCAGCAGCGACGTGGCCATTGTTCGCTCAGGGCCTGTTTGTCATCGGCGTGCTGCTTGCGTGTGTTGCCCTGCTGTCGCTGGGACGCAGCTTTTCCATTCTGCCCGCGGTTCGCACAGTGGCCACCAGTGGCCCCTATCGATGGGTCCGACATCCAGCGTATCTGGGGGAGTCCATTATGGCCCTGGGATGCTTTGCCGCCTCTCCATCCTGGAAGGGCGGCTTGCTGCTGGCGCTGGTCGTCCCCTTTGTCGTCTGGCGCATCCGCGTGGAGGAGGAATTGCTGAGTCAGTCGTCGGACTACATTGACTATGCGCACCAGGTGCGCTGGCGACTGCTGCCGGGGGTCTGGTGAGGCCTCTCCAACTGCCGGGCATTGAGCGGAACTTGCATTCTTTGAGCGAGCGGGAGCGGACCTCAGTTCGTTCGCATCGCGGTGCGGCGGCGTTTATCATGGTGGCACATCTCCGCTCTCTTCCCGAAACACGAACGGCACATGTCACTACCAATCAAAGTTGCAATTACTGGCGCGGCAGGGCGCATGGGTCAACGGCTGGTAGCGCTGGTCAGCGCTGATGAGTCCCTCGAACTTGTCGCCGCCCTGGAATCGGCCCAGAGTCCTCGACTGGGACAGGATGCCGGTGAGGTGGCTGGCATTGGTCCCGTGGGCGTGGCCATTTCCAGCGAACTGCCCTTGCACGTAGATGTCGTCATTGATTTCTCGGTTCCCGAAGCCGCCACGCAGATGGCTCAGACGTGTGCCAAACGCAAGATCGCGCTCGTGGAAGCGACAACGGGGCTTTCCGAGGAGCAGCGGGCCATTGTGCTGGAATCGGCTCACGATACCTCCGTGGTCTTTGCCCCGAGCATGAGTCTGGCCGTGAACGTGGCCATGAAACTGGTTCGGGAAGCGGCCCGCGCACTTCGCAATCTGCCCAACGGAGTGGATGTGGAGATTGTCGAACGGCACCATCGGTTCAAGGAAGATGCTCCCAGCGGCACCGCCCTGAAGTTCGGGCAGATTGTGGCTGAGGAAATGGGGCAAACCGAACATCGTCACGGTCGTGAAGGCCAGACCGGCAAACGTCCGGCCGGCGAGATTGGCTACCATGCGGTCCGCACCGGCGACAATGTGGGCGAACACCAGATTATTTTCGGCATGCTGGGCGAAACGATGGAAGTCTATGTGCGCGGCCATACCCGCGACAGCTACGCCTACGGGGCCATCGCTGCGGCGAAATTCGCCATCACCAAGTCAGCTGGCCTGTATTCGATGAACGACGTGCTGGACCTGTAAAGCCCGAATCGTAAGGCCAGTCCATTTCCTCGGGCTCGCACACTCCATTTGATGAGGACTCGCTGATGCTGCGACTGTTGACGGTTGTGTGTTGCCTGCTGTGCTGTGCAGCCGCACGTGCAGGGGATCGGGATGAACGGCTGGATCTGTACTTCATCGATGTGGAAGGAGGAGCGGCGACACTGATCGTCACGCCGACTGGAGAATCGGTCCTGATCGATTCCGGCTACCCGGATTTTGGCGGGCGGGATTTGAATCGCATTCTGCATGTCCTCAAGGACGTGGCCCACCTCGATCACCTTGACCACGCCTGCGTCAGTCACTGGCATCTGGATCACTACGGCAATCATGCTGCACTGGCCGCTCAATTCCCGATTCGAAATTTCTGGGACCGCGGCATTCCCGAAACATTGAAAGAGGACAAGCAGTTCGAAGAACGCATTGCGAACTATCGCGCTGCGACGCAGAACATGTCCAAGGCACTGAAAGCCGGAGACGAATTTGAGTTTGAATCGAAATCGACGCCGCTGACCGTCAAGGTGATGACCGCGAGCCGAGAAGTGGTCCCCAATACAGGCGAACCGAATCCATTTGCTGAACTGTTCGTTCCACGGGATGACGATCCCTCCGACAACGCGGCGAGCGTGAGCCTGCTGTTTCAATTTGGCAAGTTTCGCTTCCTCACCTGCGGCGACCTGACCTGGAACGTCGAGGGGAAGCTCGTCACGCCGAACAATCCGCTGGGGCGAATCGAACTGTTCATGGTCACGCACCACGGTCTGCCAGTGAGTAACAATCCGGCCCTTGTGCGCGCGATCGAACCCCTTGTCGCGGTGATGTGCAATGGCCCCACAAAGGGGGGGCATTCGCAAACAATTGCCACTCTGCGTGCCTGTGAATCGTTGCAGGCGGTCTATCAACTGCACCGCAACATCAAGCTGTCCGCAGAAGAGCAGACGCCAGCGGAATACATTGCCAACAGCGAGCCAACCGAGAACTGTGCCGGGCAGTGGGTGAAGGCTTCGGTCGATCCGCGCGGTGAGACATTCACAGTTCAAATCGGCCCGGGGGGAACACCCAGGACATTCACCTGCCGCTAACCGACCAGGTGATGGCCCGGCCTAGTACAAGAGAACACCCCGCCGGGCAAAGGATGCCCGGCGGGGTGTTGTTGCGTCGTCACGTCAACGATCGATGAGCTATTCGAGACCGGGAATGTCGAGGTTGTCGTCCACGGCAATCCGGCGAATCTTCTGCATGGCACGCGTTTCGATCTGACGAATCCGCTCCTTGGTGACTCCCATCCGGGTTCCCACCTGTTCGAGCGTTTCCGGTTCGGTTCCGCGTTCCAGCCCATAGCGGTGCATGATGATGTTCCGTTCCCGCTCATCCAGCTGGTCCAGAATGGACATGATCATCTGGTGCTGCTGAGCGTTGTTCGACTCATCCTCATACTGACTCCCTCGTTCTTCAGTCGAGAACATCAGGACTTCATCACTTCCGGTGCGGAAGCGATCCCGACGGGTCAGTTCGGTCGGAATGGACCGGGCATAGTTCTTCATGATGGCCCAGGTGGCGTACGTGGAGAACTTATTGCCCTTAGTATAGTCAAACTTTTCGATGGCACGGAACAGCGACATATTTCCATCGCTGACCATTTCGAAGAAGTTGGACGTAGGTGTCATGTGCCGCTTGGCAATGGACACCACCAGCCGCAGGTTGCTGCGAATCAGAAAGTTTTTGACTTCCACAGCCTGTTCGATGAGGGACTCCAGCTGATCGAGATCCTTCGTACGAGGCTTCCGGAGATCGATCTGCTGCTGCAGTTGAACGGCCTTGAACTTCAAGTAGTTCATTTTGCGGAAGTAGTACTGCTCCTCTTCTCGGGTCAGCAGGGCCACGGTGTACAGGCTGGCCAGATAGGTCGGCAGCCCCGGAGGGGCCTTGGTTTTGGACGCCTTCTTTTCAACAGTGGGGGGCGGCCCCAGAATCAGTGAGTCCGCCTTGGGCTGATGAAATTCCTCGCTGTCCATGAAGTCGATCGGCTGACCAGCCAGCAATTCGGCGCGTGCTTCGGTGACAATGCGGTAAATGCTGGTCCTCGTGCGACCGAACTTTTCCGCCAGGTCGGCAACCGCCACTCCCTGTCGGAACTGCTCGTAGATCTCCATTCGGACTTCGTCGGTGAACTGCTCCTTCGCATCGGGAAACACTGCGTTCTCGGGATGATCACCGTCATACTTCTTCAGCGTGTAACGCACCGTCTCTGCTGCACGCTTGAACTCTTCGCTGATGCGCTGAGCTGCTTCGGAAGGACGAAAACCCTGACGCGCCAATTCACGAGCACGACCGATCATCATGGTGCGTTCGGTTTCGCTAAGTTGCGAAAACGACGAACCGCGCCCAATCTCATCCATGTGCTCTTCAACAAACCGATGGACCGAGGACCGGAGAAAGCCAACTCGAGATCGGTTGCCGAACTTGAAGCGGCGACTCACGAGCCCGCGCTTTCGCCAACGGTCCACGGTCTTGGTCGAAACGTTGTATTCGCGGCTGAGCTCTTCAACTGTAAAGACAGGCTCAGCTGCAGCTTCCACGGGAATATTTGCACTGGCGGACAAGTCCTCGACAAACAATCGCAGGTCGTGTCTCAGCACGTCGCCATCGATCCGGAGATCGGGATACTTCTCAGGCCGGTATCCGGTGATCCGTTCGCACAATTCCTGGTAGGGATAGGCCCGGCCTTCTTGAACCGCGTACAGTAATTGCTCAGCGCGATCAACTTGTTCCATTCGGCGGTCGATCGGTGAATACCGCAACTGCTCGGTCAGCTGACGCAATGCTGGGTGGTGATATCGACTGATCATCAGTACGCCTCCTTCCAACTGAACGGACACGAAATCGCTCCCGTGAGCCGAGGAAAACCAGTGAACTCAGTAGAAGTTCCGAAAAAAAGGGGGCTCGCAAGTCAACTTGTCCCCCGAACTGGGTGTCAGCCATTCGTCTACTGCTAATACGTTGCCATTAGACGGTCGGATCAGGACAAAAGTTCGCATACGACTCAATTTCTTGAAAAAAATTCAACCGAAGGTATCGGCACCCCACCTGAGTGCAGTTGACGTGCCAGAATCCATTCACGCAGTATTCTTTTTTCGCAACCGATTTTCTGTGAGCTAGTTAACGCACTCCAACTTGAGGACAAAGTCGCCAGCAGTCGAAAATTCCGTGAGGAATCGGCCTCATTGCCTCACGGGCATGCGATCCTGAACTGTACATGCGAGCACACCACGTGCTGCAAAACGACACAGATCGAAAACGCGAGGTCCCCTGGCACCCTGTGGACTTCCACCGCTGGATAACACGCGAGCCTTTGGCATTGCTGGCCGCCTCAGTCGACTACAGCGGCACAGGCGAGCCTTGTCCTCTGGGGCATCCGGAAAGCAGAGAGCTGGCCAAACGGGCCGAAATGGGAGATATTCGGTTGAACTGCCGACCCGTTCATCCCGTTTCCAGCAGGAGACCTTCCCTCTCTGTCGGCGGGCTCGCCCTCATGCTTCTATTCCCCATCAATACTGACGCTCCCATCTACTACCGACCGGTGGGAACCATCGCGTTGATCGCGCTGAACGTACTCGTGTTCCTGTCGGCCGACTCAACAACATTCGAACGCTACGCCCTGCATTACGGGAGTGGCTGGACTCCTTTGCAGTGGCTGACGTCCAATTTCCTGCACGGTGGCTTTCTGCACTTGCTGGGAAACATGCTCTTTCTGTGGGGTTTCGGCCTGATTGTGGAAGGAAAACTGGGCTGGCAAAAGTTCGTGCCGCTGTATCTGACACTGGGCATAGCGGAATGTGCACTGGAACAAGCACTGTTTCGCCACGGCGAGGGCATGTCGTTCGGAGCCTCGTCGGCAATCTTCGGCTTGATGGCCATCGCGCTGCTGTGGGCTCCTCGCAATGAAGTCTCCATCCTTTACTGGATCATCGTTCGGCCAGGGGTCATGGAGATTTCGGTGCTCCTGTTCGCCGGGATGCTGCTGGTCAAGTCGGTTATTATCAGCGGGTTTACCGGAATCTCACCCAGTTCGGAATTCCTGCATCTTCTGGGAGCCCTGTTCGGACTGCTCCTGGGCTGGCTGCTCCTGTCTCGCAATTTCGTCGATTGCGAAGGCTGGGACTTGTTCTCCGTACTCCGGGGCGATCATCAGCGCGCTTCCACGACTCTCGCCGGAGCCCCGCTCGTGGAACGCCAGCCAGCCTCCCGGGAACGACGGAGCAGACGTCCCGCAGCCTCGCGAGACGACGCCAGTTCAGCTGAGGAGCGTTTTTTCCGGCTGCTCAAACAAGGCAAGCCACAGGCTGCCTGGGCGGAATTGACGCGAATCCGCGTAAAACAACCGCACTGGGAACCACCAGCCGATGACCTGCTGGCTTTGGCCCGCGGACTTCGCAAAAAACGCGAATGGACCTCTGCGATGCACGCATATCGCGATTACGTGAGAAAGTCCGCTGATCCGATTGCCCGTATGGAAGTTGCTGAGATTCTGATCCTCATTCTGGAACGGCCGAGAGCAGCCCTCAAACTGCTGGAGGACATCTCCCCGTCAACGTTCAATTCGCAGGGACGGCACAAACTCCAGCAACTCCGCGAACGGGCTGGAGCCATGGTGGCGGACGGAATTGTCGAGTTACATGATGAAAACTGGGGCAACTGAGCAGAGCTGGCCAACAAGAGAACCACAAAATGTTGTGGTCAAAGCCGGTCCCTGTCCACAATTTCGACAAATTCCTGTACTTCGGAAATTGTTGGAAGTCTAACTAGTGACAGAAGTTCACTTGACACCCCACATCTCAATCCAGCGGAATTCGGCAGAATCTGCCGAAAGGGGGATTGACGGCTAATTCGGCGGCTCTACGATGTCAAGAGTCGCGGGGGAGTGTTCCCTACGGGGAATGAAGGCTGTATGGACTTCGCCTTCAGGATTTCGCTCACGAGAGACCGCGAAGAAACAGGTGAACACCATGTTGGTGCTATCAAGAAAAAAGAATGAGAGTATCGTGATCGACGACCGGATCGTGATTACGGTCGTGGAAGTGCGCGGAGACAAAGTGCGGCTGGGAATTGAAGCCCCGCGTGATGTGTCTATTCATCGGCAGGAAGTGTTTGATGCACTCCGCCAGGCGGACCTCGATATTCCGCAGGATTCGGTTCACGAATAACCGTTCTGCAGCAAACATACCGGTCTTCAACGCCGCCCGTTTCGGGCGGCGTTGTTCGTTTCCGGTCCCGCGACTTTCTTCGCTACACACACCAGCGTTCGATCATGCGGGCATACAGGTCTGTGCCCAGTTCCAGTTGCTCAAGTGCAATCCACTCATCATGAGTATGGGCCTGAGCGATGTCTCCCGGGCCAATGACCAGCCGATTCTTGATCGCCCCGAATCGTGCTCCATCGGTTCCGTAGGGAACCGTAAACGACTTGGTCGTCCCGGTCAGTTCCAGGCATTCCTGGACGAATTCCGACCCTGGCTCGGCATACAGTGGCTCCGACCGCAAACGGTTTTCGCACTCCAGGCCCAGCTCACTGGCGAGCGTTTCAATGCGTTCGGTCAATGGGGAAATGTCCATCCCCGGCATGGGGCGAAAGTACACCGTGCACACGCTGTGAGGCGGGGTGATGTTGATGGCATGCGTGTGGTCATTGATCCCCAGATTCATCGTCATCGTGGGCGGCGTGAACTCCGGATGCTGCCACTGCGGGTTCGTTTCCATTTCCTGATTGAGTTCGGCCATCGCCTGCAGAAACGGAATCATCTGCCAGTTGGCATTCACCCCTTTTCCGGTGCTGGAGTGTGCGGCCCGCCCGCGAGCGGTGATGCGATAGGCACAGCCTCCCTTGTGCCCGTGAACAACCCGCAGACTCGTGGGCTCACCAATAATGGCCCGCGAGTTCCCGGCTACCATTTCCGCAAACATCCGGGAATGCTCAGCTACGTGGGAAGCTCCCGCCAT
>JAGQPW010000065.1:23203-31053 GCA_020426515.1 Planctomycetaceae bacterium | reverse complement strand
GCGGCTTCCATCAGTGTTGAAGTCGGCCGCAAAGAATAGCTGACCGGGAACATCCGTTCACGGACAAGCATCTGCCCCAATGGCTCCATGATGCGAGTCTTGAGCAGCTCGTAGTCCGGGAGGACTCCGACGACTCGCTCCGAGCGGTCCAGAGCGTAAAGCTCGGAAGCTCCCGTTGCCAGCAAGAACTGCTCTGCTTCGAGCAGCGTCGCTGCGCTGTCAATCGTCCACACTTCGGTCGACATGACCTGCTGAATGACTTGCATCCCATGCTCCTGGCAGACCCACTGATTGAGCCATCGGCATTCGCGGATGCATCGGGAGATACAAGTTTGAGCAGGCCTGAGATCTCAAAAAATCGGCACAACCAGTCCTGACGGAACTGGCTGCACTTTCACATCCCGCAGGCGACGGGGCGGACACGGGCGAAGCGGCGCTAGAAGTCACCGATCACTTCGCCGCCGCCGCGTGTCGACAGGTTTCGCCAAACCTGGAGATTGATGTTCTCGGAAATCGTGCGACTGGCTCCATCAGCCATCAACACATTCACGATCCCGGTGTGGTAGCTGCGGGAAGTCACAATGGCGTAAGAAGGTGACCCGGCGGAGCCACTCTTGCCTTCCTGCCAGGAGTTGTAGTCGGCATCGACGATCGTTCCGCTGTTGTCATAGGGAACGTATCCGTTGGGGCCGATGACGGTTGTGAATCCCTGGTGGTGAACGCGCCCATCCGCCCATTCCGTGTGCCCTGTATTCTTGTACTCGGCACCACTCGTGCTGACGATGGTGGCTGCGGTTCCCGGATCGGCTGGAATGGTTGTCGACCCGGGGCCGGCATTGCGAGTGTACGATTGCCAGGCTTTCACTTCGGCAGCCATGAGCGTGTTTGATGTCCCATCGGTCACATCCCGAAAACTGAGTGATGCGTTGGGGAAGAACATGCCATTTCCCCCCTGTCCGGTTGACGGGTTGAACACAAACCACGTTCCAAAATTGAATGCATAGTTTGTGGGGTAGAGGATGACCTTCCCGCCGCCTGGATCGCGTGCGAGGTCCGACTTCGGGTCGCTGGGGCAGGCATAAACCGGAATCTTCAACCCGCTGATGGGCGTCTGGAAGTCCCAGGCAATCGACAAATCCACACGGTTGTAGAGACTGGCCTGCTCCAGATAGGGCAGGATGCGACCATGCACACTCCACGAACCATTGTTTCCCGTGGACGTGACCGACAGATCAATCGTCGCGCTGGGGGGGAACTTGCTGTTGGCATCGGCGTAGTTGTGGATTGCCAGACCAAGTTGTTTGAGATGATTTTTACACTGGGCACGACGGGCCGCTTCCCTCGCCTGCTGCACTGCGGGGAGCAGCAGGGCAATGAGGATGGCGATGATGGCAATCACGACGAGCAATTCGATAAGTGTGAAAGCTCGTACATGTCTTGTGAACGGCGTGGTCTTTGCAGGGAGCATCAGCGGGATTGGCTTGTTTTGGTGGGAAACGGACTCTTGAGACGTCTATGAAAACGGACGTCGCCCGAGGTATCGCAATTCTCATTCCTGTTCGCTCACAATACGGAAAGGCTAGACTTATGAGGCGACACGAGGGGATTGGACCCTGGGAATGGTGGAATGGTCGCCATTCGTGGCGGAGTTATCGTCGCGAGTCTTCACGCCAGTGATGTTGAATTGATGCG
The DNA here is from genome assembly GCA_020426515.1 of Planctomycetaceae bacterium. Taxonomy (GTDB): domain Bacteria; phylum Planctomycetota; class Planctomycetia; order Planctomycetales; family Planctomycetaceae; genus JACKHO01. Next base: position 29,361 of record JAGQPW010000065.1, on the reverse strand, counting down.
TTGGCCCATTCGAAATCAGATCTTGCTGCCATTCGTAGCCATTCAGGTGGCGACGATTGTGGGCATCTCTGCCGCTTCGTCCTGGTTGGCGGTTCGTGCCGCGGAGCGGGATTTTCATGCCCGTTTGTCGGGAGTGGTGCAGTCGTTGAAGGAAAGCAGCTTTCCCTTGACTGATATCGTGCTGCAGCAGCTGCGGCAACTTTCCGGAGCGGATTTCGTGGTACTGGATGACCAGCAGCAGCTGCGATTGACGACACTCGGTGATCTGGGAGATGCGACGCGGGACTTGAATCAGTCGATGACCGAATTGGCCGGGGCGGAAATTACCGAACGGAATCGCATCCTGCTGATTCGCGGCGAGTCGTTCTACGCCGGTCGCATTTCCAGGATGAAGGCCGGGGACCAGGGGGCCGTGTATGTGCTGTATCGTCAATCTGACTGGCATGCGGCCCGTGACCGTGCGATGTGGCCGCCACTGCTGATTGGTGGGCTGTGCCTGTTGTTGACAATGGCAGCATCGGTCTTGGTGTCTCAGCGGCTGGGGCGGAGAATTCATGCGGTCCAGCAGCATGTAACGCGAGTGGCTGCGCAGGATTTTGCCCCCATGGCGACCAGTCCCATTGATGACGAACTTCGCGATCTGGCGCAGGATGTGAATCGCATGGCTGCACTGCTGGATGAGACATTGCAACATGCGGCGGAAGCCGAGCGTTCCCGTGTGTTAACTCAACTGGTGGGGGGATTGTCGCATCAGCTGAGAAACGCGCTGGCCGGAGCACGCATGTCGGTTCAGTTGCATCAGCGTCGCTGCGGGCAGGCCAGTGATGTCGCTTTGGAAACTGCTCTGCAGCAACTGCGATTGACTGAAGAACAGATCAAGGCGCTGTTGCGAGTGACTCGCGGAGAAGCGACCGCCGTCCATGCCGGTCGGCTGGGGGACGTTCTGGACGAGGTCGTGACGCTGGTTACGCCCGTTTGTGAGCATCAGAAGATTTCACTGGACTACCGCGCCGACGCGGGGCTGAGGGAGGTTCCGGATGCCGATGGAATCCGCGCAGCGTTGCTCAACCTGCTGATGAACGCCGTCGAAGCTGCCGGACCGGGGGGATCGGTCGAAGTCGGCACAGCGTGGGACGAAGGGCAGTTCATGATTGACGTGACCGATAACGGGCCGGGGCTTAGCCATCCTGAGCAGGTGTTCGAACCATTCTACACGACCAAGCCGGAAGGAATTGGGCTGGGACTGTTCCTGGCTCGACAGGTTGTGGAGGAGTGTCATGGAACGTTGCAGGCGATTCGACAGAATGGTCAGACTCGGTTTCGGCTCTCGCTTCCGGATGTCCCACTCGTTACCCAAACCGAGGCCTCGTCGCCCGCGTGAACACAACCGTCCTGATTATCGACGATGAACCGTCCATCTGCTGGGCGCTCGAGCAGGCCTTTTTAGAAGAGGGTTATGCCGTGGTGACGGCAGCGACAGCAGAAGACGGCCTGCGCCAGGCTGCGGAGCATCGACCAGCCGTGGTCATGATGGACGTGCGCATGCCTGGCATGGACGGATTGGAAGCAATGCAGCATCTCAGCAAGGTTGTGCCGTCGGCATCGATCATCATGATGACGGCGTTCGGCAATCTGGAGACGGCCGTGCGCGCCGTCAGCCAGGGGGCTTATGAGTACCTGACGAAGCCGTTTGATTTGCAGCAGGCATTGGATGTGGTTGCGCGGGCATGTGAAGTCAATGCCGAGATCGCAGAAGACCCCGTTTCGTCTACTGCCGAGAGTCTGGACAGTTTGCTCATTGGGTCATCGCCCCAAATGCAGCAGGTGTTTCGCAAGATTGCTCTCGTTGCTGCGCACGATGTCCCTGTGCTGGTGACCGGAGAGAGCGGCACCGGCAAGGAACTCGTTTCGCACGCACTGCATGTTCATGGGCGTCGACCACAGGGGCCGTTCATTCCTGTGTGTGTACCAGCGTTGAGTGATGCGCTGGTGGAAAGCGAACTGTTCGGCCATCGAGGCGGTGCGTTTACCGGAGCCACGGCGGACCGTTCCGGACTGTTGAGGCAGGCTCACGGGGGGACCGCTTTCTTCGATGAAATTGGCGATGTCTCTCTGGCCACGCAGGTCAAACTGCTACGCGTTCTGGAAACAAAGCAGGTGACGCCTGTAGGAGCCAATGAAGCGGTCGCGAGTGATTTTCGCCTGGTGGCTGCAACGAACCGCAATTTGGAAGAGATGGTGCGTGCCGGTGAGTTTCGCGAGGATCTCTACTACCGCTTGAATGTGTACCGCATCGACCTGCCACCGCTCCGCGATCGACCCGATGACATTCCGCTCCTTGCGCAGCACTTCCTGAATCGGGTTCGAAATGCCGAGAAGTGTGTGCTCTCTCCCAGAACGCTGGATGCACTTCGATCGCGACGCTGGTTCGGCAATGTCCGAGAGCTCAGAAACGCGATTGAGCATGCGGCCATCGTCTCTCGCGGCAACCGCATTGAGCCGGACAGTCTGCCGCCTGAAATGGCACTGCAGGACACGTCAGGCCTCCATCAGGGCAGCCAGCTGACGAATGTGGTGGAGCAATGGCTTCGTGGTCTGGGAGAGGCGGCGGCTGATGAGGGGCTGCTTAACCTGTTCCTGCAGGAAGTCGAGCCGGTTCTGTTTCGCTTTGCGCTGACGCGATCCGGAGGTAACCGTCAGGAGGCAGCGAAGTTGCTGGGGATGCACCGGCAGACGCTGCGTGAAAAGTTGCGCAAGTACGGAATCGATGACGCTGGTGAGTGATGGTGACCAGGTGTCCGACCGGCTCAGGCATGCGTCAGATAGTGAGCGACCGTTTCGTTGAACTTCTTCTTGCCGGCTTCGACGACGCGTCGAATCTCCTTGGCGTTGCGTTCACTTTCCTGCCGCAGTTCTGCAATCGTCTGTAGTGACTCCACCTGAAAGTCGCTGATGGCGTCGACCAGTTTCTGAACCGATTCCGGGCTGATCGTCGAACCATATCCGGCTTTCAGGGCCGCCCGTTCGAGTGAACGGCCCAATTCGGCGACGTCTTCCAGTCCCTTGTTCGTTCCGGTTTTCATTGCTTCGGTGGCTTGCGTGACCTCATGCAATCCATGCTGGGAAGTGTACACGGTTCCCAGAATGGTGAAGACGTGCTCGTTCGTGGTGAAGAATGTCACGGCCCGGCGGTAGACTCGTTCTTTGACATCGTGCGTCTGCTTGAGTTTGGTAATCAACGTTTCACCAACGTCGTAACCAATGCTCAGGTTTTCCGCGATGTCCTTGAGCAACTGGTAGGTGCGGTCTTCCTGTTCGAACTTGCGGCGGGCTTCGTCGCGCGCGAGCTCGAGCCGTGAGCGCTGACTGGGGTCGATCGTTTCGGCAGCTGCGTTGACCTGCCGTTGTGCCTCGGTAAGCACGTTCTGGGCGGCCGTGTACATGGGTTGATGTAGCTCCACCAGATCGCGGGCAATGATTTCAGCTTCTTTCAAGGCGAAGCGGAAGTCGATGTAGCCATCCATGATCGCCTGTTCCTGCTGCAGTTGATCCTTGGTGTCGTGTGACACGTTCTGGTAAGCGGCGACGATCTTTTCGAAGCGGGCCGATGGCGTCCCTCGGCGCATCCACATCCACAGGTTCTGCGCACGTTCCAGAACGCTGATTTGCCCGTCGTCGAGCTGGGTGATCAGGTTCTTTGAATCTTCGCGGACACTGTCGAACATCTGCGTGATTTCGAGGTAGCGATTGCCAATGTTGATGTTCTCGACATGTTCCCGCACCAGAGCATTGAATGTACTCATGTGCTTGATCGTGGTCGCGATGGCCAGCACGCGTGGTTCATCCAGATAGCGAACCTCATCGAGCAGAAAGATCAGGTCCTGCGGAACATCGTCGCGCGGCACAATGTTGAACTTCTGCAGGACGCCCAGAGCGCGATCAAGATATTTCTGCATCATGCCCGAAACCCCGGAAGGAATGAGTCCCGATGCGGTGAGCGGTGATGCGGATTGCTTACCAGTCGGTTTCGAATCAGCGGCCATTGGAGTCTCCTCGGGAGGATGTGTATGCAGGATTGTGCTGGCAGCGCGGAATGCAGAGAATCAAATGCTCGGTGAACGATTTCACTAGAGACTACCAAGCCGCACACGGAAAACCAAACTCGCCTCGGGCGACTGCGGTATCGCTCGATACGATTGCTGATAACACGCCGTCCGCGGCTGACCACTCCGCCTCTTATGACATTTTTGCAGCGTTGGTTCGCCTGGTATCTCGAAGTCGAAATTTCGACGGAACCGGGTACCGTGCTGACCTGGCAGTGGTTGCTGCGCAGTCCAATCCCGGGAGTTCCATTCTGGGTTGTGGCGATGAGTCTTCTCGCCGTATTTGCCGCGGTGCTGTGGAGCCGGCAGCGATCTGTCGAAGCCACGCCACGGGAGAGGCGTCGGACATGGAGACTGCAACTCGCAGCCGTATTGCTGCTGTTGCTGATTCTGGGGCGATTCGCGATTCAGGTTCGGTTGACGGGGCTGCCCTCGCTCCTCGTTCTGGTGGATACCTCGGCCAGTATGCAGCTGGAGGATGACTACTCATCACGCGAGGCGTCATTGCTGCGGAATCAGCTGACGATGGCCACGGTGACCGGGCCAGTTTCGGACCGACAGCGGCTGAAGATTGCTCAGAAAGTCCTGCTGCAGGGGCAGGGTGAATGGCTCCGTGAGTTGCAGAAACATTACCGCGTTGTGTTGCGTCCCGTCGCCGATGGAATGGAGGCTCCCTCTTCGCCAGACCGCGAAACAGATCATTCACCGGAGATCGCGAAGGCAATTGAGAGGTTGACTGCCCGCGGTGTCCGCACAAATTTGCGGGCGGCACTCAAAGAGTCGCTGCAGTCTCAATGGGGACAGGCACCGGCGGCAGTGGTGATACTGACTGATGGTAACTCGTCGATAGACCCGCAGGATCGTCTCACGGCTGGCTGGCGAGAACTGGGTCGGCATCGCCCGCCCGTCTTCGCCGTGGGAATTGGGTCGACAACGGCGGGACGAAACGTCGAGGTGACGGAAGTGGTGCCACCGGGACTCGCCTTTGTCGGCGATTCCTTCGTGGTTCGTGCCCGTCTGGAAGGAACGGGTGTTGCCGGTGAAACGGTGGTGGTGCAACTGGTCGATCAGCGAACGGGCCAGCTTCTGGACAGTCATGAGGCGGAACTTTCGGCTCTCGTGGAGGACCCCGGTCGAGCCGGCGCCGAGGTGACGTTTCGGCACGTAGCGGAAACCTCTGGACCCATGACACTCGAAGTTCGCTGCCTGCCGGTTCCGGGGGAAGAGCAGTTGCTGGATAATGTTCTTCAGTCGCGGCTCTGGGTACGCTCCGCCCAACTGCGGGTGTTGCTGGTGGAATCGGTGCCGCGATGGGAATTCCGCCATCTCAAGAGTGCGCTGGAGCGTGACCCTTCGGTGCAGCTAAACACCGTTCTGTTGGAAAGTGATCCGGAGTTTGTTCGAGAAGACCGGACGGCATTGCCGTTCCCCCCAAGAACGTCGGAGGAGTGGCAGCAATATGATGTCATTGTCTGGGGTGGTGTCTCTCTCGATCAACTGCATGTCCCCCGCGAGGCACTGGACGAGTTTGTTGCCGAGTTCGGAGGTGGTTTGCTGTTGTTACCAGATCGAAGCCGTTCACTGGTCGAGGACTTTGCCGAACTGTCCCCGGTTCAGTTGGACAGTGCCGCAGACAGGCATTCGGCCGAACAGAACCCGGTGCGGATTCGTGCAACGCTGGATGGTCGCGCTGCGGCCTGTCTGCAATTTGCGACTGCCGGGATAGATGCTCCACTCACGCAGCTTCCCATGTTGGATTCACCACCGGGTGACGTCTTGCTGCGGGCCGGGGCGGTCACGCTGCTGGAAGCGGATCGAGAGAGGGGAAAACCTGTCCCCCTGCTTGTCGAGCAGCGTTACGGGGCGGGGCTGGTGATGGTTCAGCGTTTTGACAGCACCTGGAAGTGGCGTCCACTGGCACAGGGGCAGGTGTATCGTCAGTACTGGTCGCAGTTGATGCGTTATCTTGGGCAGAGAAAACTCGATACGCAGCGTCCCCCGTATGAACTGCAGGTCAATCGACCTCAATTTGGGCCCGGAATGCCTGTTCACCTG
>JAGQPW010000065.1:3179-23105 GCA_020426515.1 Planctomycetaceae bacterium | reverse complement strand
TGATCTCTCTGCGGAGACACCTCCGGTAAACTGGACTGTGCTGGAAGGTGATCCGGAACGGACGTATCGCGCGATGAATCTGGGGGATCTGAAACAGATTGCCAAACTGTCAGGGGGACGCTTCTATCGCCCCTGGGAGACGGCCGCGTTGCCGGGGCATCTTCCGACAGGATCGTCTCTACAGCTGCAACGGCAGGTGATGGTGTCGCTGTGGAATCGCTGGGAGTTGCTGGTCCTTTTGACCGTTTTGCTGTGCGTCGACTGGTATTACCGCCGGTAGGCCAGGTCAGCGGGTACTGCAGGCTGTCGACCGGCAGAAATTGACGACATTGAACCTGCGGCGAGCATTCAGGGCAAAGTTCTCTCCTGCTCAGCGGGCTTGGCGCGTTATGACGTCGACCGGCTGGTCATGGCGAACGACAAATGTTCTCCAGGTTCGCCAGTCGCCCGATTCGGAGCCGACCTGGTCGACGCAACCAGCAATTTTGGCCAGTGGTGGAGTTTGCGTTCGCTACTGGTCGAAACTAAGTGAGAGGGCGTGATGGCTCAATCACTCCTCTCGTTTCGTCGATTTCCTCTCATGCACTGGGGAATTCGACGACGAACATGAGCCGCAAGAATGGATTTTGCGGCGACACATTGAAAGTACGGAGACAGCAGGGATGTCAGAACTTCAGCCAACTCGTCGTCTGGGACGTGGACTCAATGCATTGCTGGGCGGTGGAGTTCCAGCGCACGATGAAATCAATCGAGAAGAACATGCCGAGTTGCGGCTGCTTCCCGTTGGTCAGATCACACGTAATCCGCAGCAGCCTCGGCAACATTTCGACCAGGAGTCGCTGGGCGAACTGGCTTCGAGTATTCGTGAGCATGGCGTATTGCAGCCATTGATTGTGCGTGCCATTGAAAATGGCTTCCAGCTGGTTGCGGGAGAGCGACGCTGGCAGGCAGCGCAGAAGGCGGGATTGCAGACGGTGCCGTGTCGCGTAGTTGACGTCATCGACAAGACCGCCTGCGAATTTGCCTTGGAAGAAAATCTCAAGCGAAAAGACCTCAACGATCTCGAGAAGGCGCAGGCATTTCGCGACTATCTTAATCAGTTTGAGTGCACGGTTGATGAACTGGCCAAGCAGTTGAGCATGAGCCGGTCCTCGGTCAGCAATATGTTGCGTCTGCTGGAATTGCCCAAGCCCGTCAAGAACGCGCTCCATTCGGGCAAGATCAGTGCTGGTCATGCACGTGCCCTGCTGCCGCTGGACGAAGCGGATCAGTTGGCATTGAATGGTCGCATTCAAGCGGAGTCTCTGTCGGTCCGTCAGACGGAGAAAGAAGTTCGCACATTGCTGGGACGCCCTCAGCCTCAAGCTGCGGCACCCGCACCGGAAACCGTTGCACAGCCTCAAGCCGATCAGGTTGTTGCCGACACAGCGCCGCAGGAGTTTGGCGACGCCGCTCCCGCACAGGAGCCTGTTGTCGCCGCGTCGACAGACTACGCGCCCGCCGAGCAGCCCTCGTTCGAGGCTGATGGAGACGGGGCCTCAGAGACCATCTCCATTGAATCGGCCCGCAGTGACGAAGAGGAGTTGCGGACCAACCATGTGTCGTCGATGGAAGAGCAACTGTCGGCTGCCTTCGGAGTGAAGGTGCAGATCAAGCTGAAGTCCAAGGAATCGGGCTTCGTAGTTGTGCCGTTCTCGTCGAATGCCGAGTTCGAACGCATCCTGAATCTGGCCCGTCGAGCAGCATAGTGGCTGCATCGAACTGAAAATTGATCAGCATCCGTGACGCGGGCATTGTCCCGCGTCACTTTTTTTGCACTGCGAGGCCAGTACCGACCGGACGATCATGAGTGTCACTCAACAGGAATCAGGCGGACGCCGAATTCATCGGAAGTTTCGGCCGTGAGTTTCGCTGCCGATGTGAGCTGATCGAGCAGTTCACGCAAGGTGATGTCTTCCAGCAGGAACTCGAACTCCTGATCGAGCGTTGCTGCCGGGACGCGGCTGATGTCGACCGGAATTGCGGCCAGTTCGGCCCATTGGAACAGCAGTTTGCGGAGTGGCAGCGGGCGAGTCTGTTCGAACCGCACGATCTTCTGTTGCAGTGAACGCTGCACATTGAATGGCGGCGGTTCCGGTGCAATCTCCACCATGATCGGACGATCCATCGGCCCTGCGGGAGCTGGTTTTGGACCAGCCGGATTCGGCATCATTCCAGGATCGCCGGTCACTTGCATGTCGAGTGGCAGTCCATCGGCCATTGCGGCCATTCGTCGGATGATGACAGGATCGGTGTCGGCAGAGAGCAAGCGAACGGAACCATCGGCCATGAGAACATACATGCTGTCCGCCTGGCCAGTTCCAATGCCATCAGGGCCGTTGATGTATGGCTCGGCGGTAAAGCTTCGCAGGGTGGCGGCCCCTGGGGCTGCCCATGAGCCCAATTGCTTATTCACTCCAACAACCAGCATGGTGTTGGCACGTCCATCGGTGACGTCCTCTGGCCGCGTGGTGCGGTTGGTCCCGAAGATTCCGGCACGGGGATGACTTGCGGGCAACTCGGCCGCATCAGGGCCGATTCCGGTTACTCCAGCAAAGTGCCCGGCCGGATAGCCGTCTTCGCCCACCAGTTGTGGAACATCCGGCAACTGATACTCGACCAGTTTGCGGCGGACGAAGGGATCATTGGCCACATCGTTCCAGGGTTGGTCGGCGCGATAACCGGGGGCGGCTGGATTGGTTTGTTCCAGGGTTCCCAGCCAGCTGAGACCAGTCGGGGATTGACCGTTTGGCCATGCGGCATGTTGTTGGACATGACGGGCGAGTTGTTCTGAAATGCCTTTGAATCGCTGTACGGGCAGCGGATCGGCGGCGACGGGTGGCGGGCTCTCGGGAGCGGGGGGGGCCGCCGGGCCTTCTGCGATGGGGGCTGGTTGCACCGGCGGAGATGTATCCAATTCCGCTTTCGATGCAGGCCATGTTGTCCATAGCAACAGGGTGACCAGCAGCAGTCCGCAGGCCCCCCAGATAATGCGAATAGTTCGGCGCTGATCGATCGGAGCGGCCAGTGCTGAGCCTGCTAGAGTGACTGGCTGCTCGACTGGCGCAGTGGCAGCTCTTGTTGCCGGAACTCCCTGCAGCCCGTCAGGACTCTCTTCAATGCGGACGGGGGCGTGACAGTCCGGGCAGTCGACAGTTCTTCCGCGCAGACTGCGATCACGCAGACGCAGCTTGGCCGAACAGTGCGGGCAGGGAAACTCGTACATGCCCGCAGGTTATGCAGGTCGTCTGAATCCCGGAAGTGCAAATCACATGTCGCCGTGCCGGCTCAGGCAAACAGTTCGTGCAGCACTTCGGCCTGTTCGGGCAGCATGGGAATCTGTCGTCCGGAGCGGTCGGGGATGGTTGAGTGCGGGTTGATGCCCAGCAGGTGATACATGGTTGCCAGCAGAGACTTGGGCGAGACGGGGCGGTCAACAACATCCCCGGCAATCTCGTCGGTAGCTCCCAAAATGCGACCGCGTGCGATGCCGCCTCCGGCGAACAGCACCGAGTAAGCCCGCGACCAGTGATCACGTCCACCCCCTGCGGCGTTGTTGATCTTGGGAGTGCGGCCATGTTCGCTGATGACGACAACGAGCGTTTCATCAAGCAGGCCACGATCGTCCAGATCGCCAACGAGTCCAGAGAGGCCCCAGTCGAGACCCGGGCAGAGTTGATCGGTCATGCGGGCAAAGTGATCGAAGTGAGTATCCCAGGCATCGCCAGCCAGCCCATACTCATCCCAGAAGACCGAAACCACACGTGTCCCGGCTTCAATCAATCGACGAGCGGCCAGGCAGGATTGTCCGAAGAGAGTCATGCCGTAGCGGTCACGGACGTCATCCGGTTCCAGTCGCGTGTCGAGCGCAGCACCGACCTGCGGATTCGACAGAACAGAATAGGCCAACTGCTGGAACTGATTCAGAGATCGCCCGGCGAGTCCCGATTCCAGCTCGCGACGTTGCTGCTCGAATTGCTGCAGCAGATTGCGCCGGCGGTCGAGACGATCGATGGTCATGTCGGGGAGTGGTTCCACGGCGGCCAGCCTGAAGTGCGAATCACGGGTGCAGCCGAGATAGGGTTCCGGTCCTTCAAACCAGAATTCGCCACCGGCCCGCTCCTTGCGGATGGAGACGGTTCCCGTGCCGTTGAATTCGGTCCAGACCGGATTGTAGCCCGCACCGAGAAAGGCTGCGTAGGGGCCCGCACGGAACGGCTGGTCGGTTCGTTTGGAGCTGAACGGGAATGGCAGGGCGACGTTCTGCAGGAACGGATCGGGTTGGCCGCCTCGACGCTGCCGCTCGAGGAATTCAACGCACGAGGCAAAGTAGGGATGGTGCCGCTCATCGTATGGATTGAGTTCCATCCCCACGTCAATCGCGGTCGCACCGGTCATGGCATGGGCGACGCCGTGAATCGGATGAGGGTGCGTGACCGAGCGGACCACGCTGACCTTGTCCATGATGCCAGCCACGCGCGGCAGGTGTTCGCAGACAGGAACCCCGGCGAGGGACGAAGAGATAGGCTGCATCGACCCGCGAATTTCGACTGGGGCTTCCGGCTTCATGTCGAAGGTTTCCAGCTGGCTGGGGGAGCCATACAGGAACAGGATGATGCAGTTCTTCGCCTTACCGAACGATCGATCCTCAGGGGAAGCCGTCGCTGGCTGCTGCAGCAGATGAGACAGTGTCAGCCCTCCGACAGCACCGCTGCCGATTTGCAGCAGATCGCGCCGAGTGAGCCCATCACACAGATGCTTGGGAGAGCCGAGGACTCGAAACACAGAATGCCTCTCTGATCTCGCGGATAAGACGAAATGGACAGCAGAGCGCTCTGGGAGACGATTAGATGTCAGACAGGCTGTCAATTGCAAGCCGGAATTTCCGCTCTCGCTGCGGATGGGCACTTTTTGTCGCTACCCGAACCGGCGGCTTGATTCAAGAGCCGGTTGGGGGATTCTTTTCTCTGCGCTGGGATTTGGGACTGCGCTGTTCGACGATCTCTTCCAGCAGGTCGGTTTGCAGTTGCTGGATGTCCAGCAGCCGTTGCCACTGGTGCGTGAGCAACAGGTCCAGTTTGGAGTGCAGGTGGCGGATCTCCAGTTCTGCTTTGAGATTCACGCGGTAGTCGTGTTCAGCTCGCAGGCGATCCTTCGACTCCTGACGGTTCTGGCTCATCATGATGACCGGGGCCTGGATGGCAGCCAGGCAGGAGAGCACAAGGTTCAGGAGGATAAAGGGAAACGGATCGAACGGACGAGTGAAGAGGGCGACAGAATTGATTGTGATCCAGAGGGACATCACGATGCCGAAACAGATGATAAAGGTCCAGCTGCCGCCAAAGCTGGCAACGATGTCAGCGATGTGCTCCCCCACAGTGACTTGCTGGTCGTAGTCCTGATTTAGATTTTCGGTGAGGATTTCGTGTTCACGCAGGCTGTCGACGACCTGCCGTTCCAGGTCCGAGAGTTCGCCGCGTTCTTCAATCAGCGACTTTTCAATGTAGTCGGTGCGGTAGCGGTTGAGATCGGGCAGGCAGATGTGGCTGTCGTCCGTCCAGTTGGCGTGCTGTTCGCGGATTAGTGCCGTAACGGGACCACGGATGAGGGAAGCCGGGATGACTGCACGCGAAGGGAAGTTCTGCCCGCAGACATCGCACCGAATTTCTCTCTTGGAAGGTTGTGGCATGTCGAACTGTTCCCGAGAGGCGTTAGTGCTGGTCTGTCTGAGTCCCGGCGGGTTCCTCGGGCACTTGAGTGATCAGACGCGCGGACCGGTTGTGCGTGACATAATTCCACATCCATTGCAGCAGGACCAGCAGTCGATTCTCGAACTGTACGATCTGCATCAGGTGCACGAACAGCCACAGCAGCCAGGCGAAGTAGCCGCAGAACTGCCGCTGGCCGATTTGGGCGACGGCCATGGAGCGTCCGATTGTTGCCATTGTGCCAGGGTCGCGGTAGTGAAACGCTGGTTCCGGTGCCCGTCCGTGGACGAGCGACGCAATCTGGCGTGCCACAAACTGGCCTTGCTGCATCGCCACCGGAGCGAGTCCGGGGAGTGGTTTACCATGGGCATCCATGCAGCAGGCAATGTCGCCGATGACAAAAATGTCCCGATGATTCGCGATGGTAAGATCAGGCTGAACGGTGATGCGTCCCGCTCGATCAATTTCGACACCCGTTGCTTCGGCGAGCCCTTTGGCCAGTGGATTGGCCTGAACACCGGCTCCCCACAGCACGGTTCGAGTGCGGAGTCGTACGGTGGCGTCTCCCGACTGAATGGTGATCTCACCAGGCTGGATGTCGATGACCCGATGTTCGGTCAGAATTTCAATTCCCAGGCTGCGGATCTTCTCGGCAGCGCGATCTCTGAGTGCTGGCGGGTAGGGCCCAAGAACACTTGGCCCCGCCTCGATCAGCATGATGCGGGCTTCGTTGGGATTGATGTGCCGAAAGTCGTGGGTCAGCGTGTGGTGGGCGATTTCAGCCAGTGCACCGGCCAACTCCACTCCTGTCGGACCGCCACCGATGATCGCGAACGTCAGCAGCTCTTGACGAACCTGTGGGTCGGATGCACGCTCGGCCATCTCGAAGGCCATGAAAATGCGCCGCCGAATCTCCGTGGCTTGTTCGATGGTTTTCAGGCCGGGGGCGAGAGGAGCCCACTCGTCGTGACCGAAATAGCTGTGTGATGCACCGGCTGCGAGCACGAGTATGTCATACGTTATTTCGCCATCTCTGAGGATCACGCGACGCCGATCCGGGTCGAAGCCCGTTACATCGGCCAGCAGGACTTCGCAGTTCTTCTGTCGGCGCACGATGTAGCGCAGCGGCGTGGCAATGTTGGCGGGAGACAGACCCGCTGTGGCCACCTGATACAGCAGGGGTTGAAACAGGTGGAAGTTTCGGCGATCGATCAGTGTCACCTGAACGGGGGACTTGCGAAGTTTTCTCGCTGTTTCCAGACCACCGAATCCGCCGCCAATGACGACGACTCGGAGCGGCGAGGCCGCTGAGGTTTTCGAGGTGATGTTCATGGCGGCGGGACAATCGTTGCGATTGGCTGAGTTAGTGTGCCATTCGCCGGCTGATACGGGGGAGGGCGATTTTCAGGAGTCGAGCGGGCGGATGGATTTGCCAATGCTTAGACCGAGCGATTGCAGGTGGGTTCGGAATGTCGTTCGGGAAATTCCAAGGAGTTCTGCGGCCTGAGTCTGATGGCCATCAACATGGGCGAGAACTTCTTCGTAGAGGACGCGGTCAACTTCGGCATGGACAGCTTCGTTGAGTGCTGGCTTGCCCATTCGAATGTATTCGCGGATGAGTGTTCGCAGTTCCTGCTGATCCGTGGTTCTGGTCCCTTCGGCGGCTTCGCGCGGAGGAGCGTCCGGATTGAGCGATGCAGGCAGACAGTCCAGGGTCAGGATTTCACTGGTGGAGCGGACAATGGCGTACTTGATCGCGCTTTGCAGTTCACGCACGTTGCCTGGCCAGGAGTGGTGCTGCAGACGCTGCATGCACTCGGGAGCCACCCCCTGAACGTTTTTGTTGAGGTCCGCGCTGAAGCGGCTGATGAAGTGTTCGATCAGTTTGGGAAGATCTTCGTGGCGGTCGCGCAGGGCCGGGAGTCGAATGGTGAATGTATTGAGTCGATAGAACAGGTCTTCGCGAAACTGGTGATTCGTGATCGCGTCTTCAAGCTGATGGTTTGTGGCGGCAATGATACGGACATCTGCGTGGATGGTTTCGTTCCCGCCAACGCGTTCGAAGCGGCCATCCTGCAGTACACGCAGAACTTTCGCCTGTGTCGGAAGGCTCATGTCGCCAATCTCATCGAGAAACAATGTTCCTCCATGAGCCTGCTCGAACTTCCCCATGCGTCGCCGGTCGGCACTGGTGAAGGCTCCCTTTTCGTGGCCGAACAGTTCGCTTTCCAGAAGTGTTTCCGGAATGGCGGCGCAATTGATGGCCAGAAACGGCATGTTCACGCGGGCGCTGTGCTGATAGATGGCGCGGGCCACCAGTTCTTTGCCCGTGCCGCTTTCGCCGAGGATCAGCACGTTGACATCCTGCGGAGCCACGCGACCGATTTCCTTGTAGACTTCCTGCATGGAGCGGGAGTTGCCCACAATGCGGTCAACGGCATGGCCATCGAGTACGGTTGTTGGAGACTGATCGAAAATTGCGGGCACGCGTCGCAGGCGGCTTAGTTCGAGTGCCTTGGCGACGACCTGTCGCATTTCAGTCAGATCGTAGGGCTTGAGTAGATAGTCGAATGCGCCGCGTTTCATTGCTTCAATCGCGGTTTCGGTGGTCGCGTGCGCAGTGATGATGATGACTGGCAACCGCGGGTCGATTTCCCGCATCTGTTGAAAGGCGTCCAGACCCGACATATCCGGGAGGCGGACATCACAGATGACCACGTCAGGCTGTTGAGAACGCACCGCGTCGACTCCGGCCTTGGCCGTTTGAGCAGAAATGATTCGCAGGTCGTCCGCCCGCAGGCACTTCTCCAGTGAATACAGCACATTTCGTTCGTCATCCACAATCAGCAATGTCGGCATGGGATTCAGAGCCCGTCGTTCGGATTGGAGTCAGGTGTTGTTGTGGTCGGCCGGCGGCGTGCGAAATGTTGGACGTCAACTGTCGCGAGGGATTTCAATTGTAAAGCGAGCTCCTCCGGTCGGGCGATTGGAGGCTGTGATCGTCCCGCCGTGCTGCTCGATGATACGTCGGGAAATGGCCAGTCCCAATCCGGTTCCAGACTCTTTGGTGCTGAAGAAGGGATCGAACAGGTGTTCCGGCGATTCGGTCCGAAAGCCCGGACCGGCATCGAGGAACTCAATCTGGATTTTGCCTGTCTCCGTCTCTGCGGGAGGTTCCATAAGTTTCAGCTCAATGTCTCCGCCGCCGGGTTGCGCATCGATGGCGTTTAAGACGAGATTCAAGACCACTTGCTGCAACAGATCGGGGTCTGCCGTTGTGACGACGGGATGGTCGGGGAGCGAAGTTCGAATGGTGATTCCCTGCTGTTCAGCCCGTCGGGTTGTGAGTTGCACCGTACGCTGTATCACATCGCAGAGATTGACCTGCTGTCGCCGCGGGTTGGGAGGCCGGGCGTAATCGAGAAAGATCTGTACGTGGTCGTTCAGACGCGTGATTTCCTCATCGAGAATTTCGACGTCCTTGTCATTGAGTGCCGCGGCTCCACCCTGATTACGGGCCAGCTGGACAATCGTTTTCATCGCCGTAAGCGGATTTCGTATTTCGTGGGCCAGGCCGGCCGCGAGTTGTCCAATTGCAGCGAGTTGCTCGGAACGCAGGCTTTCGCGCTGGCTGTCCTGCAGTCGTTCCACGGTTGTTGCCACCTGCCGGGCCATTTCATCCAGCGAACCTCGAATCCCCTCGATGCTGCCGCGTGTCGAAACGGAGACCGGGCCAACGACCTCGTTAAGTGCTCCAGCCGCTGCGTGTACTGGGATGTTGAGTTCCACGATCGAACGTTGCACACTTTTGGCGACGCCGACTCCGGCGATCAGTCCGCCAATGGCCCCGCATGTGACCAGCATCAGGAGAGTGAGGCTGACGCGGTCGGCGATCATCTGACTGCGTTGACTCGCTTCGGCCACGCGCTGTTCCTGAGATTCGCGGTAGCTTGCAGCGCGGGCGATGAGTTCCCGTGTGATCAGGTCGTCAACCAGCCGCAGGATGACCCGGGGGCGTTCAGATGCGGGCGATTTCTCAAGAGTCTGATGGAATTCATCGGCAAAGAGGGTGTACGTGCGGTGAATCTCAAGCAGCGTTGCCTGGCTGGTTGGGGTCAGGTCCAGGCATTCCGTTGCCGTGAGTGATTGTTCGATGATGGCGGTCAGCTGGTCAGCCGTCTGCAGGTGTTCGTAGTTCCCCGAGATTACGAACTTGTTCAGCCGCGTCCGCAGATCCCGCAGCTGATTCTCAACATTGTGCGATGCTTCGACGATGGCAATCCCCTGAGACAGCAGTTCGGTGGCCTGCTGTTGCATCACGTGTACGTACCATGCGGTGAAGGCCCCCAGCCCGAGCAGCAACAGGCTGACTCCGACGAGCGGTGCAGTAATCCGCAAAACTAACGGCGATGACATGTTCAGTCAGGTCCTCAGAAGGGGCACTCTGATACCAGCATGGATGGTTCCAAATCCGGCGAATTTATGAGAGGAATCCGGATTCTCGTCGGATGTCATCTTGAACGCTTTGCAGAAGAATGTGAATGCCACGGCATGTGGCTCGGCAGCTGTGCAGAAACTGTTCATGAGGATCAGGAACTGGCCGGTTCTCCGTCGGAACGCCGGGGATTGAGGGGGGGATCAACGATTTGATGTGGTGGCACAAGACTTGCCCTGTCTATGGCAGGCTCAGCGTTGGAGGAGCTAGCCATGGTGTTTCATTTGGCAGTTCGGCGTTCGAGTGCCGTCCGTTCGACGCGTCAACCTGCTTTTCCACACGACAGCCTCAAACGTATGAAACCTGTTCGCACATTGCTGACAGGAAGCCCAGTAGAGCTTCCCGGATGGTTGAGTGCAGGCCTGATGGTCTTGTTGCTGCTGGGCCTGGTGTTTCTGGCGGTCGTTTGGATTGTTCTGTTAACCCCGGTGCCATAGATCCTCCCTGGTGGGGGCGTGCTGAAAAGGAGATCTACATGCTGGTACTGTCGCGGAAGTGTGGTGAGTCCGTTGTGCTGCCGGACATTGGGATCACGATTACCCTGGTGGCCATTGACGGAGGACGAATTCGACTGGGATTCGAAGGCCCGCGAGAAGTCTCCGTCGTAAGGCATAAGGTTTCAGACAACCCCGGTGGCACGACTTCAGCACCATCGGAGCAGAGTCGACCTCAAATTGTTCGTGAACCTGTGGGAAACTCCAGGTGACCGCTGCGAGGTGCATCAGTCACAACATTTGATTTCAGTGAACATTGCGACGCTTTGGGAACGCGCTCATTCCCAGGGCGTCTTTTTTTGTGTCGACTCCTGAAATCACCTGTTCGTCCCGCCAGCGTCACCGTTACGGTGAAACACAGGCCCGGATTGCCTGCTGTGGCAACCGGGCCTGTGTGGCATCGGCAACTCGCAATCGGATCACGCTCTAACGGGCGTGGTAGTGGACCTGCGATGGCGATGTGTGATTCCAGAATGCAATGCGACCAAAATGCGGCCCTGCGGCCGATGCTGGTGCTGCAAACACGGTCATGAGACCGGCGACCAGGAACAGTGAGCAGAGCAACCTCTTCATGACAAACCCCAGACAGCACGAGTGATGTGGCGAAACGCGGCGTCTTACGCGAGGCGCTGCAAGAAAATCGTTTCGCATGGGGGAAGATTGATAGCACGCCGAATGCCAGCTGGTGTGGCCCTTTCAAGGATGTAAGATTGTGGGGGCGGTTCCAAGGGTTTGCCCTTAGTCAGGGCGTCGGAAGCGAAGCCGGAAGAACGGGAACAGATGGAACCAAGGGGCATCCCAATAGCGGGTGAATGCAAATGCGCCCGGAATTCCTGCCCACCAGAGTGGAAATTTGCCCGTCCCTTTCGCTAATATGCCCGCTTCGATTTTTCGAAGGCCCGTGTTGACGGAATGTAGAAATGACGAAAGTCAAGACACACAAAGGAATTGCGAAGCGGTTCAAGCTGACCGGTTCCGGTAAAAAAGCCAAGCACCGAAGTGCCAATCGTGGCCACATTCTGGGAAAGAAGAGTGGTAAGCGGAAGCGGCAGCTGCGGAACTCGGGTATTGTATGCGGTGCCTCGGCGAAAATGATCGCCGAAGCTCTGCGCCCAGCCGGCCGATAGTTGCGTCCGCTTCCCCACGTTCCTGGCACCATGTTGGTCCGGCCAGTTGGTGATGGCCGGTTATTGAAAATAGGCAGGTATTGAGCCATGCGAGTTAAGTACGGTAAAGCCCGGCGAAAGAAGAAGAATCGCCTGTTCCGGGAAGCCAAAGGCAATTACGGTGGTCGGAGTAAACTGTGGCGGACAGTGCAGGAAACGATCCTGCGGTCTCGTGCTTACGCCTTCCGCGATCGTCGCGCACGCAAGCGGAACTTCCGTGCGTTGTGGATTACGCGTATCACCGCAGCCTGTCTGGCTCGCGAAATTCGCTATTCCCAGTTCATCTACGGACTGAAAGTGGCCGGGATTGAGCTGAATCGCAAGATGCTCAGCGAACTCGCCATTCACAACCCGACGGTGTTCGACGAAATTGTGGCTGCTGCCAAGGCTGCGATTGCGTCGTAATTCCGTCGCTGCGGTTTCAATTGAAGTCAATAACCCGGAGAACGCTGGTTCTTCGGGTTTTTGCTTGCGCGGATTCCAGTGACATGACTGACTCCGACATTCCTCGCCGATTCACATTTCGTCCGGAGCAACGGCTCCGCCGTCCGCAGGACTTCGAGCGGGTCTACGGGCGACGGCAGCGGGCTGGTGATGACCATTTGCTGGTCTTTGCGGCGGCTAATGGTTTACCACAGACACGAATTGGATTCAGCGTTTCACGGAAGCATGGAAATTCCGTCGTGCGCCACCGCCTGAAGCGGATGCTGCGAGAAGCCTTTCGGCATGTGCGGCACGATCTGCCTCCCGGCTATGATTTGATTGTCATTCCCCGGCATGGGACGCAGGCATCGCTGGACGACCTGCAGGCTTCGCTGGTGCGACTGGTTCGACGACTTGCACGTCGCGATGAGCGGGGAGCGGGTGGCGATGCGCACTCCGGGTGAATTCCCCGGTGAGAAATTGATCTCGGGTGTTCATCCGGTTTCTGACGCCGTCAGGACTTTGCCTCTGGAATCGGCTTTGTTCCTGCGGTTTATCGTCATATACTCTTCTCTCAACGAACATTCCGTTCCCGGGTGCGGTTTTTTATTGTGACGCAGTTGCTGCGTCAGCATTCTGCCCCGGCAATGATCATCGACTTGAGAGGTACTTCCATGTTGCGTCACATCATCGGCCTGGCCTGTGTTGGACTGGTGGTGCTGGTCCTGTTGCCTTCTGCTTCGCAGGCTCAGGTGACGCCCGAGCAGCGCCGTGAATTGCTGGGCCTGAGTCGCGAGATCCCGAAAATTGGGACGATGATTCGCAAGAAGGAGTACGAAGAGGCCGGAAAGCAGCTGGAGGAGATTCGAACGAAGGTCGAGGAGATTGCCAAAGCGGCCAACATGCAGGTCTCGGATCGCGCGTTCGCGGGAATTCTGACAGCCGCCGCCAGGCAGCAGGCCATTCTGGACAAGCAGACGGGGACGGGAGAAGCCGCTCCGGTTTCGTTCACCAAGGATGTGGCTTCCATCATCAATACCCGCTGCCTGAACTGCCACGGGCCCAATAATCCGCGAAACAACCTCAGACTGGATACCTTTGCCGGCTGGAAGCAGGGAGGGAAGAGTGGCCCACTGCTGGTTCCGGGGGCCGCCGTGCAGTCTCTGTTGCTTGCCCGCGTCTCCGCTCCCATGGATCAGGGGCGCATGCCCCCCAACGGAGAGGCGCTCTCGCGGGAAGAGATTCAGACCATTGCGAGTTGGGTCAATCAGGGGGCCAAGTTCGACGGTCAGGCTGAGAACATGGTCCTTGCGGATCTGATTTTTCAGATGGAGCTCAAAGAGCTCGACGTCAAGCTGCCCAAGTCGACGGGCAAGGAAGTGGTCTCGTTCACGCGAGATATCGCGCCTTGGTTTTCCAATCTGTGCCTGGGCTGTCACAACGAACGACGCAAGTCGGGGGGACTCTCTGTGGCCACGTTTTTCGACATCATGAAAGGCGGCGACAGCGGCGAGGTGATCATTCCTGGCGACATGGAGAACAGTCGGCTGTTTCGGCTCGTCGGTGGGCTGGAACTTCCCCGGATGCCACAAGGACAGGCCCGTATTACGCGCAAGAACTACGAAGACCTGAAGCTGTGGTTCAAGGAAGGCAACACATTCGACGGCGGCGATGTTCGCACCAATATCAGCACGTATGTGCGTGACGAAACGGAAGTCATGGCCGACCGTTTTGCCGCCATGACCAACGAAGAAATGGCCGTCCATCGCGACAGAAAGTCACGGGAGCAGTTCCAGCGGGCTGTCCCCAACGACAAGCTGGAAACATTGCAGACCGAGCGCCTGTTGCTGCTGGGGAATGTCAGTACGGGGCGACTGAAGGAAGTGCAGGGCTGGGCGGACGAACAGATTGATGCAATGCAGAAACTGTTCAACGACAGCAGCAAACTCCCCTGGAGGGGGCGGCTGGCCGTGTTTGTGATGAAGGATCGTTTCAGTTATGACGAATTCGTGCAGACCATCGAACAGCGCAGGGCAGCGGCAGAGATGGTGGGGCATTCGGTGCTCACGAAAAGCCAGGAAGATGCCTACATCGTTCTCTACGACGTGGGGGATGAGTCGACCGCTGAGGGGCCCAGCCTGCAGATCAATCTGATCGACAACCTTGCCGGAGCCTACGTGCGCCGTGGGGGAGGAAGTATTCCGGAGTGGATGGTGCGCGGACTCGGGCTGTCGATGGCAGCGGCGAAGTTTCCGCAATCGCCGCTGTTCCGACAACTCGACCAGACCGCTGCACAACTCGCTCCCACGGTGAATCGCCCCGACGATGTGTTCCGTGATGGGTCGTTCTCTCCGGGGACGATCGGAGCGATTGGCTATTCGCTGACGAACTACCTGCTGAAATCGGCGGGCCCGGCCAAGTACGGTCGTTTGCTGCAGGAACTGAACAATGGCGAGCGAATTGAAGCGGCCCTGCAAACCGCTTACGGCGCGCCGCCTGCCACAATTGCCCAGGCCTACGTCAGCCAGTTGCGTTAGCATCCTGATGGCGGCGGGCAGCTTATGTCCCCGAAAGGATTCGCATCGGCCCGACGCAATCGCTTGAAACCGTCCTGCTGGACTGCGGGTAGCACACACTGTGAGCACCCTGATTGTGGCAGATTCTCAGACTGACATGGTACAGCGTTGCCTGGAAGGGGAGGAGTCGGCTCAGGTCGAATTCGTCAACCTGTTCCAGCAGCGAGTTTTTGCGCTCTGTCTGCGGATGCTGGGCCATCGTCAGGATGCTGAGGATGTGACTCAGGATGTGTTGGTTCGTGCGCTTCGCTATCTGAAGAGCTGGGACTCATCACGAGAATTGGCTCCGTGGGTATTGAAAATTGCCGCCAATCGGTGCCGCACGGCCCTCTCGCAACGGTCGACCCGACCGCTGCCTGTGGAGTTGTCGGTCGAGCCTGAGACGCCGATATCGGAGGTGGAGGGAGTTGCCGAAGAAGTGAATCGGGGGTTATCCGGCCTGCGGGAGGACCACCGAGCGTGCTTTGTGCTGTTCTATCAGCAGGAATTGAGTGTGGCAGAAGTGGCTGAGGTCATGGATGTGCCTGCGGGAACCGTCAAGACGTGGTTGTTTCGGGCTCGCAAGGAACTGGCCGACTACCTGAGAAAACGTGGATTAGGGCCGGAAAACGAACAATGAACTGCCTGGAATTTCAGACACAATTGGAATCCGCCATTCTGGAACGGACTTCTCCTGCGCCGGAACTGGCCGAGCATGGTTGCACCTGTTCGGCACAGGACTGTCGCGATCTGTGGAGCGACTACATTCTGTTGGAGGGGCAGTTGCCACTGTGGCTGGAAGGTGAGTCCGCGGATTCGCCGCTTGATCCTTTGAGAGTGGTGCAGGCTGCTGCTGAATCTTCACTTTCGGGGCGGCATGTGCGTCGGCGTGTGCGACCGGAGACTCGTCAGTCGATGCGTCGCTGGTTGGCGGTCGCTGTCGCTGGCGTTGCGGTGGTTGGGGTGATTGCGGCCCTGAACACATCGCCCGATCTGCCACAGCTGGTACAGTCACCGGATGTGCGGCTGCCACCAGAAGTGGCACTGCTCGAGCCAGGTGATACGGCGGCATCTCCCGGTGTCTCGACTGAGGAATCCCAGCAGGCGCTGACGGAAATCAGCCACACCTACGTGGGCTGGATTCATGGTTCCGCACACCAGATCTCCGAAACCGTTGGTTTTGTTCTGTCCACTCCTCCATCCATGGACCCGCTTCCCGTGCTCCCCTGGTACGATACGTTGCAGGAGCAGATTCGTCCCATTGAGGAATCGTTTCAGAAGACGATGGATGGGGTGCTTCAGGAGGTCGGTGGAGAATCTCAGCGATCGAGTTGATCGCGATCTGCGGTGAGAATGCGGGCAAGACAGGCCTGTTCGTTCCGCCAGCAAGGCTGTGATCTGCCGGTTTGCACGAATTCGTGGGCCGACCCCGCTTGTGGTGTGTTCCGGACAAGTTTAGACTGAGGTTGGAATTCCGGCTCAGGAGATTGTCCTATGGCTCGCATGGTCAAAGACTTGTATCGATTGCATTCGCTGCTTCCCGCGGTGATTCTGGGGTTGCTGTGGACGCCGCTTGCCTTCGCTCAGGGTGAACCGGAAGTGCTTCCTCTGCAGGCGACTGACGGATTTCCGCTGCAGATGACTTACTATCCCGCGTTGGCGTCCGCGAATCCCAACGGGATTGAGAACGCGCCAGTCGTACTCTTGCTGCATGGAGAGAAGGGACGTCGGCTGGACTGGGACAAGGGTTCCGCGCTGGCGGGTCGCGATCCGCTCCCCAAACTGTTGCAGGAAAAGGGCGGCTATGCGGTCGTTACCCTCGACTTGCGGAAGCACGGTGACAGCATTGTTCCGGGGCGTGCAGGTGATACTGTTCAGCCGAACGACTATCTTGCAATGGTTGCTGGTGACCTGGCTGCGGTGAAGAACTTCCTGTTTGAGCAGCACCAGGCGAAGAAGCTGAACATGAGCAAGCTGGGCATCGTCGCTACGGATTTTTCCGTTCCGCTGGCGCTGGGCTTTGCAGAACTCGACTGGAAGCAGGTTCCCTACGACGATTCGCCGGTTCCCGCCACGCGAACGCCACGTGGACAGGATGTCCGCGCCCTCGTGCTGATTTCCCCGGAACTAACTGCGGGGCGCGTCAACGGCGCGAGATCGTTGAATTACCTGAAGAATCCCGGTCTGGCCATTGCGTTCATGTTCATTGCTGGCGATCAGGATGCGGCATCGCTCAAGAACGCCAAGACGTTCTATCAGTCTGCGACGTCCATCCCACGGCCTGCCCCCGTTGAAGAAGGGCCGGATGCCATGTCGCCGTCAGTTCAACTGGTAACAGCCAACACCAAGGACGCCGGAGTGCCACTGCTGGTCAAAACGTCGAGCGTGACTTTGGTGCCGATGCTCAAGTTTCTTGATGACTACGTAAAGAACAGTCCCGTTGCGAGTGAGTGGCGAGATCGCCGCAGTCGATTGGAGCGCTAAGGCCGATCACTGCGTTTGACTGAACTAGAAGACTCAGGATTTCCTCTGAGAAATCCGTGGAAATAGATAAGCTGGTCATGGTCCCCCCGAGCAACTCGTCCTTTACGACAAATGATCCACCTTACCCATACCCGGCGGCTTTGATCTTTGGAGTTCCGGGAGCGGGCAAGGGAACGCAAGGGGAAATTCTGACGCGTGTTCCCGGCTTCTTTCACCTCTCAAGCGGCGTGATTTTCCGCAAGTTGGACCCGAAGTCCGACGAAGGGCGGATCGTTCGAGAGTACAGTGCGCGTGGCGAGCTTGCTCCTGATGACATTACGATCAAGATCTTTCTGAACTGGCTCGAAGCTCAGCGTGATGCGGAGCGGTTCCGGCCACGCGAACATCTGCTGGTTCTCGACGGGATTCCCCGCAACATCGCTCAGTGCAAAATGCTGGAGTCCTTCATCGACGTGAAGGCCCTGATTCACTTCATGTGCCGCAATGAAGATGTGATGATCAAACGCATTCGTCGCCGAGCGGCGCTCGAAAACCGAGTTGACGATGCGAGCGAGTCGGTGACACGAAAGCGTTTCGCGGTCTATCACGAAGAAACGGCTCCGATCTTGGAGTATTATCCCCAGGAGATCGTCCACAACATCGAAGCGGACCGCATCCCCGCTGAAGTTTGCTACGAATGCCTTGGGCATCTGGCGCCCATTGTTAAACAATGCTTTCCGCGGAAACTCCAGTAGTCCGATCAAGACCGACGGCAGCGGTCGGCTTTGGACAGTCGCTCGCCTGTGCGGCACTTAGAAGTCTGGGCGGAACGGGCCTTTCGGTGGAGCCTTCTGAGGAGTCGTCGTTTTACCTGGCGCGCCGGACGGTCTGGCAGTTGGCGTCAGGTCGGGACCAATGGGCAGCCGCACTCCCAGTGGGCCGCCATCCAGGCTGCGTGTGGCTGCGTCGCACTGCGGTATCAACTGAAGATTCTCAGGTTGCAGGTCGCTGCGTTTAGGGAGTGGTGCGGTCAGCAGAACTCCGTTTGGCCCCACGACCTCCTGGAATTTCTGCGCAGGAGTGAGCAGGCGTCGACGGTCTGTCGTAAGTGTAGCAGTGCCATCGGAAGGATCTGCGGTCATCCAGTGAAGAATCTTCTGGGCGTAGGCGCAATTCGCTTCCCACCACTTCACGCAATTCGAGGAAGCGTCACCAGCGGCAGTCAACACGATCGTGCTGCCGGTAAATCCTGTGGCTGAGTCACCAGCAACGGGAGGCGGAAGGAAGACGCAATTTCGCAGGAATGCGTTCCTCGAATGGTCGGGAGTCGGTGTTGCCCGGGAGACATCGAGGACCGCTCCGCTGCTGAACGTGCAGTGAAAGAACAGCAGGTCGCCATGAGTGGAACCGTCGCTCAGCGCGACTGACACGCCAGATGAGCAAAATGCGGAATTGCTGCATTCCACTTCCGCGTTCCCTGTCTTCAGCAGTGTTCCATGGCCACTGAGGAATGAGTCGGAAATGGAGACGAACTTGGGAGTTGCTGTTGTGGATCGGACATCAATCAGGGCAACGTGAGCGGGGACTTCGTCGGGGCCCTGGAGCTTGCACCTCTGGATGGTGGCTTCACTGTCCTGAAGCTGCAGAAGTGTTTGCGGGTACTTGCGTGTGCGAGATGTGGGAATCCTCAGGGGAGCATTGATCAAATCGAGTTGTCCCTGCTCGACGCGAAACCAAGCTTCGGCATTGTCGTCGGATGCCGGTTGGATCACCAGTTCGGCTCCCTCCTGGTCCTGTTCAAATGCGATTCGCAGTTTCTTGCCTTTGATGACCACGGGAGGCAGCGACTTCAGTCCAATGCCAAAACAGACAACAGTTGTTCCTGACGGACAGTCCGGGCTGTTCAGAAAATCCTGAAAGGCATTGGCGCGCTTGAGGTCGAACCGCAATTCCTTCCCTTTGGAAGGGGCCAGACCGAAGTCTTCCGGAGGGCGAACGCGAGTGAGACCGGTCACCGTGCGTTCCTCAGAGTCCTTGGCCACTTCCGGGATCGTGGCGGCATCCACTCCGAGTTGAGCGCGGGCGCCAATGCCGGGTTTCAGTTCTTCGGTAAACGTTGAGGACAGGTCCGTGGTGCGCACCAGTTGTTGAGGGGCGAACGTGGCATCGTTCCGGGTTATCCAGTCGTCGGTTGGCAGCGGCTGCTTCCAGAATTGGCGCCAGCTGGTCGTGTCCTCGACAAGCGTGGTATCGCCTGCGGGGGCCGTGAGTAATGTCAGCCGGGTGCGGTTGATGAACCGCACGTGCTCGCATTTCAGCGTGATGTCGCGAGCTGCCGGTGATTCAAGTCGGGCATCTGTCGACAGAGGCCAGTTTTGCAAGTCGATCCAGGGGCCGGCGTCAGCGCGACCGACCATGAGGGAACGTCGCACACGCAATTCAATGGGAAGTGGTGAGGCGTCAGATTGTCGCGCCTGCAGCAGCGGTCCATCGCTCACCACGGAGCAGCCCAACATGGCGATGCGTCGCAGGTGCGTGACGAGTGGATTTGTCTCTGGTCCAGGTTCGCCGAGTCGAATGGTG
>JAGQPW010000065.1:0-3083 GCA_020426515.1 Planctomycetaceae bacterium | reverse complement strand
TCGAGACTCGGTTCTTGCCGGCAGACATGCCGGAGATGTGGACGGCATCGCCCCGGATGGACTCCGTCGAGTCCGGTGGCGTCATCACAGTGAAGCTGCAGTCTTGTGCAATCAGGTCGGAATTCTTCAGGTCGAGGAGCAGGAAGGGGGGGCGGTCCGAGGGCAATCCACGTGACAAAACCAGAACATCCAGTCGCTCCAGTCGCAGTGTCCCCTTCTCCGCACTGAGCCATTGACGCTGGTCAGCATTGTCTGCATCTACGAGTAGCGTTGTGCGCTGACCGGGAGCCCCACGAAGCGTGATCTGACGTACCGGGGAACCGACCGGAGGCAGAAAAACAGCCGGTGCGACCTGATGGGGGCCTTCGTCAACGAATTCCAGAATCGCGTCCTGTCCGGAGAGTCCTTCCAGCGCAGCGGCCAGTGTTCGCACGCTGTTGGGAACGCCACCGTAGGGAGCAATACGCGTGACGGCCGGTTCGTTTGCTCCATGTTGTCCCCAGCCCGATTGCAGCCAGTCGGGGAGAAACTCCGTAATGGTTTTTTTGTCCAAGCCCGCTTCATCGACGCCGGGAAACTCTTGTGCGGACACGGAAGGATCGGTTGGGGCATCATCTTCCTGGACCATCATCGCCGGTTGTTCGACCTTGTCAGGTTCGGGAGTGATGACGGGAGTCAGATCTGTGGCATAGGGATTCGCCGCCACGCCCTGGTCGGAAGAAAACCAGACCGGGATCTGGTTCAACAAAAACCAGGCTGTGCCCACGAGCAGGACAGCAGCAGCCAGTCTCAGGCCCAATCTCTGAAAGTCGATGGCAATGCCGGGCCCACTGTTTCCGGCCGCCCCTTCCGACCGGCCTGCACGCCCTTTTCGCGATGTCCCGGAACTGACCGGAGTCTCCGATTTTCCGCGGGACGTTGCACCAGATGTCGGTCGCGATCGTTTGGCCGGAGTGGCTGAGGGGGGCTCAGATGTTCCCCGAGCTGCCTGTCGAGCCCCGCTCCTGGCTGAGGTTGAGTCCGGCGGCGGACTTCCCTCGAGGACATTGGGTGTTTCTCGTTCGGCTGCCTGTCCCTTTCTACGCGAGGCACGAGCGGCCGGTTTCGGCTTCCCTGTTGGACGCTGCGGCGACTGCGGTTCGGGTTCCGACGGTGCGTCGTTGTGATCCTCATCGTCGAAGTCGATATTGGCATCCCAGTCCGCTCGCGTTGCTGCGGAGCCAATCGAAAGCGATGTGTTGCCAGTTGGTGAATTCTGGGGGGACGGATTGTTTCCATCGTCGTCCGTCTCCGCTGGTCCTTCCATCGCCAGCGCGGCGAACACATCGGCTGCAACTTCGCCACGGCTGATTGCCGGGTTGTTCAGATCGACCAGCAGTTCTGCCGGAGTCTGATACCGATCCTCGGGGCGTTTGGCCATCATCCGGTGAATGACGGCCACCACACCTTCGGGAACATTCGGGTTCAATGTGCGCGGGTCTGGAAGTC
Organism: Planctomycetaceae bacterium; assembly: GCA_020426515.1. Lineage (GTDB taxonomy): Bacteria > Planctomycetota > Planctomycetia > Planctomycetales > Planctomycetaceae > JACKHO01. The sequence continues at coordinate 1,595 of JAGQPW010000065.1, read as the reverse complement.
GGCCATTCGCGTGTGCCTGCAGTTTGTTGGTGACACTGCCTTCCGGGTAAGGAGGAGTTCCAGTGACCATGTGATACCAGGCACAGCCCAGCGAATACATGTCGCTCCGGATGTCAGCCGCCTTGCTGCTCTGCGCCTGCTCTGGCGCCATGTAATCGACTGTGCCCACAGTGGTGCCCGCGCGGGTGATCGACGTGTCGTCGTTGTCGTCCACAAAACGGGCCAGTCCCATGTCGGCCAGTTTCGCGGTGCCGTCAGCCCGAATCATGATGTTCGAGGGCTTGATGTCGCGGTGAACAATCTGTTTCTCGGCCGCATGCTGCAGCGCTTCGGCCACCTGACGGATGATGTCGATCGAGCGACGAACCGGCAGCACTCCCCGTTTGCGCAGCCACTCCAGGAGATCGATTCCGTCGACGTACTCCAGCGCCAGATACAGCAGGCCATCAATCTCGCCCGACTCGTAGACGTGAATGATGCCTGGATGCTGCAGGTGAGCGGCTGTTTGCCCTTCGGCGCGAAAGCGTTTGACCAGAATCGGGTTCTTGGCTCGCTCCTTAGACAGAATCTTGAGGGCCACTGTCCGACGCAGCTCCCGGTCGACGGCCAGATACACAATCCCCATGCCACCGGCGCCCAGTTGCCGCTGGATATCGTACTTTCCAAATCGTTTGATTCCCGAAGAACCGGAATCGGACGATGTGGGTTGCTCCGCACTCATACGGGCACCGAAGGGGACTGAAGAAACCGGAGACAGGGCCATACAGGCCCATATAGTCTACTGGCCCGTTGCTGCGGGCGTCAAAGAGATCGGAAATGGTGTCTCAAGTGTCGCCGGGCGATCTCATTCGCGATCAGGCAATTACTCATGATGCTCGGGCGGAAGTGGTGGTGGCGGCGGAGGGAGTGGACGCTCGGCTGCCCCTGCGGAGATGACGGCCGCAGTGCCGATCACAGCTGCTGCAACCCAGGCCGCGGTTCCCACTTTGGGGTCGATCTCTCCACCTGTGGCAAAAGCGGCTGCCCACATCGCCCCCACTGCAGTGGCTCCCGCAACCGCGAACGTGGGCCACTTCGGGCGCACTTCAGGTTTTCGGTTCGCAGTATGGTGAGATCGAGGAGGGGTGTGTGCTGGTTGGTCCATGGGACTGCTTTTTTTCGGACCGCGGTGAATCCAACGGCGCGAGACCATTCTTGCAGTGATGCGGGGGGAATTTCTTCTCAAGAGGTAGGTTAGATTCTGTTTTCCGGGGAAAAGTCGACTTCCTGTCTACTCTGGGTTTGCGTCCCAGCAGGCGTGGATTGAGTGGCGGGTTTCGTGTTCGGGCTCGGGTTTTGTCGAATGGACGGCATTTGATGTGTACTGATTTGATGCAGTGCACCTGTAAGTAGTCAAAATGACCATTTGAATGGCGATTTGCATGTTTGACTTGGGAGTGTCTCTTGGAGTAGTGTAAATGCTCGCTTATCTGAGCGGCGATTCCGCCATCTTCACTATTTCAATCTGAGATGCCCTAATGCCATTATCACTCCGTGGTTCTGTTGGATTCCGACGAGGTTTCACGCTCATTGAATTGCTGGTGGTGATTGCCATC
>JAGQPW010000064.1:29864-31085 GCA_020426515.1 Planctomycetaceae bacterium | reverse complement strand
AATGTCTGGATGCAGCACTGCCTTCTGATGGGCATGCTGAAGCGCCCGACAAAGCTGAACAAAAAGTTCGAGTCGCTCGTTCAGTGTCAAGCGGTGCTCATCGGCATAGCGCGTCATCGGAATACCGGGAACGTACTCCATGACAAAGTACAGGCGTCCATCATCCGTGCTTCCTGCATCGAGAACTTTGGCAATGTTTTCGTGATCCATCACGGCGAGCGTCTGACGTTCCGCCTGAAATCGCCTGAGCACCTCCTGGCCTGCCATCCCCGTTTTGATCAGTTTCAGAGCCACCTGGCGTCGGACGGGTGCCGTTTGCTCGGCAAGGTAAACGGCCCCCATTCCGCCTTCGCCAATCGATTTGATCAATCGATACGGACCAACGTGTTGCTCACGCGTGGACGATGCCTTCTCGGGCTCGGAGGGATCGCTGGATCGAATCACGGTCGCGACCAGATGATCGGCTTGCGGTGCTATCAGCGTCGATGGAACAGGCGTTCCCGCTCGTTCTGCGTCTGAGAGGATCCGCGAGACCAGACTCGGAACATCCGGCCCCAATTCCTGATAGTCGGACGCACAAACCAACTCGCCCCGCTGCTGGCGGCACTCGATGTCGACCGCGAGCAGCAACTTCAGAAGCTCGTCCCGCTGCGCGGGCTCAACCTCACTCAGGTATGAGGCGATTTGTGGTCGCGGCCCGGTCCGATGCTCCAGGTAGAATCGGCGAACCAACCCCGCAAACGGACCGTTGTCTGCCACTGCAACCTCCACGCGGAAAGTTCATCCACGACCCTCGCTCAGTTTACGAGTCATCAGTCTACCATTCTGATTCTGCAAATGGGGAGCGATCAGCCCAACTGCCTGCGACAGTTTGACTCTTCGCTGGCAATCGACTTCAACCCACTCGGGAGATGCTCGAGTTGTCGCTGCCCAAACACAAGGAACTTGTTCGAGTATTCCAATCTGTCTGCTTCCACGAACCGTTCACTGCGCCTTCGGTTCAACAGATGAACTCTGCCCAACTCGCGGCAGGACATGAATGTGCGGGCGGTAGACTGACAGCAGAACCGGGCAACACAAACGGAACTGTTCAGCACGAGAACTGGCCAGCTTTATCGTCAACACTGAGTAAGTCGATAAGGAACAGCCCCAATCAGGTGTTTTTCGCCTTGAGGTGATGCAGCTTGCAGCAAGACGCGGATTCCATAGGATACTTTTTGA
>JAGQPW010000064.1:28313-29765 GCA_020426515.1 Planctomycetaceae bacterium | reverse complement strand
TCAGCCCCAATCAGGTGTTTTTCGCCTTGAGGTGATGCAGCTTGCAGCAAGACGCGGATTCCATAGGATACTTTTTGATAACCCTTTACGCAGAGGCACCATGAAACGACGCTTACATGCCAGTCGCCGCGCCGGTCGGTTTGCTGTAGTCATAACGACGATCTTCGCCTGCCTGACGGTGACTTCGAGCGTGTGGGGTTGGGGTGCTGGCCATAACGACCTTCAGCGCGCGATCATCGCCCGCCTGCCGCCATCTTTTCGCAAACATCTCTCGGAGGAAAGCATCCAAATTTCTATTCGGTCGTGGTCTCACTACCCCGACAGTTTCGAAACCTTCGATGCCGAAAGTGAACTCATCGGGCCAGCCGGTTTGGCCATGCTTGAGCGATATGGCGTCAAGCGGCGATACGATCTGCACCACGATCGCGGACGGGCGGTGAATTTTCTGCTGCTGGTCGATTCGTTGCGGGCAAAACGCTATGAGACTGCGTTGTTCTGGCTGTCCTGTCTCGCGCACTCGACCGGCGACATGGCCGCCTGCAACCACGACCCGCTGATCCACTTTGCCAAATACGACTGGCCCCATACCGGCGCGACGGTGGCGAACGGGGTGGCAGCAGGGAAATTTTCTGCCGCACTCGACTTATCCTATGCCATGGAACAACCAGAGGGGCCGGCGGCCTTTGAGGCGGCGATTGATTCCATGACGCTTGTCGACAACGGACATGGTCCGCACGAGGCAATTCTTGACGTGATGATGTACGGATACGAAGGGGCAGCGATTTGTTCGACCCGTGGTGTGCCTATCCTGACCGGTGCCGCTGCATGGCTCGGACACGGCGACGAAGAAGCCAGAGGTAATTTGTGCCGCAACATGACGGAACTGGGCGCGTGGGCCGCAGTTCGCGCGACGAGGGATTTTGAAGTTGCCCAGCGTCTTGCATTGCAGGACCTGCAACTCGAGCTATCTGATAGGACAGCGGATGCCTACAACAGCCGTGTGGAAGATTGGGTGCAGCAGAGCTCGTTGGAGGACGAGGTGCTCTATGCACCGATTCTAAATCCGCTATCGGCGTCAACCAACAAGGCGATCGGTGTCGTTCTGGAGCCGACCTGGCGGATGAATGAAGGGATGCTCGGTTTCAGCGATCGGGTGTATGCCGCATCGATCTGTCGAACTCTGGCCGCGGCGGACAGGAGTCACGTCACTCTTGATATCCGCGACCTGGCACGTGACGGCTTCCCCGATCCAAAGCAAGTTTCGATCGTAGTGATTCCGGCCACCAGATTCGGCAATTATCATGGAATGAGGGCCGGTGACGTTGATCAACACCTGCAGCAGTATCTGGATGCAGGTGGTCGGGTGGTGTGGATCGGTGGAAGGCACTTGCCAGCGTCTGTGGCTTTGGCCGAGCTTCGCAGCGCAATGACGAAAACGGAGAAGTCGAACTG
>JAGQPW010000064.1:20421-28214 GCA_020426515.1 Planctomycetaceae bacterium | reverse complement strand
CGGTGGAAGGCACTTGCCAGCGTCTGTGGCTTTGGCCGAGCTTCGCAGCGCAATGACGAAAACGGAGAAGTCGAACTGGCCCGTCGCGGCGGAACGATTTGTCGACTGTAGCCTGCACCTGGTGGACGGCGATTCACCAAAGAAGTGGCAGGCCGTGCGTTCCCCTGATACGCCGTCCGGGTGGCACATGCCGTATTGCCCCTGGCAGTTCAGCCCGTTGAAAGGAACCTCGCTGGTCCCACTACTGAAATTGGTCGATGGCGATGTGGAGCACAATGTGGGCGTGCTGTGGCGCCACAACGACCAGCCAACCGCGGCATTTCTTCCAGTCTACGCGCTCAGCCCGCACCTGTTCACGCAACCTCGCGATCTGGCCAAGCCAGACGAGCCGAGCCTGGACGAAGTGGGCTCTACAATTCTCCTCGACACATTACATCGCCTGTCGAAATAGGTTTGACGAAGTCCTCCGGATCAACAGGTGCCCTCGGCACGACTCATTGCGAGAGCTGGCCTTCCTCGCGGCAACCTGGGATGGGAGCCAGGCAGTAACCGACTCGCTGATCAATACGCCCGAGTCAGGCCACCAAGCAAGGAAGCATGACCACCTTCGGGTGCGGCTCGACAGAAACCACTCAGCCCGCCATGTCACTTCACGACCATCCACGAACATGTTTCACAACTCTGGCGAATGTGTGTGATCCGTGCTGGTATGGCAGCGGCATTCAATGGTGGCGAGGACAATTTGAACCTTGCCTTCGGCCGTCATGAGGGGTATGGTCAAGGCTGAAGGAATTGTGCCCTGTCCTCACAACGGCCAACCATGTTCGGCAAGTTGACATCATCGATCTTGATCCTGGCGCTTCTGGCCTGCCCCGCGTGGTGCAGTCTGGGAGTTTGTCCGGTCTCGGAATGTTGCGACAGCGAACAGGAGCAGCCAGCTGAGTTCGCACAGGGGTGCGGGCACAGTTGTTGTCAGCACAAGGCCCGCGCGGTCGCGGAAGTTCCATCGAACGTCAAAGTGCCAAATCAGGCAGCTGGCAGTCAAATGCCGGACAGCTGCCCGAGCGATTCACCGTGCCAGGGAATTTGTGGCGGTGCGGTCGTTGAAGTCCACTGCGGCGGATCAGACATCTTCGGATACGTCGCTGTACTTTCAGTTTGCGAAACTGATGCTGCGACCTGCGAACGCTCTGTCGGAACAGGTTCATCTGGAACCGACGACATCTTGTCGAACAGTGGCAATCAGGGTCGACTGCTGCGCACGCTCTATGAGTCTCTCATCTGCTAGAGAGCAGTTGAGCCCGCGACTTTGCCCCCATTGATGACTGATGTCCCCAATGGCGGAACAGCAAATTCCGGCTCCTCTTCTGGCTGTCTTCCGCACGAACAATCCTGCGGAATTCTGCTTGCCGATCAGGCTCAACTACTCATCGCAGATGACCATGTTCTTTCGACCGCTCCCGTGGGAGTACCCCATCCGAAATCTGTTCCGTCGACCGTTGCGAACGTCGCTGACGTTTCTCGGTCTGACGACGGTTGTTGTGCTGGTGCTGGTGGTAGTCGGTTTCATCCGTGGACTCGAACGGTCGCTGGCGGTGAGCGGCGATCAGCAAACAGCCATCATCTTCTCACTTGGAATGGGGGAAAACCTTGAGTACTCATCGATCCCCATGCGAACAAGCGACCTCGTTCCGGCCAGTGTCGCGGGAATCCAGGAGCGTTTTGGTCAGAAGTATGTCTCTCCGGAATTGTACCTCGGCACCGAAGTGACAGCGGGCGACCAGGCCCCTTCCATGGGATTGGTTCGCGGCGTGACTCCCGATGTATTGCTGGTTCGAAGCCTGGTGGAGTTTGAGGAGGGAGACTGGCCTCGGTCCGGTGAGGTGATGATCGGAAAGATGGTTGCCACGAAACTGGGAGCCTCCGGCAGTGAAGTTGGAGTGGGCCAGACAATTCGATTCGAAGATCGCGATTGGAGGATCAGTGGGTTGTTCTCGGCCGGTGGAGCGGCATTTGAATCGGAAATCTGGTGCCGTCTCGATGAAATGCAGCAGGCCATGAAGCGTCAGGACTTGAGTCTTGTCGCCGTCACACTGGCACCCGACGGCGACTTTGCCGACCTCAATCTGTTTTGCAAAGAGCGGCTTGATCTCGAACTCCAGGCAGTGCGAGAAGTCGACTACTACGCCTCGCTGCAAAAGGACTACGGCCCCGTACGCTGGCTGGCCTGGCTGGTCGTGTGCCTCGTTTCGGGAGCGGGAGTCTTTGCCGGGTTGAACACGATGTATGGCTCGGTCGTCGGACGCATCCCCGAACTTGCCACACTGCAAACGATCGGTTTCGCTCGCCGGGCCATCGTGATTGGATTGATTCAGGAAGGGGTCTTGCTGTCAGCCGGCGCGAGTCTGCTGGCAGCGTTGATCGCCCTCGTCTTCGTCAATGAGGCCGCTGTGCGATTCACGATGGGAGCCTTTGCCCTCCGCATCGACAGTGTCGCCGTACTCATTGGCTGCACCGTTGGAATTTCGCTTGGTTTTTTCGGGGCTCTGCCTCCGGCTTATCGAGCACTGCGTATGCCCATCGTCGATGGGCTCAAAGCTGTTTGACCTCTTGAATGCGGCACAGGGCCGCGAACACAACCTTCGAGGAGAATGAAATGAAGAACGGAATTTCCATGCTGGTCTGCCTCTCGCTGCTGACGGCGTGCGGATGTTCAGAACCCGCAGCAACCACTCCACAGACTGCGGGTCATCACGATGAACATGGCCATGACCACGATCATGGCGGCGAAGCCGGACACATCGAAGCTCCTGTCGAACCATCGGAGGCGGGGAAACAATTTGTCCTGGTCGAAGCTCCCGCGGACCCACTGAACGTGATCGCTGCCCGAGAATCGATCAAGAATGATGAAGAGGTCGTTCTGTTCGGTCAGATTGGTGGCAGCCACGAGCCATGGGTCGAAGGCCGCGCGATGTTCACCGTCGTGGACGACTCGTTGAAGTCCTGCAACGAAATCCCTGGCGACAGCTGTCCCACTCCCTGGGACTATTGCTGCGAAACTCCCAAGCTTAAGGGAGCCACGGCGCTCGTGAAGGTCGTTGATGAGACCGGCGAGGCGGTCAAAACCGGTGCACAAGAGCTTCTCGGAGTCCGAGAACTGACGTCTGTCATCGTGAAGGGGAAAGCCCAGCGGGATGACGCCGGAAACCTCACCGTTCTGGCCACCGGCGTCTACGTCAAGAAGTGAGTTCGACCATGGCTTCCACTGTTGATCTTCGCGAGCTGGCGATTGACCGTAGCGACACGGGACGGCCCACGGTCCGGACGCGACGGCACCTGCTGACACGATACGTGTTGCCGCTGGCCCTGGTCGGTGGCTTTCTCACGCTCATTGCCTGGGCGTCGTGGGACAACGTGTTTCCTCCCCGGGAAGTCACGGTGATCCCCGTGTTCTCAACGACCTCGGAGATTCAACAGGCTGGGACCCCACTCTTCAAAGCAGCAGGATGGATCGAACCGCGACCAACCCCGGTGCGAGTGGCTGCACTCGCGCCGGGAGTCGTGGAACGATTGCTCGTGGTGCAGGACCAGCCAGTTCGTGCAGGCGAAACAATCGCGGAACTCGTTCGGGATGATGCCCGCCTCATTCTCGAAAGTGCATTGGCGGAATTGCATCTGAGAGAAGCGGAACTCGCGGAAGCTCAGGCCACACTGACAGCAGCCATCACACGATTCAAACGGCCGGTTCACCTTCAGGCCGCTCTTGGAGAAGCCGAGGCGATGCGGGCGAAAATTCAAACGCAACTCGTGAACCTCCCCTTTGAGATGCGACGGGCCATCGCCGAGCACGAGGCTGCGCGGCAGGACTACGAAGGGAAAACACTGGCCAGGAACGTTGTTCCCGGAATCCAAATCGTCATTGCAAAAGGCAAGATGGACTCCGCCCAGGCCACGGTGGAAGAACTGCAGAACCGAGAAGGGTCCCTCAAAAAGGAACTGGCCGCACTAACGCAGCGTCGTGATGCTCTCCAGACGCAGCTGGAACTGCTGACCGAAGAAACACAGGCGAAAGATGAAGCCACCGCCCGCATGCACGCGGCGAAGGCCCGAGTGGAACAGGTTCAAGTCACTGTCGCCGAGGCGAAACTGCAACTCGACCGAATGACGGTTCGAGCGCCGGCTGATGGCCGCGTCTATCAGCTGATTGCCCATCCTGGTGCACGGATCGGCGGCAATACTCCCCAAATGTCCGGACATGATGGAAGTACGGTCGTCACAATGTACGACCCGAACATGCTTCAAGTGCGTGTCGATGTTCGGTTTGAAGATGTCCCGAAGATTCGACTCGACCAGCCAGTGGAGATCGACAACCCGTCACTGGAATCACCCATCACCGGTCGCGTCCTTTTTGTGAGTTCGGAAGCGGACATTCAGAAGAACACGCTTCAGGTCAAAGTCGCCATCCCGGAACCACCGGCGGTCTTCAAGCCGGAGATGCTGGTGGACGTCACGTTCCTGGCTCCCGATGAACCGAATCGACGGACCGAGGTCTCACAGGAACGCAAACTCTATGCCCTGCAGCAACTCATCCAACAGGATGATGGGGGGACGTTTGTGTGGGTAGCCGATCAGTCTGCAGGCGTCGCGCGCAAGATACCGGTGGGAGTCGGGCCGACCGGAAATCAGGGACTCGTTGAAGTCACCAGCGGCCTCACACTGGCGAGTCGGCTCATCTCCAGTAATCGCGAAGGATTGAACGACGGCGACCGAATTCACGTTGTCGGCGAAGAGGTGTCATCCAGCCCCACTCCCGGTCCTCATGCAGGGAACAAGGCGAAGTCGATTCAACGTTTACCAGAGGGAGGCCACCACTAATGGCGCTCATTGAAATTCGGAATGTGACCAAGCAATATCGCAAAGGGGGGGAATCGATCACTCCACTTGATGATGTCTCGCTGGATATTGAGCAGGGTGAATTCATTTCACTGATGGGTGCCAGCGGCACAGGGAAATCGACCCTGCTGAATCTTATCGCCAGCATCGACCGCCCCGATCGCGGGCAGATCTTCGTCGATGGAATTGAGATCACGCGGCTGTCCCGCACGAAGCTGGCGAACTGGCGAGCAGCCAATCTGGGTTACATTTTTCAGACACACAACCTCGTTCCGGTACTCACCGCGTATGAAAATGTCGAGATGCCGCTGCTGCTACTGCCAATGTCCAGCAGCGAACGACGGAAACGCATCGAGATCGCGCTGAGTGCCGTTGACCTGCTTGACCGCGCAGACCACTACCCGCGACAGATGTCCGGGGGACAGGAGCAGCGGGTCGGAATTGCACGGGCGATCGTCGCTCATCCGAAAGTCGTCGTGGCCGATGAACCAACTGGCGACCTCGATCCGGTGACCTCGGATCAAATTCTCGACCTGCTGCGCCGACTGAATGATCAACTGAATGTCACTCTGCTGATGGTCACACACGATGCCGAAGCAGCTCAGGTGGCCGACAAACAGTTCCAGCTCGATCACGGCAAGCTGGTGCAGACGGGCGGCAAAGGGTTCGTTCCGCTCAGTTCAGCCACAGCGCAGGCGACACCGGGATAGTTCGGAGCTTCACGATGTTCAAGTTTCTTCCGTATACCCTGAAGACGCTGTGGCGACATGGCTCCCGGACCATCCTTACAGTGAGTGGATCGGCAGTTGCATTGTTTGTCTTTTGCTTCGTTGGAGCGATTCAGGAAGGGATGAACGATCTCCAGCGCCGTCAGGCGGCGAAAGGTTCGTTGATTGCGTTTCAGGCGAACAAATTCTGCCCGGCGACAAGCCATCTGCCGCAGGACTACGACCAGCAGATCGCCCGCCTCGATGGCGTACGCGAAGTTTTTCCTGTTCAGGTCTTCACCAACAACTGCCGGGCCAGTCTCGATGTCGTTGTCTTCTATGGTGTCCCGCCGACGAAGTTGCGCAAGACCCGCGACTTCCAGCTTGCTTCCGGAAGTTGGAACGAGTTTGAACAACATCAGGATGCGGCAGTGGTGGGACAGGCTGTCGCCGCTCGCCGAGGAATCCGGGTCGGAGACAAATTCTCGATCGGAGATCTGAGCGTGAATGTTGCCGGCATCTTCACAAGTCGAGATCCGGCGGAAGAAAACTACATCTATTCGCACCTGGACTTCCTGCAGCGCAGCGAAGGAATGAACCTTGTGGGCACAGTGACACAGATTGAGGTGTTACTGGATGACGGAGTCGATGCGGCCGCCAAGTGCCGTGAAATTGACGAACTGTTTCGCGGGGGGCCAGTCGAAACCGACACGCGTCCCAAAGGAGTGTTTCAGGCGAAGGCGCTGGGTGATCTGGCCCAACTGATCAGCATGGCACACTACCTGGGGTACGCCTGCGTCGGACTGGTCCTCGCCCTTGTAGCCACCACCACCATCATGTCGGTCGAGGACAGGATCAAAGAGCATGCGGTCTTGCAGACGCTCGGCTTCACTTCAAAGCGAGTCTTCCAGCTGGTTATGGCCGAGAGCATCATCCTCAGTTTCTGCGGTGGTCTCGTCGGCGTGGGAGCCGCTCTGCTGATGCTGGAAATCAGCAGCCTGTCAGTCGGTGCCGAAGCCGTGACCATTGCCTTCACTCCCTCACTTCGACTGGCAGTGAACGGAGTCGTCGTCTCCCTGCTCGCTGGCGTCCTCGCCGGAATCCTCCCGGCCTGGCACGCCGCCCAGACGGACATTGTCCCCGCGCTCCGACATGCATGATGCGCATTGTGATGACCGTGCGAGTGTCGGCCACACTACGCCGGTGAGAACAACCGGCCGTCTTCCATCTCGTATTTCGTGTCGAACACATCCAGTGAACGATGGTCGTGAGTCACCACAATGACCCCGGCCTTTTGGTCATGGGCAACCTGGGCAAACAGTTCCATCACTTGGCGACCGCGGTGACTGTCAAGAGCTGCGGTCGGCTCATCGGCGAGAATAACGCTGGGGCGATTCGCCAGTGCCCGTGCGACAGCGACTCGCTGTTGTTGTCCCCCCGAAAGCATCGACGGAAGATTCCTTGCCCGGTCGGCAACGCCGAGATAGTCCAGCAGTTCCATCGTGCGTGTGGCCGCAGCGCGTCGGGACTCGCCATTGAGTTCCATGGCAATCTGCACATTTTCGGCGGCCGATAGAAATGGAATGAGATTCGACTTCTGAAAAATGAAGCCGATCTGCTGTCGTCGAAATGTGCGCAAGTTCGTCTTGGCCTCAGGTCCATCCAGGACCAGTTTTCCGCGAATGGTGATCTGCCCCGCGGTCGGCGGATTGATGAGGCCGACTGCCGTCAGAAAGGTCGACTTACCTGATCCGCTGGGACCGAGCAGAGCCACGACCTCGCCGCATCGGACTCGCATGGAGGCATCTTTTAACGCAACGACTTCGGTATTGCCGCTGCCATACACCTTGGTCAACCGGACCGCTTCAATCGCAAACGGCGAGTCTTGAGAAGCGTTCATGACAGAGCCTCATTGGGAGAGACTCGCATGGCCTTCCAGATACCCAGAACACTCGAAGCCACGGAGATGCCGAAGACAATGACGGCGAGTTGCAGCACATCGCCCTCAGTGATGATGACTCGGCGGGGAAACAGCGGAAAGACCCGCTGCCCCAACAGATAGGCAATGCCAAAGCCAATCCCACCGAGCAGCAATGCCTGTTGCAGGATCAGCCCCAAAATGACACGGTTTGGTGCTCCGATCAGTTTGAGAAGGGCAATCGAGTGAATCTTGTCGAGCGTAAGCGTGTACAG
>JAGQPW010000064.1:0-20321 GCA_020426515.1 Planctomycetaceae bacterium | reverse complement strand
CGTGACCATCACTGCGCTCAACTGAGGTCGGGCAACGGCGGGAAGTTCCGCCGTCGGTCGTTCCGCATTGTCGAGCAGCGCAGGCTGCCTCATGGCAGCTTCAAATTCTGCGCCGCGTACCTCCCGTGCCGCACGTTCCAGGCGAACAGCTTCGCCGGGACTGTCGAACTGGATTGCCTGAGCATCCTGTACGGTCACAAAGGCTATGCCGTCGCCATTGGAACTGATGAGATTCTTCGTTGTACCAACAACGCGATACGTCTCTTTTCCCAACTCGATCTGGCTTCCCACCGGAAGCTGCAGGGATTCGTCGGCAATCATTTCAAAATGATTCTGGGACAGATGCCTCCCCGCCGTGAGCGGCAACCAGTTTCCTTTGTCTACAGGCCAACTCAGCCCCATGACTGCAACTCTCAGCGGTTTTCCGGACCGTTCTCGCTGTATCGTGTGATACACAAACTCTCGAGCTGACTGAACACCAGGCACCGCCTGCACACGATGAACCAGATTCGGCGGTACGCGGGAAATTTCGGCAAACGGCCCTCGTGTACTGCGTTGCACAACCCACAGGTCGGCCCCGACCCGATCGATGAGCAAAGTGGCATCTTCGATAACACCTCGGTAGATGCCCCCCATTCCCATCACAACCATCAGCAGCAGGCCAACTCCCACGGTCGTCAAAGCGAAGCGCCCCAGGTTGTGGCGAATATCTTTGATAGCGAGGTTCACGGTGTCCGAACCCTCCGCCCTATCGCCACCGGCGTTTGGCCGGCAGGAAAGAGCAACACAAGGTCGGATTCTGAAAGTCCCTCACGAACTTCGGCGAATTCCCGTCCCCGCACTCCCAGCGTTACGGCTCTCCAGGCAGCCCTGCCGTTCTCAGCAACAAAGACGCCCTCTTCCCCTTCGCGACGGTGGAGGACAGACAACGGAATCGTCAACGCGTTGTCTTGACGCTGCGTCTCCACAAAGACCTCAGCCCGCTGCCCGACCGCCCAGTTCGCAGGCAGCTCCGAGATTTGGACATCAACGACGAACTCCCGAGTTTCCCGGTCTGCCTGTCGGCCAAGGCGGATAATCTTTCCGGGATAGTTGCGGTCGGGTTGCGAGCGAAAAGCAATACGGGCAGGCTGACTCACGCTCAGCTTCGCCATCTCGGTCTCATCGACCCACGCACTGATCCAGAGAACATCAGTGGAGATCACTGTCAGGACTGCGCTGCCGGGCACAGCAATGTCGCCCGCCTCGCGCTGACGGTCAACGACAAGTCCGCTGAACGGGGACTTGATGATCGTGTCGGCAAGTCGTGCCCGATGATACTCGAGCGTTTTCTCAGCGACGAGCAGTCCCTTCTGCCCTTCCGCGATAGCAGCTTCCGCTCGGGTCATATCCGCAGTGGCGATTGCCAGTGACTCAACGGCCCGATCCACGTCTTCCTGTGTCGTCGCACTCTTCTCTTTGAGCGACTGCACGCGAGCGTGATGTCTCTCTGACTGTTCAAAGACAGCGACAACCCGATTCTTGTCCGCCATCAGACGCTGCAATGCCGCCTGCGCCGCTTCCAGACTCGCCTGGGCAATCGCGACCTGCTGCCGAAGTTCCTCGTCGTCGAGTCGAACGAGCAACTGACCGGCTCCAACCGTTTCTCCCTGATCAACAAGAACTTCGCTGATTCGCCCGGAGATCTTGGGGCTGATCGTCGTGGAGACTCGCGCTTCCAGGGTTCCGGTTCCCATCACCTCGGACACAATAGCCTGACGCGTAGGTGTGATGCCTTGAACGGTCACTGGCGAGAGCTGCAACTGGTAGACAACGCCGCCCACGATCCCCGCCAGAACGATCCAGCGTCCCATCTTCCAAAACCAGCCAGTCATCTGTTCCGCTCTCTCGCTACTTATGGTTGCTCACGCGCCTCTGATTGTCTTTGGATCACTCCACCGGATTGCGACGAGCAACTCACCGCTTGTGCCTCCGCTTTCCGATGTTTCCGAGTTCGACTGAAATGCCGGACCTACATCCGGTGTTGGCGTTCCAGATCGACCAGTTGGGCCACGAGGTCGGAGTGGCCATGTACCCAGAAGACATATCGTGGCACCTGCTTGTCAATGGTGCGTGCCATAAACGGCTCACCCCAAAAACTCAGCAGAGCTTCGGTCTGTCCCTTGTTTTCGGTCTCGGCCAGAATGAATGAAATGGTCTGCGGAAGCGTCCGCCAACGTGGCTGGAGAACCTTCCCACGTTCATCGCACGCCTTGATCTTGGGCAGCATGTTCTCTTCCCAAAGACCTCGTTCGCTCTCGTCGGAGATAAACTGAATGGAACGGACAAGGGGATTCTCGATGGCGGGCTTCAACAACAGGTCAAAGACTTCCTGCGATCTGAACATCAGAAAACAGACATTGAACCACACCATTTCGCCACGTGCCGTTTCTACGAATCTGCGGCTTTCGGATCGCAAGTGGCGAGGACCGACCAGCACCGCTGCAGGTGCTTCAAGGGACAGTTCAATGCTCTTGACGTTGCTCTTGATCTGCCCCACAGATTCGCCCAAACGTTCATCATGACTTTCCCTGCGCAAGTCCCGAAACAACAGGAGTGCCAGCAGGACAAGCACGATGGTGAACAGCACCTCGACTTCGACGACGTGCAGGAGATGCAGCACGATGGCGAGGACAGCGGCCGTGATTCCAGCAATGACGTCCCAGTCGATGCGAAGCAACCGCTTCATGTCGTCGCCTCTCCGCTCTGGGCAACAATCGTGAGCAGGAAGGAGGAATCCTCGGCTGCCTCAAGAGCATGCGGTTCGCCCGCCGCCAGATACAGCATGTCCCCCGCCCTGAGTTTTTTGGGTTCTCCCATCGTGGTGAATGTGATGTCTCCTTCCAGGCATTGCACAACAATCTCGCCGCGAGCCTTGTGTTCCGAAACGATTTTCCCGGCCGGAAGAACCATGTGAATCACTTCAACGTGGGGCGTCTTGATGAGGGCTCTGGTTCTGGACGCTGCCAGTGCATCGGCCAGTGGCCGCACATCGATCACCTCGCCGGGCTGAGCGTGAGGAATCGCCATTGTTATCTCTCCGGATTCGGGTTGGGAATGACTCGGTTGGCCATCTGGCTTTCGCCCTCAATGGCCTCGCAGTGATTCGACAAAATTGACTGCTCGTGAACCTCCTGTTCCCGGCAAAGGAACTCCCTTGACTTCCCGCCACAGGAGTCATCGTTCTCCACTCCTAGAAGCACAGCCAGTGGCCTCAGGTGATCGATGATCCCATTTGGGACGGACGTGTCCAGCGAGCGTTCCTCATGACGCTTTCTCGGTCTTGAATGAGTAGCCAAATTTCAACCCGGCCACAAACAGCACCAGAGCAACAGCCCCCAGAAAGAACACCGTGTCCCCCGGAACCCGCATCCATCGTAACGTCTGCATCAAATCGGTCTGCATGAATTCGCTACTGCGAGCATACCAGTAGCTGTGCTGTACGGAAGCATTCGTTTGCAGCAGTCCGACAGGCAGCAGACTCAAGACGCACATCGCCATTAACCCGCTGTTCAGCGACCAGAAGGAGAACCACAGCAGGCCATCTTTCCATTCCTTACCGGGAATCAGCACGCGCAGACAAATGAGCATCAATCCAATGCCCAGCATTCCATACACGCCGAACAGGGCTGCATGACCATGGAGCGGCGTCGTATTGAGTCCCTGCATGTAGTACAGAGCAATGGGCGGGTTGATCATGAATCCGAACAGACCTGCTCCCACCATGTTCCAGAAGGCGACCGCGACAAAAAAGTAGATCGGCCACTTGTAGCGCTGAACCCACGGCGACTTTCGAGACCGCCTCAAGTCTTCCGTGGCATCGAATCCAATCAGAACCAGTGGCACAACTTCCAGTGCACTGAAGACCGACCCCCAGACCAGCGCGACGGTCGGTGTGCCCGAGAAGTAGAGGTGGTGACAAGTGCCGATGATGCCGCCCGAAAGAAAAATGGTGGCCGACAACAACGCCGCCGCCGCTGCGATGCCGGGCCGAATGAGGTTGAGCCGCATGAAGATGAATGCGATCACCGTGGTGGCGAAAACCTCAAAGAAGCCCTCCACCCACAAGTGAACCACCCACCAGCGCCAGTATTCAACCATCGACAGATGCGTGTGCTGGCCCCATGTCAGACCGGCCCCGTAGAACAACGCGATGGCCCCTGTCGCAACCGCCAGCAGGGCGACCAGTTGCTTGGTCTCGCCCGTCTTTCGCAAGGCGGGAAGCAGCACTCGGATCATCAAAAACAGCCAGAGCAGCAGTCCAACCATCAGGGCGATCTGCCAGACCCGTCCCAGATCGACGTACTCATAACCTTGATGACCGAGATAGAACGAAACAGCATCGGTCATCTTGTTCTGAATGCTGAGCCACTCGCCCGTAAGCGAACCAACCACGACCAGCAGTAACGCTCCAAACAGAATGTTAACGCCGAGCCGTTGCCCCTTTGGCTCTTCACCGCTCACGAGTGGGCCAATGAACAGCCCGGCTGCCAGCCACGCTGTCGCAATCCAGAACAACCCCATCTGAACATGCCATGTGCGGGTCACGCTGTAGGGCAGCCACTCCGAAAGGGGGAACCCGTAAAACCCGTCACCCTCAACACCATAGTGCGCAGTCACGACCCCGAGCAGCATCTGCACGAGGATCAATGCGGAAACAACCCAGAAGTACTTGATGGTGGCCTGTTGAGACGGTGTGGCCTCCCAAAGCGCCAGCGGATCGGTTTCCGGGGGAATCGGTTCTTCTTCTTCACTTCGCTTAGAGGCATACCACCACGCCATCGCCGAGATGCCTGCGAGCAGCATGATGATGCTCACTCCGGTCCAGACAATCGTATCGCCAGTTGGCCGGTTGCCAATCAACGGTTCGTGAGGCCAGTTGTTTGTATACGTACTGATGTCATTGGGACGGTCTGTTGAAGCGGCCCATGCGGTCCAGAAGAAGAAAGCCGATAGCTTGCGGAGCCGATCCGGATCGGACACAGCCCCTGCAGGAATGGCATAGTCGGCGTTTCCGTCCGAAAAGACTTCGGTGTAATGAGCAAGGTTCGACTCGAACGCCTCGACCCGAACGGGGTCGATCGTGACGATGCCGGTCGAGGCATCATAAGTGTTCGTGTGCAGCAACATCGTCAGGCGGGCGATGAGCTGCGCCTGTTGTTCGTTGCCGAGTTTGTCGAATTCCGAGTTGTAGTCCGATCTGGCCCAGTGTTCGAGAATGAAGACCGCTTCGCGATGCAGCCAGTCCGCCGTCCAGTCGGGAGCCACATAGCTGCCATGCCCCCAGATGGAACCAACTTCCATCCCCCCCATCGATTGCCACACATTCTGCCCGGCAGTGATTTCGCCACTGCCAATGAGAACCTGACCATCAGTGGTCACAACTTTCTCAGGAATCGGCGGCATCTCCTGATAGATACGGGTGCCGATCCAGCCAAGGACCAGAAACGACAAGACCATCACGGCCACGAATGCCATCCACAATCGCTTCATATGTCCCTCACCCTGTTGCTGCCACGAGTTACCAGCGTGTTACTTCTCCGAGGTCCATCGAGACAGAGCGGACACTCATCGACCGCATCACGAGTCTCACACCGACCGATGAACTACTTCCCAAACCACTTCATGTTCTGGAGCGAACGTACCTGCTCTCAATGTTAACGAACTTCTGTTCGGTCAGCGTGCCCCCCTGCTCCGTTGCATTGCAATTGAACATCAGGCAAGACACGACGAACTCATCAAGTCTTGCTTGCTTAACAGATGCTCTTTAGTTCAATTCGACTCACAACGCGAGTCTCGACCAAAAGTACCTGAGGCACCACAGCGTCACCCGTTTCCGAGATTCACACGACAAGTAGGCGACTGCTTTATACATGCCGAATTCGACGCCACATCCGCAGCGGACGGTCACAACAAACGGATAACCCTCAATACCCCTGCGCCACCTTGCGATCAAATGCTTTCACCAGTCCACACGTAAATAACTTCCCGGCATGTCCACCAGTCTGATCTTCCCACGACTCGCACAAGAAGTAAATCATCCCACTCCCCATGCATCCCATGGCAGTTATCGTCGTTGAGAAAATGATGCACGACTTGGCGAGCGGGATCGGTGCCAGCCGGCAGGTTCGAATGAACCCGATTCACCATCGACCTTCAGAGTCGGTCAGACATCTTCAGACAAAGCGGAGAAATGCGGAAGAGGTGAAGCTGAAGTCGTCGAACTGCTGTCGGCTTTCGGCCGACAATGATCGCCGTCATCGTCGAAGCGTTCGTCCCCGACGGGTGACCACATCCGGCGGATTGCTGATCAGACTGACTCTCCTTAACTTTGCTTCGGATTCATCAGGCTGATTGTCAACTGGCCGTTCCCCTGTGCAGCAGCGAGGTGAAGCCCATCGGGCGCGAGGGCGAAATCACGCACATCGGAGGGCATCTTGAACTGATGAAATGTCTCCTTTTCACCAGCCTTCCAGAACAGGTAATGCCCGCCGCTTCCTCCGGTACTACTGATAATGACGTTCTGCGGATGGAAGGCGACATTCCAGGCAACTCCCTGGAGTGGTCCCTTGGAGAGGTGCTCGATGACCTGCTCTCCTTTCGCGTAGTCAAAAATCACAACGCTCGGGTTTCCCACACCGGCAAAGGCGTTTGAGACGTTCGTGATCCCCGATGCGGCGACCTGCGTCCCATCAGCATTGAATATCAGTCCGCGAAATCCACCAATCTGAGCGTAAAACCCCTTGTCATACTTGGAGAGCGATTCCGATTTGATCACTCGTATCTGTTTGCCGCTCGCTACCTCCCAGTCCATCAAATGCCCATAGAGGTCGCCCGTCAGCAGAGTCTCGCCGGACGGATGGAAGGCGACGTTGTAGATGTGGGATTCATGCCCCGGCATTTCCCGCACCAGACTCCCGTCAGCATGACTCCAGAGACGGACCATTCGATCATTTCCAACCGAGGCGACCAGTGTCCCGTCGGGACTCACAGCCACGGCCCGAATCCAGCCTGCATGTCCGGCAACGGTTCGTTGCGGAGCGGGGTTCTCCGCCAGCGCATCCCACCAGATCAGGCGGCCGTCGTAGCCGGCGGTAATCAACGTCTTCCCGGCGTCGGCAAAAGCCAGTCCGCGAACCCAGGCATCGGAATCAAGTGCAACCTTGCTCCCATCAGACACGCGAAAACGCCAGACCTTGTAGTCCTCGCTGGCCGCAAACACATATGCTCCGTCCACACTGTACCGGCAAGCCATGAGCGGCCGGTCGGCCTTGTGTGTCGCCAGGACATGCGTACTCACCGGGTCCATATCAGGCTCACTCTGAAATTCATTCGGGAATTGGTCCACACGACCGGCCATTGTGTCGGTCACCCGCCGAAACGGGATCGCTTGCCACCTTTACTCGAAATCGCGGCTTGTCTCCGTATCGCAACTGACACTGCCTCGAAGCTCACGACCATTGATGAATCCGACTCACGCAATCAACTCGCTGATCGCCGATCGTGACGGATCGGCCAGAGGCGCTTCCCGACCACCGAGATCGAACGAACTTGTCGAGTTGATGCCCACCGCGGCCAGATACGTGTGGAACAGATGGCCATGATCGACTTCCCGGTCGATCACTTTGGTTCCATTTTCGTTGGTCTTGCCGATGACCGCGCCAGGCTGAATCTTCGCTCCTCCCAGACAGATCGACCAGGCGGTTCCCCAGTGATCCCGGCCGTACCGGACATTGATCCGCGGCGTTCGGCCAAATTCCGACATCACCACCACTAGCGTTGTTTCCAGCATACCTCGCTCGGAGAGATCGGAAATCAAGGTCGCAAAAGGCTGATCAAACTCCCCAAGCTGTTCCAGATGGAAATTGAAATTCTCGTTGTGCGTGTCGTAATTGGTGTGAGAAATTTGAACGAACGGGACATCATTCTCCAGAAGTCGCCGCGCCATCAGGCAGTGCTGCCCGAAATCATGCTTACCGTAACGTTCATGCTCCTTGTCCGACTCCTTGCTGACATCAAACACGTCCCGTTTCTCCATCAGTTGCAGTGCCTGTTCGTAGGACTGCGTGTAGACGTCGGTTTCGGCTGTTCGGCGTTGCGACACGAAGTGGTCATTGGCCTGACGTCGAATCGAGTTGCGAAACGCGTCCATCTCGGCGGTCAGTGAGTCGGGACGTGCTGAGTTCGGTGGAGGCGACCCACCGGCTCCCACACTGTTGTACCGGGGGCCCAGATACGCGGCATCGCGACCACGTCCTCCACCAGGAACGCGGATGAATCCGGGCAACGGAGAGTTTGCCCTTTCCAGCGATTTGGCCGCAACCGCTCCCAAATGCGGGTAATCGACCCCTGGCATCTCGTTTCGGCCATGCTGCATCTGATAAGAGCCCTTGCCATGGTCTCCGTTTTTGGTGTTAATGCTCCGCACCAGCGAGAGCTTGTCCATATGCTGAGCCGTGAATGGCAGCAGTTCGCAGATCTGTATTCCCGGCACGGCGGTTGAAATGGCGCGGAATGGCCCGCCGGTGTCAGTCTTGGGCTTGGGATCCCATGACTCAAGCTGGCTCACCCCCCCAGAGAGAAACACGGTCAGCACGCGCATTTGATTCTGTTGAAGCTGGGCCGCAGCCGCTCCGCGCGTGAGCGCTCCCAAACCTCCAACCACAAAGCCGCCCCCCAATGCCCCGAGGAACTGCCGCCGGGAAACGGGATGAGAATCCGACTGGCAAGCGTAGTCGCACTTCATGATCGCATCGCTCCTGATGAGGTCGGGCCCAATTCTCGCTGGCGAGTTTTGGATCCAGCATGCCGATAGTTAAGCGAGTACCGGGAACACAACGCCGTGTCCCGCTGCGGTATAGCGTGTTGGTACGCCAATCAACTCAATCTGGTGAGTTCGCCAACACTCGAACTAATAACGAAATCGAAACTCTGCCGAGGTCATCAACCCCCAGGCCAACTCCCGAACTGCGAGCCCCTTATTATCCTGGAGTTGCTCCAGAGATTTTTTCACGAAAGCCACTTCCGACGCCGTGGGAAGGCGGCTGAACAGAGACAGGTAGAGCTCCTCGGCCACGGCTTCGGGCGTATCCAGCTTTATGAGTCGGTCTGTCAAGTTGCCGCCTCCTGGAGTAAGCCAACTGCGCAGTTCGCCGCCATTCGCGAGAAACAAGGCCTGATCAGCAGTGGCGAAGAACTCATCCTGAGGTTGCCCCGCGCCAGCTCCGAACAGTTGAATGAACGGATTGATGGTCTTGAACGCCGCTTGAGCCGTAGCGGCCTCCACAGTCTGCTGACGGGCCGCAATCTTCTCTGGATTCTGCTGATCGGCTTCCGGCAGCGGACTTTCCTTGTCCAGCTTGGCAACTTCGCCCGCACGGATTCGTAAAAGCTGACCGGTCGCCACAAGCATGCTCATTCCCAGTTGCTCGGGAGACAGCGGGGCCAGCGCCACCGCGTTCAGCCTTGCGGCAGCCTGACGCTGAACCTGAGCCTGCACATGCTCAACTTTTCCCTGTGTCACTGCCAACGTCTCGCGCGATTCGCGAAGTCTGGAGGACAGTTGCTGCACCTGAGTTTGCTGCTGCTTCAACGCCGTCGCAGCTGCTTGGGTTGTATTCTGGGCCACCGTCAGCATGTCCTGCTTTGTCTTCAACAGCGTTTGCTGTTCGGCAACTTGAGCTGCGCTCGCGGACACTCGTCCCTGTGCCGCGTCAACTGCGGCCGCAATCTGAGTTCGCGCCTCTCCAAGCGCAGCATCCTCTTCCAGTCGTTTCGATGCTTCGTCAAGTTTTCCCAGCGATGCCAGCAGCAATCCATGGGTAAGCTGCAGCTCGGCATGCTGCGTGGTCCGTTGCTCCAGTACCTGTTGTGCTTGAGCAACTGTTTCGCCGGCCGTCTTCTGTACCTGCTCCGCCGCTTTCAATGCCGCCTCCAGTTTGGGAATCCCGGCATTGGCCGCCTCCAGTTCAGCGGCCTGCTGAGGAATCGCCGCATTCAGTTGTGCCAACTGCTCGCTCAGCTTCAGCGATTCCAGCAGCGTCGTCAGTTGCTCCTGCTTCCGGATGGCAGTGGCCGCCAAACTCCGATGTTCGGCAGCCCGACGACGGATAACGAGCAATGCGTCCCGGAGGCCCTTCACCTTTTCTTCCTGGGGGCGGGCCGCGGCAATCGCCTGATCTGCGCTGGTATTGGCAGCGGTCAATTGATCTTCAAGTTCTTTCAGTTGTCCGGCGGTTGCCGCTGCGCTCTCCTGCAGTTTGGGAAGTTGCTCCTGAAGACTCTTCAGCTTTGCGGAGAGACTGCCCACAGCAGCGGACAGTTCCGGATCCTTCTCAATCGCCTTGGCGGCCAGTTCGGTTTTCTCAAACGCCTGTTGCACCAGCGTGATCTTGGACTCCTGATCGAGGACGGCCGCCTGACCAGCCTTCAACTTTCCAGCTGCTTCATCGCGCTTTTTGATGAGCTCGACGATCTGCTTTTCGACAGCGCCAATCGCCTCCCGCAGCGGTTTCAATTCGGCAACAGCGGCATCTAGAATTTCCACCGCGGTGTCGACTTCGCGGTCGGCATCTCCCGCCTTTTGTGATTCCGCCGTCGCCTGACTTTCCAAAGCCGCGATGTCCTGTTCCAGTTGTTCTCGAGAGAGCGGAACCGGCTCCACCTGTTCCCCGAGTTGATAGACGCGGCTGAGTGCGATTTCACGGAGGATCGCTTTCACGTTGTAGTCGGCGGCCTGGACGGCCTCGGACAACAACGCGAGCAACTCGGGATGCGAAGGAGCATTGCCGGAGTGATGCAGGTCCGGAGGATGAACCAGCCCCTGCCCAAACATGTGCCCCCACAGTCGATTGGCAAGGTTTCTGTTGAACTGCTCTGTCGGCTGGCTGAACGCTGTTTCCGCGAGACTTTGCAGGCGGCTGACTTTCGGAACGTGCCGCACATCCTTGGCTGGAGACACAACGTAGCGGTCCCCGGGCTTAAGGACCACGCTGACCAGTTCGGTTCCGCCCGGCAACCGGGGGCCAGTCATACTCGATCGATCCGTAAAGACCGACTGAAAGGCTGCTTCGCCTTCGGCCTTTTCGGCGATCAAAGCTGGCTGCTTCTTGTCCGGCTGATGCAGACTGGCTCGAATCACAAACGCCTGGAGACCGTAGTAGTCTTCCTGATGATAGTCATCAATGTTTGGATGATTGTGGCACTGCGCACACTGAACATCGATTCCGAAGAAGATCCTGCCGATGTCGCGCGTCAACAAGTCCGGGGTCAGTTCGCGTTCCAGATAGAATGCCGCGGCCGCTCGATTCTTCTCGGGACTTCCATCGGCGGCAAGGATTTCCCTTACGATGTTCAGATACGATTTCCCGGCGGCAAACGACTCTTCGAGATACTGACGAAACTCCTCCGTTTTGACATGCTTGCCGCCGCGGCGTTCCATCAGAATTAAGTCGAATACAACCGCCAGTTGCCGGTCCGATTCGCGACTTCCCAGCAGTCGATCGACCACCCGACGACGTTTCTCGGCGGAGTCGTCCGCAAGAAACTGCCGAACTTCCTCACCCGTCGGAATGCGCCCCGCCAGATCCAGAGTTACCCGCCTCAAGAAGGTGGCGTCATCAGTGACGTTGGCCAGCGGGCCAAACCGAGACTGGCCGAGCAGTGCATCAATCTGTTGGTGCAGTGGCTGATCTTGCTCTGCAGAGACGCGTGATTCCGCAATGAGAACAACAAGGAACAGCGCAGCGGCCAAGTGGATAGCAGGACGATACAAACGGTGGGACATCGTGCCAGCCAACGGAAAAAGTCGAGCTGCCATCCGGGGCGATGACAACTGAAGGAGGAAGGATTGGGAATGTCCATCAACATCCACCAATGCGTCGAGGCTATGCGGCCAATCCGGCTGTGTCAACACTTTTGATGGTCGTCCGGTTCAAGAGCCGTCCATCCCGTGTTGGCAGCGCGCAGAAAATCTCGGACCGACAAGGCTCGCAGATCACATTGATCAGGAGGGCGAATCGGTCAATCGGTGGAACTGCCTCCAACCTCCCAAACGTCCTGCTCCGTCGTCCACACGAAGAAACGTCACGCTCCACCTGCGAACAGCGGAAGCCCGAGGCTGTGATGCATCATTCAGACTCCACTGTTGCAACAGGCCCGGGCTGTATACAGTCTAATGTTCAGAAGTGGAGTCAGCCGGCATCGTCAGCGATCGCGTTGACCGTCTCGACCAATCAGGGGAGGCATTTCGGAAATGAGCATCCGATTGAGATTGGCAGTCTGTGGTTTGATTCTGCTGAGCAACATGCCACTGCTCGCAGACCCACCCGCATTCTCCAAAGAGGACCTTGCCTACTTCGAACGGAAGATCCGACCGCTGCTCAGTGCGCGATGTTACTCGTGCCACTCGAAAGATGCCAAAATTCTGCATGGCGAATTGCGGGTCGATTCCAGTGCTGGTCTGATTCAGGGTGGTGAGAGCGGTCCACTGCTGGTTCCAGGGAAACCGGAGGAAAGTCTGCTCATCAGTGCCATCCAGTATCAGGATGGCCTGGACATGCCCCCCAAGGGAAAATTACCCGACGCCGAAATTGCCGAGCTCGTTGCCTGGGTGAAACGTGGTGCACCCATGCCGCCCGTGAATGAACAGTTGGCTCAGCCAGCGAAGCAGATTGATTTCGAAGCGGCGAGGCAATTCTGGTCATTCCAGCCAGTGCAGGAGCATTCGCAGCCGGAAGTCCAACTGGCGGACTGGCCAACTCAGCGGATCGACTACTTCATTCTGTCGGCCATGGAACGCGAAGGATTGTCCCCGGCGGTCCCGGCCGATCGAGACATTCTGATTCGCCGCTTGACGTTCGACCTCACCGGTCTGCCACCAACTCCCGAAGAGGTGCAGGCCTTTGTCGCGAACGACTCACCCGATGCTTACCAGGAACTCGTCGAGCGTTTACTGGCAGCGCCACAGTATGGTGAAAAGTGGGGGCGAATGTGGCTCGACCTGGTTCGCTACACCGACTTCACCGCCAGCTGGCTGGAACAGCCTGGTGAGCCGTACTTCTATCGCGACTGGGTCATCAAGGCTTTCAATGACGACATTCCGTACGACGAGTTCGTGCATCGCCAGCTTGCGACCGATCTCATGGCGGAAACCGGTCCGGAGGACTTGCCAGCTCTCGGGCTCATCAGCCTCAGCCCGACATACTGGAAAGAACTGAAACTCCCCAGCGAAATCATCAAGGTCATTGTTGCTGATGAGTGGGAAGAGCGAATTGCAGCAGTATCGGAAACGTTCCTGGGTCTGACCGTGGCATGTGCCCGATGTCATGATCACAAATTCGATCCCATCAGTTCGGAGGACTACTATGCACTCGCTGGCGTGTTCGCCAGTACGAGGTCCATCGGTCGTCCCATGATTCCCGAGAAAGAGTATGCACCTGCACGCGCCGCCATTGCGGAGGTGGCAAAGCTGGAGCAGGAAGTCAAAAAGCTGAACGCTGCTATCGCCAAACGGCAAAAAGAAGCCAAAGAGGCGGCGAAGAAAGCAGAGGAAGCTGAGCAGGAATCACCGGACGCCGGGACGACAGCGGCAACTGCAGAAGCTGCTGATGAGGCCATGACCGACCTGAAACAGCAGGTCGCGACATTGACCAGTCGCATCACGGAATTGAAGGCGACTCCACACTTTGACGCCCCACTTGCCAGCGCTGTGAGTGAAGAGTCGGTGGCCGTTGAGCGCGCCGGTAAGTCACCGCAGGATGGAACACGGCTGGCCTATCACGATGGGCCGCAAGACCTGCCACTGTTCTCGCGTGGCGATCCCAACCGACCGGGAGAAGTGGTCCCGCGGCGATTCCTGACAGTACTTTCGCCGGAGCCCAAACCATTCACTCAGGGAAGCGGTCGACTGGAACTGGCCCGAGCCATGACCTCCGATGCGGCTCCGCTGGCCGCACGTGTCATTGTCAATCGAATCTGGCACGGACATTTCGGCCGCGGACTGGTGAATACACCCAGCGATTTCGGTGCCCAGGGGGACCTGCCAACACATCCGGAACTGCTCGACGATCTGGCCGCACGGTTCATGGCCAACGGCTGGTCAATCAAGTGGCTGCACCGGGAGATCCTGCTTTCGGCCACCTGGCAACAGTCATCGCAACCAAGCGCAGAAGCCCTCAGCATTGATCCGGCCAATCTGTGGCTGTCACACATGAATCGCCGCCGCCTCGACTTTGAACCTTGGCGGGATGCCATGTTGTCCGCCAGTGGTGTGCTGGATTTGACATTGGGGGGGCGATCGTCGAACTTGGATCAGCCTGGAAATCATCGGAGAACGTTGTATGGATCGATCCATCGGCATGAGATGTCCACTACGCTCCTCATGCATGACTTCCCCGATCCAAACCAGCATAGTCCCAAGCGTTCTCAGACGATTACCGCATTGCAGGGACTGTTCTTACTGAACGGCCCCCTGCTCGCAGAGCAGGCAAAGAATTTGGTCGCACGGCTTGAACGAGAGTTTCCCGGCCAGACCGAAGAACAGGTCGACCGGGCCTACTGGTTGCTGTTATCACGCCAGCCCACCGAGCAGGAGAGGGCTTTGGCACTGGGGTTTGTTGGAGAGACCAGCGGAGAAGATCGACTCAGCCGCTGGCAGCAGTATGCCCAGGTTCTCCTGGCCACAAATGAATTCCTCTATCTCGATTGATCGCGTCCCTACCTGAGTTCCACTCCCGCCAAATGTTCCCACCGAGAGTGTCCCGCCAATGTTTACAGATCACTCACATAACCGACGCCACCTGCTGAAGCTGGGTGGTGGAATTGGCATGCTGGGCCTGGCCCAACTGCTGTCAGCCGAGGAAACAGGGCCGGCCCCTTCGGCCCTGACATATGGGCCACATTTCGCACCCAAGGCCAAACGGGTCATTCACCTGTTTATGAACGGGGGGCCATTTCAGGGAGACCTGTTCGATCCCAAGCCGGCCCTTGAGAAGTACGCTGGCGAACGCCCCGAAGGTGCCGACCTCGTCACGGAACGCCCCACAGGAGGTCTGCTCCCCTCGCCCTTCAAGTTTCAACCTCGCGGCGAGAGCGGTGTGCCCGTCAGCGAACTGCTCCCCCAACTGGGGCAGTGCATCGATGACATTTGTGTGCTGCGGTCGATGCATGCGGATAATCCGAATCACGGCCCGGCACTGCTGCAGATGAATAACGGCACCATTGTTCCCACGCGGCCCAGCATGGGGGCCTGGTTCCTCTATGGCCTGGGAACGGAGAATCCCGATTTGCCGGGCTATGTGGTGTTGTGTCCGGGCCGACCTGTGCGATTTTCGATTCTCTGGAACAGCGCCTTCCTCCCCTCGTCGTTTCAGGGCACGTACATCAACCATTCGAAAATCGATCCTGCCACGATGATTCCGCATCTCACCAATTCCACGTGGGATGCTCAGACGCAGCGTCGGCAGCTCGATCTGTTACAGCAACTCAACTCGGTGCATCTGGAAACACGTACGGAGACATCAAGCCTCGATGCTCGCAGCCAGGCGATTGAAACGGCCTACCGGATGCAGTTCCGGGGAAGTGAAGCGTTCGATGTGAATCGCGAAACGAAGGCAACCCGCGAGGCCTATGGGACCGGCCACTTTGCGAATGGCTGCCTGCTGGCGAGACGACTCGTTGAGCGGGGCGTTCGGTTCGTGCAGGTGTACTACGGCAATGGCCAACCGTGGGACACGCACTCCAAGCACAACGAAACCGTGCCGAATCTCTGCAAGGATATCGATCGGCCCATTGCCGCCTTACTTACGGATCTCAAGCAGCGAGGCCTGCTCGAAGACACGCTTGTCGTCTGGGGTGGGGAATTCGGACGCACGCCCACGTCCGAGAACGGCAATGGCCGAGACCACAACCATCACGGGTTTACCATGTGGCTCGCCGGTGGCGGTGTGAAGGGAGGCATGACCTACGGTGAGACCGATGAGTTCGGCTTCAAGGCGACAGTCAACAAAGTGCATGTGCACGACTTGCACGCAACCATCCTGCACCTGCTGGGACTCGACCATGAACAGCTGACATTCCGCCACGCCGGTCGCGATTACCGCCTGACAGATGTCTATGGCCAGGTTGTCCACGAGATCATCGCATGAAGCTGGCCACCGTTCTCACTCCCCTCAATGTCACCAACATGCGACTGGCGGCGCAGTGTGGTGTGGAAGGTGTCGTCTCGCGCTATCCCGGACCGGAACTGCGGGATCTGCAGGACCTCAAACGCCGTGTGAATGAACAGGGTCTGAAACTGTTTTCGATTGAAGGCTATTTGCCCATCGAGAACATCAAGACCGGCACCGACCACGACGGCAGCGAACTGGCAGCCATGAAGTCGCTCATTCGAAATATGGGTCACGTGGGCGTTCCCATCCTCTGCTACAACTTCATGTCTGGTACAGATTGGGTCCGCACACAACTGGACGCTCCTCAGCGTGGTGGTGCCAAGGTGACGGCATTCAATTTGGCCGATGCCGAACAGGCAATTTCACTGAACACCCATCGGGCCGCCCCCGCTTCAGTCCTTGGCGGCGAGGAGCTGTGGGCGAACCTCGAACGATTCCTCCGCGAAATCATTCCGGTTGCCGAAGAGGCTGGCGTCACACTCGCCATGCATCCCGATGATCCTCCGTTGCCGGAGTTTCAGGGGAAAGCACGCATCATGAATTCGGTGGACAGCTTCGAGCGGCTCATGGCTCTCGTCCCCAGTCCTCGCAACGCCATCTGCTTTTGTCAGGGAACGTTCGCGACGATGGGAGTCGACATTCCAGCCACCATCAAACGGCTGGGGCAGCACATCGCCTATGTCCACTTCCGTGATGTGCAGGGAACGCCCGAAGCCTTTGCCGAAACATTTCACGACAATGGCCCCACTGACATGGCGGCAGCCATTCGCGCCTACCGTGACATCGGATTTCGTGGCCCCATTCGCCCCGATCATGTCCCGCAGCTTGAAGGTGAGGAAAACGGCGAGCCGGGCTACACCATGCAGGGGCGATTGTTCGCCTTTGGATATATTCGCGGACTTCTGCACGGCACCAAACCATCCTGAGCGACATTGAGACAATATGCCCAGAATCACGGCGATCGAAACTTCAATTCCCGATTCCATCATGCCGAATCTGATTCTCGTTCGGATTCATACCGACGAGGGATTGATTGGCTGCGGTGAAACGTATTACACACCGCACGCCATTGAATCGCTGATTCATGACTGGATGGCGGAGCGGTTGCTTGGAGCCGAGGCGACCGACATCGAAGCCCATTGGCGATTTCTGTACGAACGCTGTACCGCGTTTGGCACGCCCGGCGCCGAGATGCGGGCACTTTCCGCGATTGACGTGGCTCTGTGGGACATTCTGGGGCAGGCCTGCGGTCAACCGGTCTGGAAGCTGCTCGGAGGAGCGGTGCAGCCTCAAGTACGGATTTACAATACGTGCGGAGGCCCCGGCTACGGCGCGCGGAAACAGTCGGAAACAGCGGCGCCAAAGCATCCTGGCTGGCCGGGCTATGGGGACGAAGGAGTCTCAGGACCGCTGCAGGACAACTGGTCCTCGATTCATGCGGCCGGCGATCTGGCTGAGGAACTCGTGGCTGAAGGAATTGCCGGAATGAAAGTGTGGCCGTTCGACCGGTACGCACATCGCAGCGGTGGGCTGTATATGT
Organism: Planctomycetaceae bacterium; assembly: GCA_020426515.1. Classification (GTDB taxonomy): domain Bacteria; phylum Planctomycetota; class Planctomycetia; order Planctomycetales; family Planctomycetaceae; genus JACKHO01. Next base: position 2,573 of record JAGQPW010000064.1, on the reverse strand, counting down.
CAGCCGATGATGTCGAAGCCGGGATGCGGCCGCTGCGGGAAATCCGCGAGCGTGTCGGAAATCAGATTGAAATCATGATTGAAGGCCACGCCTTCTTTACGTTGCCTGCCGCTCTCCGACTGGCAGAAGCACTCAAGGAAGTCCGTCCACTGTGGCTCGAAGACGTGCTCCGGGTCGACAATATTGAGACTCTCGCGGATTTCCGCAAACAGAGTGGAATGCCCATCGCGGCGACCGAAATGCTGCTCGGTCGTCCTGCCTACCTGTCCTTGCTTCAAGCCGGTGCCGCCGACTACGTGATGGTTGATCCCACATGGACCGGGGGAATCAGTGAAACGCGTCGCATTATCGAGTTGGCTCAAGCGTTCAACGTGCCAGCGACCATGCACGACTGCACCGGCCCGATCACCCTTTACGCGGGATTGCATTGCGCTGTGGCCTCGCACAATGTTGTGTTTCAGGAAACGGTGCGAGCACACATTCGCACGTTTTATGAACGACTGATTGACCGGCAACCCTCGATCGAAAATGGCCGTTTGAATGCGCCGACAGATCCTGGACTCGGGACGGCATTTCTCCCATCCCTGTTCCAGCCAGGACAGAACCGGTCCCGGCGCAGCGAGTAAGGCTTTTCCATGCAGACGAAAGTCCGGTATCGCGTCATTGCCGCAGCAACGGTCACAGCAGTCATTCTGTACCTCGACCGAATCTGCGTTGCTGAAATCGCCAAACTCGATGAGTTCAAAAACGCCCTGTCCCTTTCTGATGAGCAAAAGGGGGCGTTCTTGTCGGCGTTCTTTTTCTCATATGCACTGGGACAGGTTCCCGCAGGCTGGCTCTCCGACCGCTTCGGCTCTCGGCTTATGCTCTCGCTGTATATCGGGATCTGGTCGCTGTGCACCATTCTTACCGGGCTGGCCACCGGCTTCTGGATGCTCATCGCCGCCCGCCTGCTGTTTGGGCTTGCTCAGGCAGGCTGTTATCCCTCCGCGGGAAGCCTGATCAAACGCTGGTTCCCAGTGTCTCGGCGCGGAACAGCCAGCAGTGTGGTGTCGTTCGGCGGAAGGCTGGGAGGGGCCATTGCGCCTCTGCTGACCGCGTGGCTGCTGCGGGACTATCTCAGCTGGCGCTGGGTGCTGGGCCTGTATGGAGCAACTGGATTCCTGGTCGCTGCGTATTTCTGGAAGACCTGTCGTGAATCCCCTGCCGAACATCCCGCCTGCAATGAAGCGGAACGGGACTACGTTGCCGCTGGCGATGTCGACACGGCCGCGAGTGGAACGCCACGATTTCCGCCGCTGCTTCCGCTCATTCGCAGCGGCACAATGTGGCTGATGTGCCTGTTGCAGTTCGGGATTAACATCGGTTGGGTGTTCCTCGTTACGTGGCTGCCGACATACCTCGCTGAAGTCAAACATGTCGATTCCAAGACCGGCGGATTGATGTCGACGATCGTGCTGGCGGCGGGTGTCGTAGGAATGCTGCTGGGCGGTCCGCTGACGGACATCGCCACACGACGACTTGGTCGTCGCTGGGGACGCTCACTCCCCGCCTCGGCCTGCTACCTGTTTGCCATGGCGGCTTATCTCTCCTGTCTCTATCTGGACTCAGCCTGGCATTTTGTCATTGCCGCATCGCTGGTGGCCTTCTTCACTGACTTAAGTGTGCCTGCGATTTGGGCCTACATGCAGGACGTTGGGGGAAAGAATACCGCTGCTGTGTTTGGCTGGGGAAACATGTGGGGCAACCTTGGAGCGGCAACCACGCCACTGCTGGTACCGCTTGTCCGCAAACATTGGGACGCGAACGGCGACTGGCACGAGGCCTTCCTGCTGTTTTCCGTGGGCTATCTACTGGCATTCGTTGCAGCCCTGGGGATCAATGCGAACAAGCGGATTGAGTAGCTGTTGGCAGCGCCCCAAGCCCCAAATTCACTCTTCTGATTCCACTCCACATTTCCATCGATGAAAGCCCTGCCATGAACGATTCCTCAGTCCGCCATCCCGTTGACGCCGACACTCCTGTGTCTCACTTGCCATTCAGTCCTTGTGTCGTGGTCGGAAATCTGGTGTTTGTTTCCGGTCAGGCGTCGGTTGATGCCCAGGGAAAGATCGTCTCCGATTCCTTCGAAGGAGAGTTCCGACGATCCGTTGAGAACATGCGGGCCGTGTTGAAGACGGCCGGTTGTGATTTGTCCGACGTCGTTCAAACACGAAATTACGTCCGCGATGATTCCGACCTCGCCGAATACAATCGCCTCTATACCGAATACTTTCACGAGCCCCGACCAGCACGCACCACACTCACCAACTGCCTGCCGGCATCCATTCGCTATGAAGTGGAATGCATTGCTGTCCTGCCGGGCTCGTGATTCCGGCGGCTACCACGCGTTGATGGCTTCAGCGTCGAGCAACGGGCAATCGACATCCTGGTTCATTCGCTGAATGGCCTTGGCATCTTTGAATCCGGAACCGGAAACAATGCAGATGCATGTTGCTTCCGCAGAAATCTCTCCCTTTCGGGCAGCCTGCAGCGCTCCGGCCAGGGCAACCGCTCCGGCCGGTTCGGTGAAG
>JAGQPW010000063.1:27849-31654 GCA_020426515.1 Planctomycetaceae bacterium | reverse complement strand
AGTCCCCAGCGCCAGACATCATGCCCAATGCCCGGCAACTGATCGAGCCGGCCTGTTCCACCAGCAGCCAACAGGGCCTGCATCATCTGCTCGGATTCCTGAACCGGAACCAGAGAGTCGGACTCACCGTGAATTGCCCACACTGGTGATGCCATTGCGGGCCAGCCCTGCAAAATTTCAGGATCACCACCGCCGGAGAAGGCCAGCACGCTTTGCCAGCGTTCCGGATAAGCAGCAGCCACGCTCCAGGCTCCGTATCCTCCCATCGACCAGCCGCACAACGCCTGCCGGCGGGAGTCAATCGGATAGTCAGCAATCACCTGATCGAGTATTCGCAGAGCCCGCTTTGCATCAGCCCGATCTGCCCGCCAGCCGAGCAGGTGACGTCCATTGAGATCCTCACACTGAGGGAAGACAACGTACGCTGGATAGTCGGGCCAGGCTTCCAGTGCCGGACCAAGACCGACGGTCAACTGCCGTCGCCCATCGACACCTTTTTCTCCGGCCCCATGCAAGAACAGCACAACCGGAAGAGGTTCGTCCGATGGATTCTGTGGGACGAACACGACGTACCGATGGTCGCCGGCATCGTCCGAATACACCCGATCTACAAATTGCCCGGCAGGCGTCGCCGCAACAGCGAACCCCGCCTGCATGCTCAAGAGCAGCAGGCCAATCAGCCGGGCCATCCGATAGCCTTCTCGAAACGCTCCGTCACCGGCTGCAATCATGATCTGGCTCCGGTGAGATCTCGCTCGGCTCAACTGCCGGGGGCGAGATTGTTGAGATAGATGCGTTCGATATCCGCAGCCGTCACGGTGATGGTCCGGGTAAACCCGGTGTGTGCCCGGTCATATTCCACGTGAGAGGCCAGTTGCGGCTGAGCGTGAATGGCCTTCGCGATCACAGCCCGTTCCTCTTCAGTCAGATCCGCAACTTCCGGAGACCATTTCGTGCATGACTCCACGGTCAGGGCATTCACGCGGGCATTGTATTTGTTGTAGTCGGCCATGAGGATCAGTCAACGCTGCGGGCAAGTGGAGAAAAGCAGTCCATGAACAATCTGGCATCACTTCACGTCGACAGTCCACTGTTCGACGATCTTGTTCTCGTCATTCAGGATAGCGACTTTGGGGTGATGCTGCTCAACCTCGTCTGGCGAAACAAACGCAAACGCCAGCACAATAATCCGGTCGCCAGGCTGAGCTGTGCGAGCCAGGGCACCATTCATCTGCATCACACCGCTGCCGCGTTCTCCTTCGAGGACGTAGGTTTCACCACGCAATCCATTACTGCAGTTGGCCACCAGAACCGCTTCGTACGGAAGCAGTCCGACCGCGTCCATCAGGTCGCGATCGATGGTGATACTCCCATGATACTCCAATTCCGTGTGAGTCACGGCAGCCATGTGGAGTTTTGACTTCAGAAGACGGATTTGCATCGGAATTTAACCAGAACGACTCGACAAACGTCCGAACCTCCGTCGAACGAATCATCAATTGTAGCAGCCACTTCAGACCCCATCCAGCGGCCCGGCGACGCCGCTGATTCGGCCTCCTTCGGCCTGACGGCTGGCGATCTTTGATTCGAATCGATAAAAACTGATCCGTCTCCATTCGCCCCGATCTGAAGAGGATTTCGCCTCGTGAGCTTCCATAAACGCACCCTTCTTCTGGCCTTGGCTCTGCTTGCGATTGGAGGACTCCCACTTACGGGACACGCCGCCGAAGCGACGCGTTCACCCAACATCATCCTCGTGATGACCGACGATCAGGGATACGCGCCCGTTGGCCGGCACGGGCACCCCTGGATTCGCACTCCGAACCTCGATCGTCTGTACGACGAGAGTGTGCGGTTCACGCGATTTCTGGTCAGCCCGACCTGTTCCCCCACCCGTTCCGCCATCATGACCGGGCGGCATCCCATGCGAAACGGAATCACCCACACGATTCTCGAACGGGAACGGATGACCTTGAACGCCACCATCCTGCCGCAGGTACTGAAACAGTCGGGGTACACGTCCGGAATTTTCGGGAAGTGGCACTTGGGAGATGAGGAACCGTATCAGCCTCACACGCGCGGTTTTGACGAAGCCTTCATCCACGGGGCCGGTGGCATTGGACAAGCCTATCCATGCAGTTGTGCCGATGCCCCCGACAACAAGTATTTCGATCCAGTCATCCGCCACAACGGGTCGTTCGTCAAAACGCACGGTTTCTGCACCGATGTTTTCTTCACGGCAGCCCTGGGCTGGATCAGTCAACAGCACAAGGCCGGTCAACCCTTTTTCGCCTACGTCACCACCAACGCGCCGCACGGTCCGTTCATTGCCCCACCTCAGAACGCGAAACGCTTCACCGACATGGGCTTCAGTGAGCAGGAAGCGGGGTTTTATGGAATGATCGAGAACATTGATGAAAACATGGGCCGACTGCTGACGAAGCTCGACGAGTGGAACATGCTCGAAGACACGCTGCTGATCTTCATGTCCGACAATGGCATGACTGGCGGCGGTTCAGGGAAACTTGGCAAGGCAATGGGAATGGCAGCCGACGGAACGCCGTTGTATCCCTATAACGCCGACATGCGGGGACTCAAAGGAAGCCCCGACGAAGGGGGCGTTCGCGTGCCCTTTTTTGTCCGCTGGAATGGCCACTTTCGCGGCGGACGCGACATCGATCGCATTGCCGCCCACATCGATATCCTTCCCACGCTGGCCGCGCTGACCGGAGCCCCGCTGCCCGAAGGTCAGGTCGAAGGCCGCAACCTGCTGCCGCTGCTGAAAGAAGAGGCCTCGGACTGGGAAGACCGGTATCTGTTCACGCATGTAGGCCGCTGGAAAACTGGCGAGGAACCCGACAACTCTCAATGGAAGGGTTTCGCCGTTCGCACTCAACAGTATCGCTTCGTCAACAACAACGCCCTCTACGACATGCTGGCGGACCCCAGCCAGACGAAGAACATTTTCGACGAGCATCCCCAACTCGTCGCCAGATTGCGTGATGTGTACACGGAATGGTGGAAGGGAACCCGCCCCATGATGGTTAATGAAGAGGCGGAGATGTCGCCGGTCCAACCATTTCACGAGTTGTATCGCAAGCAGCAGGCATCAACAGGTATTCCGGACTGGCAGCCACCGAGCCTGGACTAGGCGAACTGGGACTGTCAGGCTCCAGACTCTGCCGCAGCGCAGCGGGCCAGCAAACTGAGAACCAGCTTACGAAAACGAGGCTCCGCGGAGGTCGCGGCGGCAAGCACTGCTTCGCCGCTGGCCTGATGAGGCACATCAGGAACGCAGGCATTGGTGATCGTCGCCAACCCGACGCAGTTCACACCGCGTCGACGGGCGGCCAGAATTTCGGGAACGCTCGACATGCCGATCGCATCGCCACCCAACTGGCGGAACATCCGCAATTCGGCCCGGGTCTCGTAGTTCGGCCCCGGCACAGCCACGTATGTGCCGCGACGCAACGTCAACTGTTCCTCCCGAGCCGCCTCTTCCACACGCTGCAGCCACCTGTGGGAATAAACCTCTCCGCGAAGCGACCGCTGAACCTGACCGGTGAATTTCGTGCTGCCCAACAGATCGATGTGATCATCGAACAGCATCAGGTCCCCCACATCAAACTGCGGATTGAGTCCTCCCGCCGCACACGACACGACAAGCGCCTGCAGTCCCAATCCACACAGAGTTCGTACGGGGCGAGTCGATTCCTCACGCGAATACCCTTCGTACAGATGACAGCGGCCCTGCAGGATGACGGTTGGCATGCCGAAGATCTCTGTCCAGTGCAGACACCCGGCA
>JAGQPW010000063.1:23341-27750 GCA_020426515.1 Planctomycetaceae bacterium | reverse complement strand
CAGGCCGGTTCAATCGCATCGACGAAGGTTCCCAGCCCCGACCCCAGCACGACAGCCGCCTGCGGCGAAGCGGGCAACCGGGTCGCAAGAAATTGTCCCGCGGCACTGCAGTCTTCGTCCATTCGCCAGCGTGGATACATGGCATTGCCGAGGACGGCATCTGAGGCCTGTTCGGGAGGCATTGAGGACATGCGTGGAAAGGCGTTCTGAACAGGATACCGGACGGGATTACGCACGCTACCACACCGAGCCACGAACTCCCAGCGTGATTGTTGGTCTGAGAGGCTGCGGTTTCTACAATCACCAGACGTCCGCGGCGAGTTGGTCCCTCAATCCACGGGATTGACCACTCACGCCGCTGTGCCCCAGCCCCGTCATTCATCGTGCCCGAGACACCATCGCAGCATCACGTCCTGATCATCGAGGATGAGGAGATCATCCGGAACACGCTCGCCGAGTTCCTCTCGGGTGAAGGCTTCACGATTGCGACGGCCGCCTGCGTGGATGATGCACTGGCCATCAGCCGCAAACAGGACTTCCATGTCGCCATCTGCGACATCCAGTTGCCCGACGGGGACGGCATTCAGCTGATGAAGCGGCTGCACAAGCTCAACCCCTCGCTGTTTGTGCTGATCATCACGGCTTATGCCACCGTCGAAACTGCCGTGGACGCGTTCAAGGCCGGCGCATTCGATTACCTCACCAAACCGGTTCTGTTTGACGACCTGTCCCACAAGCTGAAGCGAGTGTTCAAATACCGCGAGCTGTATCAGGAAAACCAGAGACTGCGTCACGAACTGGCTCAGCCAAGCCGCTTTCATCAGATCGTCGGGTCCAGCGATCCCCTCAAGACGCTGCTCGACACAATCAAGAAAATCTCCGTCACCCACTCCAACGTGCTGCTGGTTGGCGAAACGGGAACCGGCAAGGAACTGTTCGCCCGCGCCATTCACTCCAGCGGCCCCAAACGCGAAGATAAGTTTCTCGCCGTCAACTGCGGCACCCGACCGATCGAACTGCTGGAATCGGAACTGTTCGGCAGTTCCGGCGACAACGCACAGCCCGGTATTCTGCGTTCCGCCGGAGCCGGAACGGTATACCTCGATGAAATCGCCCAGCTGCCGATGGGCACGCAAACGCGATTGTTGCGTGCCATCGAGTATCAGGAAAGTATGCCTTCCGGCGGCGCTGAGCCATACCACGTGCAGTGCCGCATCATCGCGTCGTCCAGCCAGGATCTGATGCGGCTCGTCGGCGAGGGAACATTTCAGGAAGACCTGTTCTACCGGCTCGATGGAGTCAAACTGCGGATTCCTCCGTTGCGGGAACGTCTCGACGACATTCCGGAACTGGTCGACCATTTTATTGCCAAGCACTCGCAGGCCCTCAAGAAGCGGGTCACCAGTGCGACCAGCGAAACAATTCGCCTGCTGATGTCCGCCCAGTGGAAAGGAAACGTCCGGCAGCTGGACAACGCCATTGAGCGAGCCGTCATCATGTGCGAAGGGACGACGATCGAGCCGAACGATCTCCCTCCCGATCTCCTCGGCCTCGGGCAACCACTCCCCGACACCGACGATCTCCGCAGCGCGTTGCGGCACTACGAGCGACTGCACATCACCCGTGTATTGCGGCAGTGGCCGGATAAACGCGAAGCCGCCAAACGACTGAAGCTGGGGCTCTCCAGCCTGTACCGTAAGATTGAAGAGTTGAACATCGAACTCAGCTAAGCCCCGACACGTCCCTTCCTGCACACAAACTCTCGACGACCAACATACCCGATGACTTTCGCCGACCGTCTGCATGCTGCCATTCGCGCCAAAGGAACTCCCGCCCTTGTGGGGCTTGATCCTCGCTGGGAGCAGTTGCCTGCACCACTCAAGGCCAAAGCCGAAGCAGGCGGCGGTTCGTGCTACGAGATTCAGGCGCGGGCCTTCGAGGAATTCTGCCTCCGCATCATTGATGTCGTCGCCGATCTCGTTCCGGCGGTGAAGCCGCAATCCGCATTTTTCGAAGACTCCGGTCCTGCCGGAGTGGCGGCATTGCAACGTGTCATTCAGGCTGCGCGTGACAAGGGTCTGATCGTGATCTGTGATGCAAAACGGGGAGATATTGGCTCCACCGCAGAAGCCTACGCCCGGGCCTACCTCGCTGGTGAAGATCCATCCTCCGCCCCCTTCGCAGCCGATGCGCTCACCGTGAACCCTTACATGGGAGCCGACACACTGCAGCCATTCATCGATCGGGCCGCTGCATGTGGCGGGGGTCTGTATGTACTGGTTCGCACCAGCAATCCCGGTTCCGGAGAGTTCCAGAACCGACTGACCGAGGGACAATCTCTGTACCAGCGCGTCGCCGAGGTTGTCGAAAAACTCAATGTCGACTCCCACCCCGCTCGCGGCTACGGCTCCATCGGCGCTGTGGTTGGAGCCACCTATCCGGAAGAACTGGGGGAGTTGCGGGCTCTGATGCCACATACGCCGCTGCTGATTCCAGGATACGGCAGTCAAGGGGGGACCTCTGCCGATACATCTGCGGGATTCGATCAGGCGGGGCTGGGCGCGATCGTCAACAGCTCGCGCGGAATCATTTTCGCCCACCGCAAAGGACCGTTTGCAGTTGCTGATGAATCGCACTGGGAGTCATCGGTCGAAGCAGCAACCCGGGCCATGATCGACGACCTCGCCCAACACACGCCCGCAGGCCGACTGCAGAACTGTTCGCAGGCATGAGCAAGCGAATTGTCGCCTTTCTGATCGACCGGCTGCCAGCCACATCACTGGGCTGCTACGGGTCGTGGCAAAACCCCACACCACACGTCGATGCATTCGCATCCCGCAGTCTTGCCTGCAGTAACTTTTACCGCTTCGACAATTCGCAGCCGGTGCTCCCCGCAAGCCACTGCGAAGTGATCCATATTTCGCCCGACGATGTGAGCCATTCGGTCGACGAAGAGTTGCTCACCGCCGCGTGGGCGACGTGGGTTGGAATTCGACCGGAAGGCATGGAGCTTGATGCGCTGGCAGATCTCTGGCAGTTGTACACATCCCAGCCGCAGACGCTGACTGAACATCCGGTCCCCGAACGACTCGCCATACACGCCGCGTGGGTTCGAGCGGCCGATCAACGGATCGGTGAACAACTGGCACTCATCGAGCCAACCTTGCAGCCGGGCGACCTGCTGCTGGTGACAGCCTCTGCAGGCGAAGCGCTGGCATTTCGCGAACTTGGCCTGGATCTTCAACATCCGCTGCAACCGGCCACTCAACATCTTCCACTGATCATCGCCACACCCGGTTTGTCACAACGGCCACAGAGACTGTTGGCTCCCGCGGGGCCAGAAGATCTGCACGCTCTCATTCATCGCCTCCTCGACGGGCCCGATCCCTCTGATGTGGTGCTGGACGACTGGCGAAGGGAACTCGAAACGCGGCAGTCACTCCACGCCAACTGCGAGACTCACAGTGTCCACATGACTGCCGCATGGGCCTGCCTGCATCCCCTCGACGAGAATGGCATCTCAAGCGACAGCGATGTCCTGTTCCATCGTCCCGAAGATCCCTGGGGCCTCATGAACGTAGCCAACCAGTACCCGCACATCGTCGAGCAGTTCCGCCAGAAATCCCGACCACACTGACCGCTTACCTTGAGGTCTTCTTTCCGGGCTGGGGTGGATTACCCAGCGAGGGAGGATTCGCGTCCACCGAGCCACGATCATCGGGCACTTCGAGTTGATGCTGCAGCATCGTGATCTCGGCCTTCAGCTCCTGGACCAGTTCCGCATACTGCGGCTCGCTGTAGATGTTCCGCATCTCGCGCGGATCGGCCTGCAGATCGTACAGCTCCCACTCATCAATGTTGTAGAAGTGGATCAGTTTGTAGCGGTCGGTGCGAACACCGTAGTGTCGACGAACCATGTGTGCTGTTTTGCGATCGTTCAGGAATTCGTAGTACTGGTAGTAGTGTGCCTTCCGCCAGTCGCCGGGCGTCTCTCCCTTAAGAATCGGCACGAGACTGCGTCCCTGCATATCGTCCGGAATGGTTGCTCCGGCAATTTCCAGAAACGTCTCGGCGAAGTCGACATTCGACACCAGTGCTTCACTGAAACTCTCGGGTTTCACAGTTCCCGGCCAGCGCACCATCAGCGGTTGCCGGTAACTTTCCTCGTACATGAATCGTTTGTCGAACCAGCCGTGATCGCCCAAGTAGAAACCTTGGTCCGACGAGTAAATGACGACGGTATTCTTGGCCAGTCCGGTCTCATCCAGGTAGGCAAGCACGCGCCCGACATTGTCGTCGACGCTGGCAATACACCGCAGGTAGTCCTTGATATACCGCTGATACTTCCAGCGCACCAGGTCCTCGCCTTTCAGGTTCGCCTTACGGAACACTTCGTTCTTGGGCTCGTA
>JAGQPW010000063.1:0-23242 GCA_020426515.1 Planctomycetaceae bacterium | reverse complement strand
GTCGTACATCGTCAGGTAATCCGGACCGGGACACCATTCGCGATGCGGGGCCTTGTGCTGATACATCAGCATAAACGGCTTGTCCTGATCACGTCCGGCCTTCAGCCAGTCCAGAGCCAGATCGGTAATGATGTCGGTCGTGTACCCGGTGTACTTCGTCCGCTGCTGCTGGCCTGTGCCATGTTCATCACGCAGGGTCACCGGGTTGTAGTACGGCCCCTGCCCCACGAGCACTTCGCTGTAACTATACCCTTGCGGGGCCATGTGCTCGCCCAGGTGCCACTTGCCAATGACTGCCGTCTGATACCCCGCAGCCTGCAACAGCTTGGGAAATGTCTGTTGATGCCCATCGAACTTGTTCCCATTCATGTAAAAGCCATTCTTGTGGCTGTACTTGCCCGTCTGAATGACGGCACGGCTGGGACCGCAAATCGAATTGGTACAGAAGCAATTCCGAAACAGCATCCCCTCATTCGCGATGCGATCGAGGTGAGGCGTCTTGTTGATGACGGACCCGTACGCGCTGATGGCGTGAGACGCATGGTCATCGGTGAAGATGAACAGAATATTCGGACGCGTCTCCGCCCCCGAAACGGTTCCACTTCCAATCACGAAACACGTCAGCAGGCACAACAGAAAACGCATGGGGCTCCCCTGGCTGGGACACCGACCGGGATGCCGAGGCCACCGACAACCTCGCCCAACCCATCGGCAACATTTGATCAACCTCCATACCTTACAGACCGGACGGACGAGTCGCTATCATCAGGCTTCGGACGGTTGCCAACCTCACCCTCCAGCGGAGCATGCTGTGTCAGATGATGCCCGGAATCGGATCGAGTCACTTACCCGAAACATCGCCTCGGTCCTGCTGGGGAAGGAAGATGTCATCAAGCTGGCAATTGTCGCCCTGCTGGGCGAAGGCCACCTTCTGATTGAAGACGCCCCTGGTGTTGGAAAGACCTCGCTGGCCAAAGCGATTGCCCATAGCCTGAACAGCCAGTTCTGTCGGCTCCAGTGCACGCCCGACCTGCTTCCCAGCGACATTCTGGGAACGAGCGTCTACCTGCCGAATAAGGGGGAGTTCGAATTCCGCAAAGGCCCCATCTTCACCAACGTGCTGCTGGCCGATGAAATCAACCGCACCACCCCGCGAACGCAAAGTGCGCTGCTCGAAGCGATGATGGAGCATCAGGTCTCCGTTGAAGGGACCACGTACCCACTCAGTCGCCCGTTCTTTGTGCTCGCAACGCAGAATCCGTTTGAGTTCGAAGGGACCTATCCCCTGCCCGAAAACCAGCTCGACCGATTCATGCTCCGCATCGAAGTTGGCTATCCGGGACGGTCCGCCGAAAGACAGGCCTTCAAGACCCACCGCAGTGGCGAGCCGGTCGAAGCTCTCAAACCGGTACTGGTTTCTGAACATCTGCGTGAGCTTCAGATGCAGGTTCGGGATGTTCAGGTGGACGATGCCATCTCGGATTACATCCTCGATATCGTCGCAGCCACGCGAGAACACGAACAGCTTTCACTGGGAATTTCCACTCGCGGTGCCCTCACCATGTATCGAGCCGCCCAGAGTCTGGCCCTCGTGGAAGGTCGCGACTACGTGACCCCGGACGACATCAAGCATCTGGCCGTGCCGGTCTTCGCTCACCGCATTATCTGCGGCGGAGTCGTACGGGAAGGACAACGGCACCGCGCCCAGCAGGTCATCCTGCAAATCCTCGACCGCACGCGCGTCCCCACGTAGCCCCAATGGCCCGTATTTCACGGGAGGGATGGCAGCCTGCATCCAGGCCCGCGAAACAAAAAAGGCCGGAACTCGTTTGAGTTCCGGCCTTTCCGTCAGTCGGGGCGACACGATTCGAACGTGCGACCTCCTGCTCCCAAAGCAGGCGCTCTAGCCAAGCTGAGCTACGCCCCGTGAGGCGGGAGTGTAGGGAACTACTGCGCGGCCGGTCAATCGCCGGACCATTGAAATTCGCAGTTGGTTCGCCCAGGAAGGCAACTTCGGCAGTTTCAGCGCCACCAGCGAGACGCATCAGCCGAGGCAAATGGACTCAGGTGACTCTGTCGCAGCCGCTGATTTCCGTTCATGCCGCCGAGGGCACGATCATTGACGGAACATTCTGATTGCGGCACGATGGCCTTATGAGCCTGCTTCGCGAACTTGAGCGAGTCCGGACGCGTTTGCGCTGGTGCATGCTGCTGCGCGGAATTGTCCTCTGGTGCGGCTGTCTGCTGATGTGTCTATTGGCAGTGGGTAGCCTGGATTGGTTCTGGCAGCCGGAGGATCTCCGTTCACGCTGGGGGCTGCTGATTGTATTGGGGGCCGGAATTGTCTTTCTCGCCTGGACCTTCATCGTGCGTCCCTGGAGCGTACCGCTGACCGCAACCGATGTGGCCTTGCAGTTGGAGCGGTCTGATCCACGCTGGCGGGGACAACTTGCCGCCGCTGCGGCTTTCGGAACGACACCGGCGCTGTCAGACACCGAAATTCTATCCGAGGAACATCACCCGACCTGGAAGTTGCGCTGGTGGCCGCTTGTCCCCGCCGCCATGCCACTGTTGGTGAGTCTGTCCGTTCTTCTGTCACTGTGGGTTTTGAAGCCTCAATTGGTACAGATTGGCCTGGCCCGCACATTAATACCGTCCGACCCGATACGCTGGCCGCGACATACGGAATTGCAGATGCTGTCGGCCAAGGGCAACCTGCTTTCGCCGGTGCACCCCTGGAAGGTCGACGCCCGACAGCCACTGACGTTGTACGTCGCTGACCGGGAGGGACTCCCCCCCTCCGAAGTTGAACTTCAAATGAAGTTCCCTTCCGGACACACCGAAAGTCACACGCTGCGACCGTCGACTCAACCAGCCCCCAAAAACGCACCGGGACCGTTCCAGTTTTCGTGGCTGCCAGCAACTGGCACGACCTGGGTCCGCGTTCGGGGTGGTGATGACGACTCCGTCGGCTGGTGTCCAATCGAAGCCAGCACTGCCCCGGTTGTCACCCAAACACACGTAGCACTCACCTACCCCGAATACCTGCAGCTCCCTCCGCGCGAACTCTCATCGCTTCCAGCCCGACTCTCACTGCCGGTCGGAACGATGTTGCAGGTTCAGGGAACATTGGACCGCCCCGTTCAGGAATTGCTGTTCCGCACCACCAGCGGCGAGTCGCATGAGTTGCCGCTGAGCGAGGATGGCAAATCGTTCACCTGGCAAGAGACGATCGTAAGCGGTCCACAACAGATTTTCTGGTTCGAGCCGATGGATGACAGCGGCCTGACTGCCACCCGTCCTCCGCGGCATGAGCTGATCCCAATCACCGACGCCCTTCCTGAAGTGCAGGTCCTCGTTCCCGAACAGGATCTGCTGATTGCCCCGGAAGCCCGACTGCCTTGGGAACTCCATCTGCAGGATGACGACCGCATTGAGTCGGCAGAACTGGTCCTGACAGTGGGTAACGAAGATTCTCGCATCGCCTGGAGCGTCGACTGGAGCGATGCCAGCGCAACTCCTCGCGTGGTCAGAGGCTGGCTGGATTTTGGGCCCCAACCGCCTTCCGCAATGAGTGACGTCGCAAGTGAAGCCGACGCGAACGTCATTTATCTCCCCGGCCTCGCGATTGGTACTGATGTGCGCATGACAGGTCGAGCTCGCGACAGTCATCCCGGGGACGACCGCTGGGCAAACAGCTCGCCACGCGTTCTACGAATCATCTCTGTCGCCGAGAAACTTCAAGAACTCGGTCAACGGGTCGCCGGACCGTCACAGACACTGACCGAACAGGGAGATCTGCTGACTCGACATCAGCAAGTCCTTCGTGACCTGCGCCAGCGCGCGGAGCAGCGTGAGCTCGTCATTCCTGACGACATTCAATCGCTGGCGTCGTGCCGACAATGGCTGAATCAGTTCGAGGATCTGCTCGGCGATGGCATGGGGGTTCGCTATCAGCTGCGTCAGATCATTCAGGAGTCGGAACAAAACCGCCTCCCCCCCGCAGATCTGGCCCAACCACTGAGTGAGGTCGAAGCACAATTGAAATACATGCAGGAGCGGGAACTGGTCGTATTCCGCGATGCCTTCGCCGAACTGGAACCAGCAATCGAACGCCTGCGTGATGCCAGCGAATCCACCGAGTGGTCTCCACCATCATCGACAGACCTGATTCGCGCCGAACTGGCCGGGGAGTCGTTGCGACAAGGCTGGAACGAGATGCTGACTCAACTGGCGCGCTGGAGTCGACAGCTGGACTTTCGCGACCGGTTCGATGAGCTTTATGCGGCGGGACAATCGTCGCGAGAGGCCACCTTGGCACTGGCTCAGCGCACATTGGCGCGACCAGCGGCATCGCTCACTCCCGACGAACGCGCGGCACTGAAGCAGCTGGTCGAGCAGTATCAGCAACTGTCCGTCGATGCTGAGCAACTTCAGCGTCCACTGGCTGCCGATCAGCAAACGTCTCCCCTCATCCAGTCAGCGCAGCAGCGATGGAAGGCGGCCAATGCTGCAATAAAGTTCCACCACGTGGCCAATGCACTGCAGCAAAACAACATGGGACAGGCCTTGCAGGGTCAGGCTGAACTGCAGGGACTGCTGAACGAGATTCGGACCCTCCTCAGCGAAACCAGTCTCGCGTCCGATGATCTGCTGTTCGAGAAACTGAAGGAACAGCGTCAGCAGGTCGAATCGCTTCTGGCTCGCGAGCAGCAGCTGATCGAAGCGATCCAGTCGGCCACACTTTCCGAAGATTCCCAGTCCCGCGCGGAACTGGATCGACTCATCAAGCACAGCGAAGAACTCCTGCAATTGTCGCAACACCTGCGTCGCCAGTTGCAGTCCATGCAGCTTGATGGCCCCACGCGTCCGCTCGATACCGTATCGGAACATCTGCAGGCAACCAGACTTCAGCTGGCTGCTCGTCAACGTACCGAGGCCCTGAATCAGCTGGATCTGGCCCGCAAGCAAACGGCAACCGTCATCAGGTCACTTCAGGAGTTGGAACATCAATTCTCTCTCGACCTGATCCGTCAACACCTGGCCAGTTTCAGTCAGAGTTGTGCCGATCTCGCAACTCGACAGGCACAGCTGACTCATGAAACAGTTCGCCTTCGTGAACTCCAACTTGCGGAGACACGTTGGACTCGTGGACTGTTGAAATCACTGCTGGAGTCTTCAACCCGCCAAAGCCAGCTGGCCGATGAACTGACTGAACTGCGACTGCAGGTCGCCGACCTGAGTCTGGTGCAGGTGGTGACCGACGACATTATCAAGGACATGCGTGCGAGTGCCGACAAACTGCAGGACCGCGAAGTCTCCGACGATACGGAACGACGACAGCGGAAGGCGGAGGCATTGCTGATTTCGCTTGCAGAAACGCTGCTCGCTCCGACAACTCAGCACAACCGCACTCCAGCCCACTCAACCACGGGTGAGGCCGTACATGGTCAACAGCACGAGGAATTGCCTCCTGCGAAAGCAGCAGAACTGAAACTGCTGCTGGCCTTGCAGGATGATCTCAATCGGCGTTCTCGCGAGTTCTCGGACTCCATGTCCGACTCTCCCGCTGCAGAGCAGCTCAAACAATCGCTGCTGGAAGAGCAACGCCGACTGGCAACATGGGCGAGCGCACTCCTGCAGGAACAGGTAACGGGTTCCGCAGACGCACCACGTTAACGAAGAACTCCCGTACCTCCGATGGTCGCCGAGGCCGCCGTCGAATCGCCTAGGGTGTCGAAATCGCGGAACGTCCAGACCACCACCTTGTCGCGGGTCACTTCAATCAGTTGCGGGTTCTTTGGCCCCGCGTGGCAGTTCCCGATCACCAGATTGCCATTGGGCAGCACTTCCAACGTGGTCGTCCAGGCGAGCGTGATGCCAGGCAGGTCCTGCTGATGCAATTGCCAGACGAGCTCTTTCCCTGGTGTCACCTCCAGCACTGAGTGCCCATTTCCCGTTGCAATGAGTGTGTTCCCGGAAGGCAGTCTCAGGGCATTGAACACCTGATTGCCCCATGCGTCGGGTCCATGGCCGCCAGCGGGCTGCCTGTCGAACAGCGGCACGGAGTAATCCCAGACAATGTTTCCCTGCGGATCGTACTCCGTCACCCGGCCTTCTCCTTCGTGACACAGCAGGTAGTTTCCATTGGCCAGCTTGCGGCCCTGGCGGACATCGCGGTGGGCATTTGGACTCTTGACCTGGTACTTCACCTCGTGCTGAATCATTCCGGCAGCGTCCACCTCAATGATGCGACCAATCCCGTTCTCAACAACCATCGTGTGGCCATTCGGCAGTCGTTGAAAAGCATGCACTTCCACCTTCCTGCCGGAGTTTCCATTGGCCGTGCCTGAATCGTATTCCCAGACCACTTCACCAGCCGGGTTCACTTCGACTAGCTGCGTCCAGTTTCGCTGTGTGAGCAGATTTCCATTGTCGAGCAGCTTGATCCCATGCACCGGCCCGGCTTTGAATGTCCACTCACACTCTCCAGAGGGACTGAACCGGGCAATGTGTCCCTTGTCGGCGGCAATCACACGATGCCGCGGCGAAGTAACCTCCGCCCCCATGAGACTCGTCGACAGCAGACACAGACAGAGAACTGAGCGCATGGAATTGATCCTTCGGCGAACACGATGCATGAGAAGAGGACTGGCCATCGGGTGCAATCGTCCCGTTCGTTGTCGCGGGTTGCCAATGGGAAGTCAACGCTCGACGATCACCAACGCTCGACGGGACCATTGGGAACGCGAATCAGCGCCGTCGGGATGGGCGATGTCCGCGTTCCGATGCGTTCGCGAATCTCAGCGGCCAACTCGTGGAAGTGTGGAACGCTTTCAATTCGCCGCAACCGGTCTTCGAGATCTTCGGGAATCTCCAGTGTCGCCCCATACCATGCGGCGAACTTCCGGAACAGAAAGCAGCTGTACTCTGCATGCTGTTCCGTCATTAACTCGAAGTGCCGCAGCAGAAACGCATGTCGCTCATCATTCGTTGGCATGCGCGCCGGCTGACCATGGAGCACGTCTTGCAACTTACGGAACAGCCAGGGATCCAGAAGAGCGCCACGCCCAATCGCGATGCCGGCACAGCCCGTCACCTGCTGCATGTGGAGAGCATCTTCGGGAGTTCGCACATCGCCATTCCCAATCACAGGCATCTCATCGACAGCCGCAACCACTTCGGCAATCCCATCGAGCTGAACTTCGCCATGAAACCCCTGTTGCCGCGTGCGGCCATGGATGGTGACTGCGGCTACGCCCAACTGCTCAAATTCGCGAGCCAGCGCGGGGGCGGTTCGTTGCTGCTGATCCCAGCCCAGTCGCATCTTGACCGTCACTGGAACATCCACCGCATTGACGACGGCTTCCACTGTTCCGCAGGCACCGGAAGTATCACACATCAGCCGGGCTCCGCCTCCAGAACCGGTGACCTTGGCCATCGGGCACCCCATATTGATGTCGATCCCTTCGTAGCCATGCTCCTGCAGCCAGACTGCAGCGGCGACAAGTTCTTGCGGCAGGCCGGAGAAGATCTGAACCGACAACGGACGATCTTCGGGTGAGGTTGCGATCAGTTCCAGCGATTTGGGCCGCTGAGATATCAGCATCGTGGCCTGCACGAGATCGGTCGTCGCCAACCCGAGTCCGCCCAATTCCCGCAACGCGCGGCGAAACGCCAGATGGGTGTACCCCGCAAGCGGCGCCAGGCAAAATTGCGTTGGCAACACGCGCGAGCCCACAACGAATTGACTCGTCTTCACATCTGAGGTCACCGACGACGTTGCCACAACTAGGCCTGCCAGATGCGGTTCTCGAAATCGGGCGTCGGGACCACCGCGTCGATGGTGCCCTCACTGGGAGAGCGACCAATGCTCTCATCCTTCAGGAACAGTTCCACGGCGAACTGCGACACCTGCCCGGCGGACATCTCCAGCGAGGCCCAGGGCACCGTCACTTCCAGAATGCGGCCAACGGCCACGTTCACGCCGTTGTACTTGTGCAGCTTGCCATCGTGCGTGATGCTCGGAACCGGATGCTGCATGTCGCTGAGATCGATACGAATCTCCATTCCAAATGGCTCAACAAACCTGATGCGGACTTCATCGCACTCACGCAGGTCGATGTCGGCCCGGTCCGATGTATCACAGCGAATCATCAACCGTTCGAGATCGAAACCAAAATAGATGTCACGAATGATGCTTTCCGTGACCATGGTCATCGTGCCGCGTTCACTGCCAGCATGGTAGCGCCCGGCGTTCTGCCATTCGAAGAAGGAGTGCCTGCCATCAACTTTCACATTGAGAAAGCTGGTTGGCTGCGTGTGAATATGCCGCCGCTCAGTCCGCGACACGGGCCGTAGCAGCGCAGAAGGCGGGATCTCATGCAGAAGTGTGTACACGTTTCGCAAATGCCGACGGAACAACTCGTCGAACAGGTCATCCTGTGCCGAGTTGTGGTCGTCTCCGTACCACCAGAACCAGTCACTCCCTTCGGCAATGAACAGTTCCTTGCGGGCAGCCTCAATCAGTTCCGCATCAAAGCGTCCAGAATGCTCCGCCTTCTTCAAAAACTCACGCGTCAGGTGCAGCAGGTCCCAGCCATCACGGTCTTCATGATGGCCAATCCAGATATAGAAGTCGTGATTAATCCAGCTGCCCGCAAACAGACGCGTAATGCGATGAGCGGAGGGAAACTTGTCGAGATGCTCGCTGACCCGCACCGCACTCACTCCGGGATCAGCAGCGGCCTGTCGATACAGTTGCCGCAGGAAGCCGACTCCCCCATCGGGATAGTATTCCCAGCAGTTTTCTCCATCGAGAATGATCGGCACCAGGGCCGGACGTTCGGCATTGTGGCCACGAACCACGCGCCCAATTTCCTTGACCTTCGCCAACAGGTCATCAGCGGCCCACGCTGGATCGTTGCGCTGATAGTGGAAGCCAATCAGATCGGACAGGCCATGATCGCGAAAAATCATCTGCAGCGAGCGGTCGCCCTGGTCAACATGCCATGGACGATACAACATTTCCGGATGTGTCACGTGGCCATGGGCATCACGATGAACGAAACCTTCCGTTGAATGCGAAAGAATTTCCTCGTCCGTGGCGATCCACTCAATGCCTGCATCGAGGATTGCTCCTACGATGTCATGCGAGACAGAGCCTTCCGAAGGCCACATCCCGCGAGGCGGCATACCGAACAGTTCTTCATGCAGGGCCACGCCACGCTGGATCTGTTGTTTCGCATCTTCGGGATAGGGGTCGACATACTTGGGCAGTGCGCATCCCGGCATGGCTTCCCGCGCCGATTTCTTGTCCCACAGCAGTGGCAAAATCGGGTGGTAGAACGGCGTAGTCGTCAGCTCCAGCTGCCCCCCCTCACTCAGTTCCCGGTGCAGTGGAACGATATTGCCCAGAACTTCCAATTGCTTGGCCAGCAACCAGTTCTTCTCGTCTTCGGTCCAGTGCTTCCCCTTGGCTCGAAACTCGCGGAGATCGGTATCTGCTTCAAATAACAGTTCGTGCATCCACGTGAGGTTGAACCACACCTGCAGATCACGAAGTTCCTGAGTCGTAAACCGCCGCAGCGCCTGAGCGCCGGTCTCACGTCCAAAGGCCCGTTTGAGATGAAGCTCCCGATAGCGTTCGAACGGACGAATCATCGTCTGTTCGTTGCACATGTAGAAGTTGTCCAGCAGAAAGAAGGCGTCCTGCTCCGGCAAACTGTCGGCGGAGATGCGGGAGACATCCAGGTGACGATCGCTGCCTCCCTTCAGATACCGCTGAATCTGCACCAGCAGGCTCGGAACCAGATTGATCGTACAATGGAACTCCGGCACCTCTTTAATGTGCAGCGCCATGCCGATGTAGTCCTTGGTTCCGTGCAGTCGGACCCAGGGCATGAGTGTTTCACCGGAAACATCGTCCGGGTAATACGGCTGATGCTGATGCCAAAACAGGGCAAGTGAGACGGGATGCATATCAACGCTGCGGTGTAGAAAGCGGAGTGGAAGACGCGAAATCAGGTGGTCGACTTCACCCGCGTGAGAGCCTGTTCGTAAACAGCCATGTAATCTCGACCGCTACGATTCCATGACCAGTCTCGTGTCATGCCAATCTGCTGCATGCGTTGCCAGTCGTCCTGACGGAACTGATACATGCCGACTGCCCGCCAGCAGGCATTGAGAAACGCATCGGCATCGTACCGCTGGAATGCGAAGCCGTTGCCAGTTCCATTCGCCAGGTTTTCTGGCGTCGCCTCGGTCACGGAATCAGCCAGTCCCCCGGTGGCGTGCACAATCGGGATAGTGCCGTACAACAGACTGTACTGCTGATTCAGTCCGCAAGGCTCAAAGCGGCTGGGCATCAGGTAAGCATCGGAGCCCGCTTCAATCCGATGCGCGAGCTTCTCGTTGAAGCCAATCGTTGCCGAGATGCGTCCCGGATAGCGCTGCTCCAGTTCCCGCAGCAGCTTTTCGTAACCTTCATCGCCAGTGCCCAGAAAGGCAAACTGCGTGTCCGCCTCGAGCAGGTTTTCGATGCGGGCGGAAATCAGGTCCAGCCCCTTCTGGTCCGTCAACCGTGTCACCATGCCGAACAACAATGACTTCGGACTCACATTCAATCCCAGTTCCGATTGCAGCGTCGCCTTGCAGGCGGCCTTACCCGGCTGCAACCGATCCGAGGAATACTTCTGAGGAATGAGAGGGTCCAGTTCCGGATTCCAGGCATCCATATCGACGCCATTCAGGATACCCACCAATCGCTCACCACACTCCGCGAGAACGGCATCGAGTCCGCAACCAAACTCAGGCCGACAGATTTCCCGAGCATAGGTCGGACTCACCGTGGTCACCATGTCGGCGAACGAGATGCCGGTCTTCAGCAAATTGAGCTGGCCATAGAATTCCATCTGCCGCCAGTTGAACAACTTTTGCGGCAGCCCGGTCAGTTCCAGGTCCCAGGGGGGAAAGGCTCCGTGAAACGCCATGTTGTGAATCGTGAAGACCGTCCCGACGCCACGAAAATCTTCGGTATCCCGCAGTTTCTCTTTCACGATGGCTGGAATCGCACCGGTCTGCCAGTCGTTGGCGTGAATGATGTGCGGCAGGAAGTACAGATTGCGGGCCGCGTGCAGCACTGCCCGACTGAAGAACAGAAAACGCTCCGAGTTGTCGGCATAGTCGAAGCCTCCTTCGACATACAACGAAGCCCGATCGAAGTAGTTGGACTGATCGACCAGCCACACTCGCAGCGACGTATCCGGCAGCGTCGTTTCCAGAATGTCGGCCCGGACGCGTTTCATCCGCATCTGGACTTCAACCTGACCGATCTTTTCGCCGCGGCCTTCCTCTGGAATGTGCCGTCGGTAACAGGGCAGAGCCAGCACCACTTCGTGTCCATCCGATGCCAGCGCTTTCGCCAGCCCCGTGGCGACATCCGCCAGTCCTCCGGTCTTGGCAAAAGGAACGGCTTCCGAACTGACCAGCAATATCCTCATGGCCGACGCCTCACCTCTGCCGTAACACGAAACAGATCAAGTGCTTTTGATTAAACTGAAGACTTCCCGGCAAACTTACTTCACACCCCGCGCGTTGCCAATGGGAAACCCCGATTCGGCCCGCTTTCGGGAATGACAGACCATACTACTGGAAGAAGTAAACCGCTGCTGCGGTCTTTCTCAGCAGGCACTCCCGGTCACCAGTCGAAAGGAAGTCTGCATCATCGCGAATCAGTCGAATCGAGGCGGCGTAGCTGTTGGGTTCGGTCAGCTGATATGGGGAGTCACTGGCCCACATCAGCCGTTCGGGACCGTAGGCATCGAGCAATCGACGAATCATCGGCAGCAAATCGTCGTATGGTGGTTTCTTTCGCCCAAGAGCGTAGAACGCCGAGACCTTAACGAACGTCTTGGGATGCCGCGCCAGGCGACACAGCTGATCAACATCGCTCTTACGAATCTCCCCATCAACTCCAATTCGGGCAAAGTGATCGATCACAACAGGCGTCCCCGGATTCTTGGCGCACATCGCATCCACGCGAGGCAGCTCTTCGGCACCGATCAGGCAGCACATCGCCTGCCCGGTCTGCGCTCCGGTCGACCACATCTCCTGCATGCCATCGCCCGTGAGCCAGTTTTCGTTGCCTCGTCCGCGCGGCGTAATGCGAAATCCGGTGACTCGCCGCTGCAGCAGTTCGCGCATCTTATGACCGGCGCCCGGTTGTGTGTCATCGAGCATCCCGACAACGCGCAGCCGATCGGGAAATCGCGCAGCCTCATGAATCAGATAGTCATTATTCCAGCCGTGATACGGGTAATGCTGAATGAGCACCACCTGCCGCACGCCCTCTGGCTCACAGGTACGAAACAATTCCTCGGTGGTAAAGCTGGGTGGTTTCAGGTCATCCAGGGTTTGTCCGTTCGCCAGCGGAGCCAATGTGAGATCCCGGCTCCAGATATGCGAGTGAGCATCAATCCATCCGGCTTCATCGGCAGCGGCCGATACGGCCTGCGTCACTCCCAATGTTAACGCTGCTCCGGCAGCGCCGGTCTTGAGAAACTGCCGTCGATCCAACCGCCGCACGTCTGTCATGGCCAACTCCTGCGAGCGAGACTGTACTCCGCACCATACGTGCGGACATGACCAGACAATAAGTCGCCCCCGCTATGGTTTCAATTCAAGCAAGGCGAATGAATCAATCGACGACGACATCTTCCATCAGAACCACTTCAAGATCGCTCCCCTTAACCTGTTTGAGCGTTTTGAGTGCGGTATCGTTCCAGCGAGGATCAGGGGCCCCGCTGACGTACCAGTCGCTGCCATTGTCGGCGAGCAGCATGCCGTAGGTCTTCAGGCACCGCAGAATGACTTGGGCTTCCGGCGGGAAGCCACTGATGTCGAAGTCGGACTTCAGCCGCACGCGCATTCCCATGGGAGGCAGCAGGGCATTGGTGTCGCGGCTGGCGTAGTGTCGAGCCGGGTGCACAAAGGCCCGACGAGTCTTCTGTACCGTGAACCGCAAGGCGTGCTTGATCTCGCCCAGTTCGACAACTTCTTCATAGCGGACCAGTCCGGGAAAAATCGGCAGACCAGCCGCATCGGCACTGGTCCAGCCCAGCGGGCGAAAGTCATTTGATTTCAGATCAAACACTGCACCAGAATCTGCACGCCACATCCGTCCATCGGCAATCGAGAAGGCGCGAAACAGCTCGTACAGCTTCATGTTGTCCTTGTCGAGTACGATGCAGTGCCGGTCCCCATCGGTGTTGGGAGCCCCTTCGATCGGTGCGCGCGGTGGAATGGGAAACGGTCCCGGATCACTCTGGTCGCCATAGGCGGTGTAGCCAATTGGAACGCGAGGCTGATCGCCGCCCACCACGTAGTAGGGAATGCCGATCTCAGCACCATTCCAGTACCCGGCACCGAAATCCGGAAACAGCCCCTTTTCCGCTCCAATGGTCTTGATGATCAGATCCGACAGGGGATCAACAGGAGCGTCAGCGACGGGCTGATTCCAGGCGTTGTCCCCGGGAAAGACTTGCAGTCCACCGAGCGGAGCATTGGGCCCCATCGCCACAACACCCGGTTGATGGGCTGGCGGCACATGGCGATCAAGGTCGCGCGGGTTGTAGTCCTCGTCATCACCGAGTGCTGCAGGAGCCGGTGTTTCCGAAGCGGCAGCGTTCGGCGTCTGTTCAGGAGTGGCCCCCGGCACATCTGGCCCGGAGGGGCGAAATTCGCTCGCCTCAACGGTGCGACGGGGCAGCAGCCAGCCTTTTTCGTTGGCCACAAACAAGACCATGCACCCCAAGGTGAACAACCCGAGAACAAGGACATCCCAGTGTTGTGTGAGCGGATTTTTCTTCATAACCAGACTGCCTGTAAGACGACGCGAGTCAATTCCATTTCAATCATGCCCCACGGCGGCGCCACGACAAGCGCAAGTCGTGATGAGAACTGAGTTCTGAGAAGTCTGGCCGGGCGTCTGACGAACAGAACGATCTCGCTCATCGTGCACGGAAGGACAGCCTGATGCGTTTCCGCAACGCGTGGCGAATTCCTGTCGCGTCAAAATCGCTATTCGCAGTAGAATCGGCCCTGCGTTGTTCACGTCCCCACATCCTCTGCGACATCCGCCACGAGACAATCTCATGCCATTCGTCGCAACATCACAATCTGACCGTGCATTTGCCGCCCGTCAGGCAGGCCAGATCGTTTTCTGCCTGATCGTCCTCTCGCTGCCTGTCGCCGGACAATTTCCTGCTCCCATTCTGCCAGAACGAGTCGAGCCCGCCACACCCCCGGAAGTCATTCCGATTCCGGCAGTCGAACAGCAGGCCTTGTTCAATTTCATCAATTCTCACGGCGGAAGCCTGCTGCTTTCGGAAGGCCTGCTCCGAAGGCTCGTGGACCGCGAACAGTGTGATGAAGGGCCGGTTCGCGATTGCATCCTCGGGGCGGATGTCTACGGCACGCAAACCACACAGTCCAAATCGGAATTCGACTTCTTCCCATCGCCTGCTCAGTTGCGGTGGTATGTCCATCTGCGGGGTACCACGAACAGCAGCACCACCGGCTATACCCCCCAGGCTGTCGTTCAGGGACAGGGCGAGTACCGGTTTCAGCTCACCAAGCAGATGGACTTTCAGGGAAACGCCATCGCCACCCGGTCTCCATCCGCCTTCCTCGAAACCAAGCAGCGAAACATCGCGGCGCACACACCGGCTGATCCCATCCCCCTGATTGGTCCGCTGGTGAGCATGGCAGCGTTCATGGGGGCCGAACAGCGGCGTCCGCAGGCCGAACGCATTGCCGCACATCGCCTGACGCAGGAACTCGCCCCCAAATTCAACGACGCCATCGACACGGAACTGGTGAGGCTCAATCAGGGTCTCGCACTGGCCCGGAAGAAGTGGCCCGCACAACTGGGCCCTGTCCCTACCCTGGAATCGATGTCAACAGACCACTTTGGTCTCCTGGCACTTCCAGGAAAGGGTCTGGCCGTCACTTCGCCCGACTGGGCCGATCTGTCGACGGAACAGGGCTTCGTTATTGTTGTTCACCAGGATCAGCTCACTGAGCTGGTTGCCAAACTCCCTCTGGCCGGACAGGAAATTCGCGACACGCAACTGGACCAGACCATTCAGGAACTGAGCCAGCTCGTCGGACAGGTTCAGGCACCTGACGGAACTCCGAACCTTCCCGGACTCGATGGTCCCACCGCTTCATTAGCGACGCTCATTCTCGACAGCGAACGCCCGCTCAGCTTTGAATTCACGGACCGCGAAGCCATCATCGAATTACGGGCCTCTCTGCGGCCCACGCTGGGAGGAGAGATCCCGACTCAGCGAATTCGCTTTGGTATTTCGTCGACTCTGCGTGAAACAGATGCTCTGTTGACGATCCGTCTGGTGGAAATCAGCTCGCTGCAGCCACAGGCCAACAACACCGCACAGGCCCTCGCACGGCAAATTCTCCAGCAACAGATTGAATCCAGACTGCACCCCATCTCACTCCCTCGCTCCGTCACTTTACCCGAGTCGGTCCGCACCCCGGCTCTGCAGAAACTGCGAACGGCGAGCCTGGCCTCACATGCCGGATGGTTGATCTGGAAGGTCGAGTAGTCGGTGCGGTCCGCAGGGCATCCCGTTCGCTTCTCGGGAAACTCCGGCCGGGTCATAGAAAGTCCGGCAAGGTCTGGCCTACAATGCGGGGTCTGAGTTACGTCCCGCCTTGAGTCTGCTGCTGAGCCATGTCCCTGCTTCACGGTTTCTCCACGCCAACCGCTTATCGACAGGGATACGTGTCGATTGGCAACTTCGACGGAGTTCATCGCGGACATCAGTCGATCCTCAAGCGGCTCACCACGATGGCCAGGCAGCACGAGACAAGTGCCGTGGTCATCACCTTCGAGCCACACCCGGCAACGGTCCTCTACCCCGACCGCGTTCCGCCACAACTGACGCCAATTCGCCAGAAGGCCGATCTGTTGCAGCAATACGGTGTCGACACCGTGATCGCGATGGAGCCGACGCGGCATCTCCTGAATCTCTCCCCTGCTGAGTTCTTTGAATCCGTCCTCGTGCGGGAAGTTCAGGCGCGTGGGCTCGTCGAGGGTCCCAACTTCTTTTTCGGCAAAGACCGCGCAGGGACGATCGACACTTTGCGTACGCTGGGACAGCAGTTCCAGGTGGAAATTGAGATTGTTGATCCGCTGCAGAATGACCAGCAGCTGGTCTCTTCAACCGAGATCCGTCGGGCCTTGCGTGCAGGTCATCTCCAGCACGCGACGGAGATGCTCGGACGCCCGTACCGCATTCGCGGCATCGTCGCTGGCGGTGCCCGACGCGGCCGGCACATGGGAGTTCCCACCGCCAATCTCGAAGAAATCCCGATGGTGCTCCCGGCGGAAGGCGTCTATGCCGGACTCGTTCAACTGGACGATCAGCCTCGCGCGGCCGCGATTCACATCGGGCCGAACCCGACTTTCGCAGAGCGGACCTCCAAGGTCGAGGTTCACGTTCTGGACTATTCCGGCGATCTGTATGGTCAACTGCTGGACGTCGACCTCATCGCCCACATCCGCCCCATCCAGCAGTTCCCGGACACTGCCGCACTCAAGACGCAGCTCGATCTCGACCTGGCCCAGGTGCGAAGCATCTGTGCTTCGCACTGCCCGTCGCTGGCCTAGTGAGCCTCAGGGTGTCCGGATGAAGAAGTTGTCGTAGTGCACTTCGCGGTCGACGGTCGTGATGTTCATATTCGATTTCGTGGGATGCGCGATGCCCGGAGACTGGAGCGTGCCGACGAGTTCCCCATCGATCCAGGCTTTGATCACATCGCCCTCAATGCGGATCACGAGGTTGTGCCACTGTTCCGGATCGAGAGAGACTTTCTGAGTGGACTTCGTTTTCTCGATCGCCTGCTTTTCGGCATCGCTCAAGCCGCCAGGCGTCTTCCGTTTGTCGTAGTATTCATTAGCGAAGATCCCTGTTTTGCCATCGAAGAGTGTCACCGACTTATCGGTGACCGCCACATGGCAGATGTGGCCGGCATGAGACCCTTTGTAGTCGAGGTCGCGAAACATCACGCTAAAACGGTTCGAACCCGCGAATTTGAACGCCACATCCACTTCCATGTCGCTCAGCGGCGGCAGCTTGATCGTATTGACCGAAGGGTGATCGGCATCCTTGGGCGTGATGCCAACCATCACTCCATCGCGAACAATCGTTTCGCTTTTCCATGAGCCCCACTCCTTCTTCAGTCCCGTCCCCGAAAAGTCATCCTCGAACAGGACCTTTGGAAACGACTCTGCCCACAACGCTGTGGACAGCAACAGCAGAGCAACAACCATGAGCGATGGAAAAACGGTTTGTTTCATGTGGATGAGCGCGTTTGAATTGAGGTAGGACTGAGACGAACAACGAATCACAAGATCGATTCGTCTCGACATCTTTTTAGCGGTTCGCCCATCCCCCGCGAGCAACAGGCGTCAATCAACTCTTGTTATCACTAGCGCGACGAAGTCAGGTCACACAGTCTCCCGCCAACCACGCTAGCTGAGAATTCCCCGCACCAGTCGGCCGTGCACATCGGTCAGGCGAAAATCGCGACCGGCGTGGCGATAGGTCAGTCGTGTATGGTCGATGCCCATCAGATGCAGAATCGTCGCGTGCAGGTCATGCACATCGACGGGATCGCGAGTGATGCTGCGGCCAACTTCGTCGGTCGCCCCGTACACCATCCCCCCTTTGATGCCGCCACCCGCCAGCCAGATCGAGAAACAGTCGCCATGATGGCCACGCCCGAATTTGCCTTCTTTGGTCGGTGTGCGGCCAAACTCCGTTGCCCAGACAATCAGTGTTTCGTCCAGCATCCCGCGCTGCTTCAAGTCGAGAATCAAAGCGGCGAGAGGCTGGTCTGCCGCTTTGGCCAGCGGCACGTGTTCCTTCATGTCGCCGTGCGAATCCCAGTTGGGACGCGATCCGCTATCAACCAGTTCAATAAAGCGCACCCCGCGTTCGGCCAGTCGACGGGCGACAAGACATTGCCAGCCAAAGCTCGTTGTCTGCCCGCGTTCCAGTCCGTAGGCCAACAAGGTGCGATCGTCTTCCTGGCCGACATCAAAGGCTTCAGGGCCAGCTGTCTGCATCTGGAAGGCGGTCTCATAACTCTTGATGCGGGCCGCCAGACGAGAATCATCCTGGCGATTGGAAAAATGCTGAGCATTCAGCCGCTTCGCCAGTTCCAGTTCCAGTTCCTGCACACCACGCTTCTGTGTTCGTGGAACGAGGTTGTCGATCGGCTGGGCACCGGGAATAACTCGAGTTCCCTGATGATAGGCGGGGAGAAAATCGCTGGCATAGACTTGCGTTCCCCCATACGGCAGGTGCGGAGCAATGACGATGAACGACGGCAGATTCTGATTGAGCGTGCCCAGCCCGTAGCTCAGCCACGAGCCCATGCTTGGACGCGTGAACGTCGCTGATCCGGTATGCATGCCGACAGCCGCTTCGGTGTGATCGAAGTGGGCTGACTTCATCGACCGAATGACGCAGATGTCCTCCATGGTGTTACGAAGGTGAGGAAACAGATCACTCACCTCTGTGCCACACGCCGCATTTGCGCTGTAGGGAAATACACTCCCCATCAGCTTGTCCTTGCCGCTCCCATCGCGTCCCTTCTCTGACGACTTGGGATCGAAGGTGTCGATATGGGACACCCCGCCCGTCGCAAAGACCATGATCACACGTTTTGCTCTGGCGGCAAAGTGCGACGGTCTGGACGCAAGTGGCCCCTGCGACGACTCTCCCTCTTCGGCTGCCAGCAGTTCCGACACCAGGCCGGGAAACAGCATCGAACCACCCACCAGCGAGCGGAGCGCGACGCGGCGGGTGAAGGTCGGTGACTGCATGATGAAACTCCCAGAAGCAACGTTAAACTTTAGTCGAGATACAGAAACTCATTCGTGCGGAACAAGACGCGAGCCAGTGCTGACCACGCGGCCTGCTCGCGTTCGCCGGCAGGCGTCTCCTCAGCTGTTAGCTGAGCGGTCAGGTGCTGCAGCCATCCTTCCGCCATCGTCTGTTCGGCAAGTGTCGGCTGCCGCCCCATCACCAGCTGGAAGGCTCGGGACAACCGCTGAGACTCTTCGGTTTCTTCCGCAATCAACCGCTTTGCGAATGCTGAGGCTCGCCCATGCACGAACTCATCATTCATCAGATACAACGACTGCACAGTCGTTACAGAACTGTCGCGAATCGCGGTACTGGCGTTGCGATCCGCCCCGTCGAACGTCGTGAAGAACGGCCTCGCATTCAGCCGGGCTGTCATCAGGTACACGGTCCGATGGTTCGAATCGTAGCTGTCACGAAACGGGTGATGCTGCGTGAATCCCCACTTGTCCACAGGTGGGAACGGATGCGGCTCGCGCGGCATGGAGGTATCCAGCTCACCACTCACCATCAGGAGTGTGTCTCTCAGGGATTCCGCATCGAGTTGCTGCCGTTCGAACCGCCACCGCAGCGACGCCGTCGGATCAACGGCCATATTGCGGGTCGCGACTGCACTCGGCAGCTCGGAACTTCGGGAACTGAGTTGATAGGTCCGTGACAGCATGATCAGCCGATGCATGGACTTCAGCGACCAGCCATCGGCCATGAACCGCGCGGCCAGCCAGTCCAGCAATTCCGGATGCGTGGGAGGCTGGCCGCGTGTGCCGAAATCACTCGGCGTACTGACCAGACCGGTACCAAAATGATGTTGCCACAAGCGGTTGACCATCACACGAGCAGTCAGCGGATTGTCGGGCCGCGTCAACCACTCGGCCAACTGCAGCCGACCACTCTGATCGACAGCTTCTGTCGGCAACAAATCCCCGCCCAGGACTTCGAGGAATCGACGAGGAATGACAGCGCCATGTTTGGCCGGTTCCCCACGCAAGTGAACGGCCGCATCTCCGGGAGCCCCCTCGGACACCGCATACGCCAATGAGTCGGGACCGTCTTCCAGGCCGAGCAGAGCAACAAAGTCGCGAGGTTTCTTGTCGAGTTCAATTCCGGGAAACGGATACTGGGTACTTTCGAGGATCCCATACAACCCGTAGTAATCGTCCTGCGAAATCGGATCGAATTTGTGATCGTGACAGCGAGCACACGTCAACGTCAGGCCGAGCACCGTGCGTCCGATGTTGTCGAGCGTATCTTCGATTGTGAGATGCTGCGGATAGTCCTTCACGATGGAACCGAACCGTCGCGAAATCGCGATGTACCCAGTCGCTACCAACTGCTCGTTTCGCTGGGCGTCATCGGCAGCGGGCAGCAGATCTCCGGCAATTTGCTCCCGTAGAAACTGATCGTATGGCTTATCGGCGTTCAGGGAATCGATGATGTAATTGCGATAGCGGTACGCCTGCGGAACAGGATAGTCGGAATTGTCGCCCGCCGTGTCGGCATAGCGAACCAGGTCCATCCAATGCCGACCCCAGCGCTCCCCGTAGTGAGGCGAGGCCAGCAGCCGGTCCACAACCCGGGCAAACGCTTGTGACGAATCGTCATTCAGAAAATCAGCCACCTCCACTGGAGAAGGAGGCAGTCCCGTCAGATCGTAGGTAGCACGGCGAATCAGCATTGTGCGATCAGCATCGCCGGTTGGCTGAAGCTGCTTCTGCTCCAGCTTCGCGAGGATGAAGTGATCGATGTCATTACGAGGCCAGCGAGTGTCTCTGATGCTGGGGATTTTCGGGTTGGTCACTGGACGGAGCGACCAGAATTTTCGAGCTTCGTCGAGATTGAACTTCTTGCGAACGAATCGGGTGGCGTCTTTCCGCGGGTCAGGTGCCCCCATCGCGACCCAGCGTTCCAGATCAGCAATCTCGCGATCGCTCAATTTTCCCTCGGGAGGCATCTGCAGATCCCCCACATATCGGACCGACTGAATCAACAGACTGCGTTCCACATCACCGGGAACAATGGCCGGTCCGGTATCGCCACCCCGGCGCAGCGTCGGTCGGGAATCCACCAGTAAACCGGCCTGCAGGTCTTCACTTCCTGAACTGTGACATTCGTAGCAGTGCTGGGCCAGCAGAGGGCGAATGCGGTTTTCGAAGAACGCCAGTTGTTCCTCGGTCAACGGCGGTTCTGCCGGTCCATCGTAGTGCCCCGTCCAGATCTCAATTCCCGAGAAATTCGCCGCCCCTCCTTTGCTGGTCAGCACGATGCGACCATCTCGCGCTTCCGCGAACCAGGGTCCCAGCCGCTGCCAGTGACCAGCCTGCCCACTGATCACCTTCGCCTGAACGGTCTTGTCGTTGAGGGCGATGGAAAACGTTTCGGAGTTGTTGTCTTCCCAGAGATACAGGAACAGGGTCAATGGCCCGGCAGGCAGATTCCGCAGCTCAACGCGGTTTCCTCCCCACCGGCTACTACGAATCATGGTTGCCCGGGCGGCGTCGGTCGCGGGAATCAGCGACACATCCTGCTTCTCGAAGGACTTGTCACGGCACTCGAAATTCTTCGAATCGCCTCCTTCCCAGGACCGCCCATCGATAACCAGTTCAGGCCCATTGAGGTTGATCCCGCGGAAGAATGCGGGCGGCTCCGCAGCACTCAATGGCACTGCGGCCAGCCACAGTGCAGAGCATGTCGCAAACCACACGACAGATCGCATCGTGTTCAGGGGCAACTCTTGCAGCATGTGACGCATGCAGAACACTCCAGATTTCCCCGCGTCCTGCGGTGCCAACCGTCTCACCACACCCCAAAGACGGACTCATGTCAATCATGATCGATGTATCATAGAGCATCCAATTAGAGCACTCTTGCTGGCAACACGCAAAAACTCACTGTATCCTCACATTGTGGTCCACAAATTCGATCCCCGCCGCACTGACTTCGAGCCGTATGGCCTGTCCTGCACCAAATGGCAGTCGACGGCGATGCCTCGTCCGAATCGGCATAACGAAATCGAA
Organism: Planctomycetaceae bacterium; assembly: GCA_020426515.1. Lineage (GTDB taxonomy): Bacteria > Planctomycetota > Planctomycetia > Planctomycetales > Planctomycetaceae > JACKHO01. The sequence continues at coordinate 1,272 of JAGQPW010000063.1, read as the reverse complement.
CTCAATTTTCTGCCCGTCTCAGAGCTGCATTACCTGATCGGCGGTCGACGACTGGATGTCCCCCGTGGAACCCTGTCCGCCTTTTGGGCCGCCATTCCTCACCAGTCGATCCCGCCTATTGATGATGGAACCTACTATGTGGCGACGATTCCACTGAATCAGTTTCTGCAGTTCGACCTTCCTGAAACTTTCGTTCAGGCGCTGCTGGGCGGACATGTCCTGATGGCCCCAATGGACCGTGTCATTCCGGATGGTGTTGCCCGTTTCGAGTCGTGGACTCGTGATCTGATCCCGCGCTCATCAACCATTCTGGCCGCAGCAGCCATTCATGAACTGCAGGCCATGTTGCTGCGCTTCTGGTCGGCCATCGGACACAACTCGTTGTCGCCCTCTCCCCACACAGCGCTTCCCGCCACAAACGCCTCAGCGGTGGAACGAATGGCAGCGTACATCGCGCTGCATCACTCCGAACCGCTGACCGTTGATCAGATCAGCAATGCTGTGGGACTCGCTGGCGGCTATGCCATGAGCCTGTTTCGCAAAGTCTTCGGCCAGACCATGGTCGAGTGCCTGCTGCAACACCGCCTGGCACATGCCCAGCGACTGCTCATCAGTACCGATCGACAGATCGTGGACCTGGCATTCGAAGCCGGATTCGGTTCGCTCAGTCGCTTCAATGCCGCATTCAAACAGCACTGTGGCTGCTCGCCGCGTGAATACCGCAATCGGCATCGAAACGCGGGAACGATGTAGTTCACCCCGAGCAGACGTGCCATCCTCCGATTGCGGCCGAGCAAACGCGGAACGGGCTCTTGAGCAAACTAGAACTCACCCACAACGTTTCCATCGGACTTGTTGGCAAGGTTCTGCACCAGTCCGGTATTGGTGTTTTCGCTGATGAAGCGAACGGAACCATCCATCAGCAGGAAGTGGACTCCTCCCACGTGCTGACTGCTGAAGGACCAGTCATCGGTGCCGTTAATGGATTTTGAACCGGTATTGAGGCTCCAGATATTGGAGGCATACTTACCAGCGTCGCAAATCCCCGCCCAGATCGCAGGGCGATTGCGCGATGTTGGGCAATTTGCGAGAATCAGGGGATGGCGTTTCGGAGGAGTGATCACGTGAGGTGATGGACGAGGCGCCGGTCACAAGGAGGTGCCTCATGGCGCGCAAGTCGTCCGTTCGCATTGCCGATCATTTTACGGAACTCACCGATCCCCGGCGGCGGGAGCCGACGTATCCGTTGTTAAACATCGTCACGATGGCGCT